>JAQBGF010000078.1:0-3047 GCA_032122615.1 Gammaproteobacteria bacterium | reverse complement strand
GCATCCGGGAGCACTAGCGCGTGGGTGCCGCATCTCCGGAATTGCTCCGGGCAATGCAAGGCCAACTCGAGCGGCTTTACGACACCGGGTTAGAGCAGGACGTACGGGACTACCTCGTCACCGACCGCGACATTCTCGCCGGGTTGACCGCTGGTTCCCCGGGTCGGGCCAGCGACGAGCAACTTATCGTCGTTGAAGGCGACGGCGCAGTCGATCTTGCCCTGTTCGTTGATCACGGTGTACTCGCGCGGCTGGCCGCCGCCGATCCCAGCGAGCATCTTTCCCGGGAGAACCTGGCTGATTTCTGGACGGCGCTTGAGGGCGTGAGCCATTTTCACTACCTGGTGTGGAACGCTGGCTTCGACAAGCCCGTAACGCTGCTCGAACTCGAATTGCAGGCCGAGGTGGACAAATACGTCAGCACGCGCCTGCTACTCCAGGATCTGCCCGCGACTACCCTCGGCAAGTCGTTGCTGACGCGCCTGTTCGATGATCCGGCGTTCGATCCGCAGCTGGCGCCGGAGGAGCTGGATCGCTATCAGGTAGCGACGGCGCTCGCCAGCCGCTACTGCGCGAACCTGGAATCGCGTTTTCCGGTCATGTCCTTCACACCAGAACTGCTCCGCGAGCTGCGAACCTTCTACCGCCTGCCGCAGACCGCCAAGATTGCGCGCATTCGCGACCACGCTTTTGCCTGAGCAGCACATCTTCCGCTAAGCTCGCCGCTGATCTTCGGCCACGCGGAGTAGTGCTGTGCGACGTTTAATAGCTGCCTTTCTCGCTTTGGGACTAATCATGACGACCGGCGCCGGCGCGGCGGCGGCGGGCGTGGATCCCGCTCTGTCGGCCGTCATTGCCGGCGACCACCGGTCCGCGGAAAACAGGGCACGAGACCCGTTCCGGCACCCGGCCGAGACACTCACCTTTTTTGGCCTGAAGGCCAACATGCAGGTCGTGGAAGTCTGGCCATCAATGGGCTGGTATTCGGAAATCTTAGGGCCCTATCTCAGCAAGGGTGGCAAATATTACGCAGCGGGCTGGGATCCGGAATCGAAGATTGAATTCATCCAGCGTGGCATCAAGGCGTTCAGCGACAAGCTGGCTGCGAGTCCGGATCTGTACGCAGGTACCGAAATGACCGTGTTGTCGTTCCCGGACAAGACTGCCATCGCGCCCGCGGGCACGGCTGACATGGTCCTGACCTTCCGCAACATCCATAACTGGATGGGTGGCGGCAACGCTGATACAGCATTTGCCGCCATGTATGCTGCCCTGAAGCCGGGGGGTGTTCTCGGCGTCGTTGAACACCGGGCCAGGACCGGGGTTCCGCAGGATCCGAAAGCGGCCTCCGGTTACGTGCGCGAGGACTACGCCATCGAACTGGCGAAGAAAGCCGGCTTCGTACTGGAAGCCAGTTCCGAAATCAACGCGAATCCCAGGGACACCACGGATTATGAGAAGGGCGTGTGGACCCTGCCGCCAACCTACCGGGAAGGCGAGACAGACAAGGGCAAGTACACCGCCATCGGCGAGAGCGATCGCTTCACGCTGCGCTTTCGCAAACCCCTTTGACCGTTGACCCCTGCAAACACCGGGCCCGTAACGATCGTATGGTGACGGCCATCGCAGCTGACGCGACCTGGTACGTCTATATTGTCAGGTGCAACGACCAGTCGCTCTATACCGGTATTGCGAGGGACGTTGGCCAGCGTATTGCCCAGCACAATTCGGGAAGCGGCGCGGCCTACACCCGGGCCCGACGTCCGGTTACGCTGGTGCACCAGGAGCCGGCAGCGGATCGTGGTGCGGCACTTCGGCGGGAGGCGGCAATCAAGCGGCTGCCCGTGGCGACGAAACGAGTTTTGGCAGGGGGCTGAATGTTTGTAAATTCTGTAGTAACCCGGACGGGCCAGTTCTGGAAGCTGGCGGTCGCGATCATGCTGATGCTGGTCGGTAGCTTTGCGCCGTTGTGGGAAGGGTTTCGGATCTCCTGGACGCTCGGCACGATTCTCGTTGTAGTGGGCTATGCCTTCGGGGTCTGGTACATCGTCTGTCCGAAGTGCAGCAACCGCTGGTTCTGGTCAGCCGCACTGGATGCCAGGCTCTACGGCCCGTTGATGAAGGCGCCGGACTGTCCGGTCTGCAAACACGAATTCCAGGCGTCGTAGCGCACCAGGGGCGCGCGCATAGGCTGGCTCGCCAAAGGCGCACCTACCAGGGCAGCGTCTGACCGTCGTAGTTCAGGAACACGCCCGACCGGGCCGGCGTAAGGCCGTCGATCAGCTCCAGCATTGCCTTCACGGACTCTTCCGGCGTGATCAGCTGGATTTTTCCCGCACGGATCAGCGGCATCAGCGCGGCAAACTCCTCCGGCGGCGATTCGCCCGGCTTCAGGTTCAACACACCCCGCGTGTCCACCAGGCCGGGATTGAGCAACCCGACAATAATCCCGCGCTTCGCCACGTCGAGCGCCAGGTTGTGCATCAGAAAATTGAGCGCCGCCTTGCTGGCCCGGTACGGGTACAGATTGGCTGGTGGGTTCAGCAGGCCGTGGGAGCCTGCCGCGCTGGATAGCGTGATGATCTTTTTCTGGTCGCTGGCCGCTACGTTCTCTAGCAGGGCTTCGGACACTCGCATCGGCCCGATGGCGTTGATGGCAAATGTCCGGTTGAACAGTTCGTAGTCAAGCTCACCGAGCAGCTGAGCGTCCAGCTTTTCCAGCAGCGCTGCGTTGTTGATCAGCAGGTCGATGGGTCGGTTCCGATACTTTGCGGCGAGCGCGGCCACTTCCGATTCGCTGGTGATATCGAGCCGGTCGATGATCACGTTCGGCCGGTTCGCGGCAAGCTGGCGTAGTTCCGTTGCCGCATTGGGCCGGCGGGTCGTCGCGATCACGGCCCAGCCCCGGGCGGCGTACTGGCGGGTGAATTCGAGGCCGATGCCACGGTTGGCGCCGGTGATCAGTACCGTCGGTTGTGGCGCTGATTCGTCCGCGGCCATGGCGACAACGGCGGACAAACCGAGCAAGACGACCAGCAGCAGCTGGC
>JAQBGF010000077.1:0-14791 GCA_032122615.1 Gammaproteobacteria bacterium | reverse complement strand
GTCACATCGTGTGCAGGTGATTTCCGGGGTCGGCGCACTGCTGCTCCTGGCCGCCTGCTGGTGGCTGGCCGTATCCACCTGGAGCGCCGGCTTGGCCTTACCTGCGTGAGTCGCTATCCTCCCGCCGCACTTCGGGGGAATCACATGCAGGGCCAAAGTCCGTCGCGCGAGCCGCAGGCGACCACGGCGCCGTGGCCATCGTCCGGGCTCGCGTGGTATGTGGTTGTCATTCTCGTCATCGCCTTCATCTTCTCCTTTATCGACCGGATCATTATTGCGATGCTGGTCGAGCCCCTGAAGCAAGACCTCGGGCTCTCTGACACCCAGATTGGCTGGCTGCAGGGCCTGGCGTTCGCGGTGTTCTACGCCACCGTGGGCTTGCCGATCGGCCGGATGGCCGACCGCTTCAGCCGCCGCGCAATCATCGGTTGGGGAATTTTCCTGTGGAGCCTGATGACCGCGGTGTGCGGGCTGGCCCGCAACTTTCTCGAACTTTTTCTGGCCCGGGTTGGCGTCGGGGTGGGTCAGGCGGCCCTGTCACCGGCAGCCTATTCCATGATCGCGGACTACTTTCCACGCGAGAAGCTCGGCCGCGCCATAGGCATCTACCAGTCTGGCGCCTTCTTTGGTGCGGGCCTGTCGTTTCTCGTTGGCGGTCTGGTGATCCAGGCCGTTACGAAGGCGGGTGATCTGTCGTTGCCACTGGTGGGCAGTGTGCAGCCGTGGCAGGCGGTGTTCTTCATCGTCGGCCTGCCTGGCGTGCTGGTTGCCCTGTTGATGTTCACCGTGCGCGAGCCGGCCCGGCGCGGCAAGCTGGCCGGGCATGTCGCCGGCATTCCGCTCGGCACCGTCTTTCGCTACGCCCTCGAACGTTGGCGCGTTTTCGTCCTGCATTTCATCGGCTTCGCGCTGCTGGCCGTGCCGATCACGACCATCGTGACCTGGGCTTTCGTGTACTTCACGCGCGTGCTGGCCTTTACACCGCCGCAGGCAGCAATGCGCCTCGGTGGGATCCTGGTGATCCTGTCCCCGCTCGGCGTCTACGCGGGCGGCTGGTTCGCCGACTTCCTGCAGCGACGCGGTTACCACGATGCCCCATTGCGGGTCGCGCTGGTTGCCGCAGCCGGGTTGTGGCCGCTCAGTGCCGTGGCCACGACGATGACGGACCCGACACTCGTCCTTGCCCTGTTCGGCCCCTTCGTCTTTTTCGCCAGCCTCTCGATGGCGATGGCGCCGGCTGCCCCTCAGTTGGTGGCGCCCAACCAGATGCGCGCGCAGATTTCCGCCACCTGGATGCTCGCGCTCAATCTGGTCACTGCCGGTGTCGGTCCGACGGCTGTTGGCGTCATTACGGACCTGGTCTTTGGCGATCCGCTGGCTGTCGGCAAGTCGATGGCGCTCGTCAACTGCATCAGTGTGCCGATCGCGGCGGTGGCGTTGTGGGCCGCACTTGCGCCGTTCCGGAAAGCGGCCAGCGAGCAGGCTGGCCATGGCTAGTCGTCTTGCACTACCGCTTCTATTCTTGGGCGATGGCCCGGATGGCCGCCAGCTGTTCGGCCGTCGGGTTCCAGCTGCCGGCAGCAACGTTCTGCTCCAGTTGTGAGGGTTTGGTAACACCCGCGATGACGCTCGCGATGGCCGGCTGTTCGGCCAGCCAGCCGATCGACAGGTCGAGCACGCTGCGGCCGATTCCCTTCCCGTACTCCTCAAGTTTCCCGACGATCGCGTAGCCCGATTCGGTGGCAAAGCTCCCGCCGCCGCGCCACTTCGCAAAGCGCGAATCCGGCGGCAGCGCCTGTCCCAGTCGGTACTTGCCGGACAAAAGGCCGCTTTCCAGCGGAAAGTAGGGGAGCACACCGACATCGTGGGCCAGGCAGGCAGGCACCAGGTCCTGCTCGATGTCCCTCGTCAGCAGGCTGTAACGATTCTGCGCGGAGACGAAGGGCGACAGCTTCTGCTTCGTCGTGGTTTCAAAGGCTGCATTGAGCAGCGCGCCACTGTAGTTGGAGCAGCCGATGTAGCGGACCTTGCCTTGTTCAACGAGGGCCTCGAGCGCGCGCAGGGTTTCCTCGAGGGGTGTGCCCGCGTCCGGGAAGTGATGCTGGTACAGGTCGATGTAGTCCGTCCCGAGGCTCGTCAGGCTGGCCTCAATCGCTGTCGCGATGTAGTCCGCCGAACCACCACCGCTGCCGGCGCCGCCCTGGCCGCCGGCCTTCGCACCGAACTTGGTGGCCACAATAACATCGGGGCGCCGTGCGCCCAGCGCCTTGCCCAGCATTGCCTCCGACCGGCCCATCGTGCCGCCATAGATATCGGCGACATCGAAAAAATTAACGCCGAGGTCGAAGGCCGTACTCACGATGGCGTCGGCAGTCGCCTGGTCGCACATGGGACCAAGATTCATGCAACCGACGCCGATCGAGGAGATGCGAAGGTCCGAGGTGCCTAGCTTGCGCAGTTTCATCCGGTGGTACTCCTGTCAATTGTTTACGTGTGGTGCAGCGCGAGCCGGGGCGGAGCGGCGCACTGCAATTGCGGCTATCAGCAGAGCGGCATTCAGCACGGCCATCATGGTAAACGGCGCGGTCGGTCCGAAGCGATCGAATACATACCCGCCGGCGGCCGTCGCAAACAGGATGCCGAGCCCACCGGAGGCATTGAACAGGCCAACGACAGGGCCGCGCTCTTCCAGTGGTGCTTCCTGGCCGAGCAGGGCGCCGGTGGCCACGATCACGCTGATCTCGCCGATGCCAACGAGGATGACGATGGGCAGGAATCCGTCGCCGAACGGGTCATCAACCTGCCCCAGAAGCAGGTAGCTTCCGGCGGCCAGACCGTAGGCGATGCAAACCCCTGTCACGCGGTTGACGCGGTCAGCGATCATGCCCATGAAGAAGGCCCAGGCCATTCCGGCCAATTGCAGGATGCCGAAATACATGCCCGCGCGTGCCAGGCTCGCCGCGGGCGACAGGCCGGAGGCAATGCCGGCCTGCGTGATCCAGAGCGAAAAGAACGCGCCCACAACGACGAAGTCGCCGCGTCCGATGAACGCGCCGCCGTAGGCGATGGCCAGGCGTGGGTTGGCGGCGCCCAACCGGGCAGCGCGGCCGATGCTGGCCCACAGGCTCGGCTGGCCCGGTGCGGCCGGCCGCGGAATGGTGCGGGGCAGGCCCACGGCCATCACCCCGGCGGCGAGCACGGCGATCGCTGCAGCCGTCCAGTAGGCGTAGCGCCCGGCGCTGACGGCGTCGGCCCCCCGACCCGCGAACCACAGGGGCAGGTTGGCGAGGCCCACGGCCATCGCCACCACGCCGAGGCCCTGCAGCAGGTTATTGGAAGCCACCCACTTGCCGCGGGACTTTTCCTGGCTGGCATCCACGACGCAGGCGCTCAGCATCAGCGGGGCGATTGCGATGCCCATCGCGAAGGCGATCCGGAACAGCACCAGCTCGGTCTGGTTGCTCGCGAACGGGTAAATGACCAGCCCGGCAGCCATCAGGCCGAAGCCCAGGCAGTAGACCCGCCGCCGCCCGACGCGGTCGGACCACGCACCGACCACGCCGGCCAGGGCGATCACGACCACTTCCTGCAGGAAGCCCAGGTTGCCGGTGAGCCGGCCCTGCTCGGCCACCGGGACATGCAGCACCTCATTCAACAGGTAGGGCTGCAGGAAACTCATGAAAGCGGCAAGGCCGATCGTGAAAAACGACGCAAACCAGACCGTGGTGGCGTTGCCGCGCGACCAGCCTGGCGCGAACCAGAACGGGCCAATGCGAACGGTGCGCGCTGCCCCGGAGGTTTCCGGGCCCGGCATCAGGAGCGGCGCTCGCCCCTGGCGCGCAACTCGTGGATCTCTGTCAGTGTCGACGCAGACACCGGCGCCGAGATGAGGCCACTCAGGGAATCCACCAGGTTGGTGATGAACAGCACCGGCAGGGAAAACGCGAGCGTGTTCTTGGCGACCTCACCCAGCCGCTGCCGGTCGGCGAGCCCGTTAACGGCCAGCATCCACATCAACCCGAAGCGGGGGCCAAAAACCTCATCCGGAATTTCGGGCAATGCCGCCCGCAGAGCGTAGTAAACCTGGCCGACACTGCCGTCGAACTGGCTGCGCCACATGCCAATCAGGCTTATCGTCGGGTGGCCGAGAACCTGTGAAATGAAGCGGATGAAGTTTTCGCCGCCTTCACTGTTGTCGATTTCCTCGACGATTGGGTAGACCAGCACTTCTATCAGGGTCCTCACGGGATGCGGCTCTACCGTTGGTGACAGTGCCGCCAGCATGGCGTTTCGCCGCTCGTTGAGATGCTCGAAACGGTAGTCGGAAATTGCCGTGACCAGTGATTCCTTCGACCCGAAGTGGTAATGGGAGGCGGAGGAGTTACGCTGGCCAGCCTCTGCGTTGATCTGTCGCAGCGAGACATTGTCGATTCCCTGCTCGGCAAAGAGCCGTTCCCCGGCCAGGATCAGTTGCTCGCGCGTGCGCGTACTGGTTGGCGTCAGTTTCGTTCGGGCCTTCAGCATGATTTGTCCACCCCCCCCACGAGAAGACATCGTCGATTGATGTAGCGCCCCAAGCGCGTAACGCGCACGGTACTGGGTAAAAACGGGCTTGTACAGGCGACAGGCGCAGGTGCCAGCGTATGGAGCGCAAGTAGCGGCAGCAGTGGCCGGAGGTAAGGCATGAGTTATTGCAGAGGTGCCCGCAGTGCGTTTTCAAGCGCTTCGGAAATCCCGGGGCTGAACGCCACCAGTTGCACTTGTTCCAGCACCTCATCACCGGCCAGAAAGACCAGGATGGTTCGCACGGCAATGCTGGCGGCGCGGGAAACGGGATAGCCGTACACGCCGCAGCTGATCGCCGGGAACGCGATCGAGCTCAGCCGGTGTTCCCGCGCCAGGTTCAGGCTGTTGCGGTAGGCGGCGGCCAGCAGGCGCGCTTCACCTTCAGTGCCGCCTCGCCACACCGGCCCGACGGTGTGGATGACGTGTCGGGCATTGAGGCGGAACCCCGGCGTGATGCGGGCTTCGCCCGTCGGGCAGCGCACACCGGCCGCTACCTCCGGCAGGGCACGGCAGGCGTCCAGCAGTTCCGGGCCGGCTGCCCGGTGTATGGCCCCGTCAACGCCATCGCCGCCCAGCATCTGCTCGTTGGCCGCGTTAACGATCGCGTCCACTGCGAGCGTGGTGATGTCGCCGCAAATGACGTCGATTTTTTGCATCAGGAATCTGGCGACGCTAGGCCGGGGGCATGGCAGGGAGCGCGGGCGAGTCGATCAGCAGGACCTGGAAGCGGCCCGTACCTTCCCTCAGTTTTTTCGCGGCAGCGTACTCGGGTGAATTCCAGAAGCGCAGGGCCTGCTCGCGGCTGGGCCACTCGGACACCAGCGCGCTCGGACTGTCGCACCAGCCACCCTCCACGAACAGGCCGCCTGCCCCGCGGATGAGGTAGCGGCCGCCAAACTGGCTGACCAGGTCGGGTACCAGGCGGGCATAGCCCTTAAGGAAACGTTCGCGATCCGTGAGCTCGGCCAGCACGATCATGTAGCAGCGCAGTTCGGCCATGGGGGACTCTCCGGGGTGATGCGCTTAAGTCTAACCGGACGAATTGCCGGATCCGGTTTCCCGCCAGCGATGGCAGGCGACGCGGTGGCCGGGCCCTGCCTCCTCGAGCAGCGGTTGCCGGGTGATGCAGCCGGGTACGACAAGCGGGCAGCGGGTGCGAAAGACGCAGCCGCTCGGCGGATTGATGGGTGAGGGCAGTTCACCATCGAGAACCAGCGGGCGTGCACTAGCGGCCACGTCCGGGTCGGGCTGCGGCACCGCGCTGATCAGCGCCTGGCTGTAGGGGTGTCGTGGCGAAGCGAAATAGTCTTCCCGTCGACCGTACTCGACGGCGCGGCCAAGGTACATCACCAGAACGTGGTGACTCATGTAGCGCACGATCGACAGGTCGTGGCTGATGAACAGCAGCGCGATGCCGGTATCGCGCTGGAGGTCGCGCAGCAAGTTGCAGATCTGTGCCTGGATCGACACGTCGAGTGAACTCACGGGCTCGTCGCAGACAATGACTTTTGGCCGAGCAATCATCGCGCGCGCAATGCTGATCCGCTGGCACTGGCCGCCGCTGAACTCGTTCGGGTAGCGGTTGCGCATCTCAGGCCGCAGCCCGACGCGCTCCAGCATCTCGTCGACGCGGCGGTCGCGCTCGTCCCGTCCAAGTTCCGGGTAATGCACTTCCAGCGGCTCGGCCACGATCTCGCCGATCGTCATGCGCGGGTTCAGGCTCGACAGCGGATCCTGGAAAATGATCTGCAGGTCCTTGCGGCAGCGTTTCATTTCGGCGGGCGGCAGCGTGCACAGGTCCTGGCCTTCCCACAGCACGCGGCCCGCTGCCGGACGGACCAGTTGCAGAACTCCCTTGCCGAGCGAGGACTTGCCACAGCCGGTTTCGCCGACCACGCCCAGGGTCTCGCCGGCGCCGAGTTCGAAGCTCACATCATCCACGGCCTTTAAGGTGAGCGGCCGCCGGCGGAACAGTCCGTCACCGGGCAGCGTGTAGTGCACCGAGAGGTGTTCGACAGTGAGCAACGCGGTCATGCGGGGGCCTTGTCCCGGTGCGCGTGAAGTTGCGCCGGCTCGAAGTGGCAGGCACGCGCCTGGCTGGCATTGATGGCGCGAAGTTCGGGCCGCTCGACGCGGCACTGTTCCACGGTGTAGTTGCAGCGGCTGGCGAAGGCACAGCCCGGCGGCAGATTCTCCAGATCCGGGGGCTGGCCCGGGATCACCGGCAGGTCGCGGGCCGGATCGATGAGCAGGCTCGGCATGGAGCGCAGGAGCGCCTGCGTGTAGGGGTGGGCCGGCTGCCGGAAGATTTCGCGCACCGGGCCGTACTCGACCGCCCGGCCGCCATACATGATGAGCACCCGGTCGCAGAGTCCCGCCACGACGCCGAGATCGTGCGTGATCAGCACCAGCGACGTGCCCGTGTGTCGCTTGAGTCCGTCAAGCAGCCGGAGAACCTGCGCCTGCACAGTGACATCCAGGGCCGTCGTCGGCTCGTCGGCGATCAGGACTTCCGGCTTGCACAGGGTGGCCATCGCGATCATTACCCTCTGGCGCATGCCGCCGGACATCTCGAACGGATAGGCGGCATACCGGCGCTCGGGGTCCGCAATCCTTACAACTTCGAGCGCTTCGACGATTCGGCTTCGTGCGGCTCGCCGGGACAGGCCCTGGTGACGCATCAGCACCTCGGCCATCTGGTCGCCGACGCGCATGGTCGGCGTCAGCCCGGAGAGGGCGTCCTGGAAGACCATCGCGAGGCGGTTGCCGCGGAGCCCCTCAAGAACGGACCGGGGCGCGTTCAGCAGTTCCGTGTTGCGGTAACGGACGCTGCCGGTAGCCCGGCCATTGGCGGCCAGCAGGCCGAACATCGCGAGGAATGTCTGGCTCTTGCCCGAGCCCGATTCGCCGACCACGCCCAGGCATTCGCCGGCATGCAGCGTGAAATCCAGGTCGGTCACGGCGGTGACCTGGCCCCCGTCGGTCTGGAAGCTGACATTGAGTTGACGACACTCAACGACCGGCGTCATGCCCTTCGATGTCACTGACTGGCGATCCTTCTACCGATCCCGGGGATCGAGCGCGTCGCGCAGCCCGTCGCCGATGAAGTTGAAGCAGAACATCGTGACGGCGAGGAAGGTGGCGGGGAAGAAGATCAGCCAGGGTGCCCCGTCCAGCTGGCCGGCGCCCTGCGAGATCAGCAAGCCCCAGCTGGTGAGGGGTTCCTGCACGCCGAGACCCAGGAACGACAGGTAGCTCTCGACAATGATATTGATCGGAATCAGGAGCGTGACGTAGACGATCACCGGTCCGAGCACATTCGGGATGATGTAGCGGCGGAGAATCTTCCCGCGGGAGAGGCCGATGGCCACGGCCGATTCGACGTACTCGCGGGATTTAACCGAGAGTGTCTGGCCCCGGACGATGCGGGACATGGTCAGCCATTCGACGGCGCCGATGGCGACGAACACCAGGAAAATGTTCCGGCCAAAGATGGTGACCAGAATGATGATGAAGAAGATTAGCGGCAGCGAGTACAGCACGTCGACGAACCGCATCATCCATCCGTCGGTACGGCCGCCCACATAGCCGGCGACGGCGCCGTACACCACGCCGATTGACAGCGCCACGACGGTGGTCAGCAAGCCGATCGTCAGCGAGATCCGTCCGCCATAGAAGGTGCGAACAAACAGGTCGCGGCCATTGGCGTCCGTGCCGAACCAGTGCCAGTTCGTAGTGGACGGCGGCGTGAGGATGCTTTCCCACGACGCGTCCTCGATGCCGTGCGGCCAGAACATCGGTACGGCAATGGCAGTGAGCGCGATCACAATCAGGATATACACGCTCGACATCGCCGCGCGGTTGCGCCTGAAGCGCCGGCCGGCCTTGCGCCAGAGTGAGTGGGACAAATCGCCGCGCGCAGCCCGCGCCAGCGCCCCGGAGCCCAGCAGGTCCGGTCGTGCGCTCATCAGCGGTAGGCCTTTCGCACTCGCGGGTCGAGCGCGGCATAGGCCAGGTCGGACAACAGGTTGAACAGGATGATGAAGGTCGCGTAGACGATCACGATACCCATCACCAGCGGGTAGTCGCGGTTCAGTGCCCCCTGCACGAAGTAGCGGCCGACGCCGGGCAGGTTGAAGATCAGTTCGACGATCAAAGAACCGGTCATGATCCCGGCCAAAGCCGGCCCCAGGTAGCCGACCAGTGGCACCAGCGCTGACGGCAGCACGTGGCGAAACACGACGGTGGATTCCTTAAGACCCCGCGAGCGGGCCGTGCGCACAAAGTTCGCGCGCAGGACCTCCAGCATCCCGCCGCGCATCAGTCGGGCAATGATCGCAATCTGTGGCAGGGCGAGGGCGACCACCGGCAGCACGAGGTTTGGCAGGGCGCCGTCGTTCCAGCCCGCCACTGGCAGGAGCCTGAGATAGAGGCCAAAGAACAGCGCCAGTATCGGCGCGCTGACGAAGGCGGGGAGCGCGATGCCCGTCATGGCGAAGCCCATCAGGACATGATCAAGGACGCTGTTCTGGCGCAGGGCCGCGATGATGCCGCCGAGCCCACCGAGCGCCAGGGCCAACAGGTTGGCCAGCAGCCCGAGCGTGACGCTCACCGGCAAGCCGATGGCAATCAGCTCGGTAACGCTGAAGTCCCTGTAGACCAGCGACGGGCCGAACTCGCCGCGGACGGCTCGTGACAGGAACAGGCCGTACTGGGTCAGCAGCGGCTTGTCGAGGTCGTAGGCAGCCCGGATGTTTTCCAGCACTTCGGGCTCAAGGTCGGCCTCGGCATCGAAGGGGCCGCCGGGCGCCGCCCGCATCAGGAAAAATGCCGCGGTAACGATTACGAACAGCGTTGGAATCGCGATGGCAAGCCGCCGCAGCGTGTAGTTGAGCATTTGCGTAGCCTACCGCGACGGGCACGGTTGTGCCGTCAGTTGCGCGGCTCTGATTTGTTGGCGGCGGATGCGGCAGTTTGCCGCCCGATCCGCGTCGCGATGGCGAATGCCGGCAGCATGGCGAGGCTGCCCAGCAGAAAAGGTGAGTTGGTGCCGAGCTGCCCGTACAGGGTGCCTGCACCCGCCTGGCCCACAAAGCGGGCCATGGAAGTGGACGACTGGTACACGCCAAGGACAGTGCCCCTTTCGGTGGGGCCCGCCAGCTTGGACAGCAGGCTCTGCATGCTGGACTGGAAGAAGGCCGTGCCGAAGGCTCCGATGGTCATCGCCATTATCAGGGTGGGAATGCCGGTGGCCTGCGTGAGGGCGAACCAGCCCACCATCAGGCACACGATGGCGAACTTCACCAGGTTCAGCTCGCCGAAGCGCTTTGACAGCCAGCCCATGCCGAAGAACTGGACGAGGGCGATCAGGCCCCCGGACCAGGCCAGCATGCCACCGATAGCCCGCGCGCTGAGCGCGTGCACGTGATTGGCCCACAGCGTGAAGATGGATTCACGCACTGACATGAAAAGCAGGACGACCGTGGCCATGGCCAGCATTTGCGAAACCAGGGGCCGGCGGGCGATATGCCGAAGTTCGGTAAACAGGGTGCTGCCTGCCGGTCTGGGCGCGGAGGGTGGTGCGAGCTGGCGGGTTTCCGGCAGAAACGCAAAGATGGCGAGGAACGCCGCGAATGAAAACAGTCCGGCGGCAATTGCGGGTCGCAACAGGTTGGCTTCGGCGATCGTATCGCCACCGGCGAGCAGTCCGCCCAATGCCGGACCGACAGTGAAACCCAGTCCGAAGGCGGACGATACCCGGCCCATGGCGCGGGCGCGTTGTGCCGGGGTGGTCACATCGGCAATGTAGGCGTAGGCCGTCGAGATGTTGGCCGACGTGGCGCCGCTCACTGCCCGGGCGAGCAGCAGCATCCACAGGGAGCCGGCAAAACCAAGCATCGCGTAGGACACCGCGTGACCCAGCATGCTCGCCAGCAAGACAGGTCGCCGCCCGATACGGTCGCTGAGTGAGCCCCACAGCGGCGTGGCCAGCGACTGTGCCAGCGGGTGGGCCGCGATGATCAGCGTGATCAATTCCGGGCGCGCGCCGAGGCGCTCCACGTAGAACGGAATGAAGGGCGCGAGAATCCCGAAGCCAACCAGGTCGATAAAAATAACAGCGAACAGAATCGGAATGGCAAAGCGCGGCGGGGAACCGGGTGTCATGCGGGGAAGAACCATTTGGGTGGCCGGGTATCATATGGTTATAGGCGGAGGCCGTCCGGCGCGGTGCTAGAGTACGATGAATACCGGGGCGCTGGCACTCCCTGATGCCACCAACTAAATCTCAGGAGATCAGTAACTTGGCAACTAAAGCTAGTGTAATTAAGCCGGGTAATGCGGGCCCCGTCGCGGCCCTGCGCACCGGCGCCGAGTACATCGAGAGCCTGCGGGGGCGGCAGCTTCGGGTGTTCCTGTTCGGCGAGCTGGTTCCCGAGCCGGTGGACCACCCGATGATCCGGCCGTCGATTAATGCGGTTGCCGAAACCTACGACCTCGCGGTCCGTGATCCGGAACTGGGCACGGTCATCTCGCCGTACACCGGGGAGCGCATAAACCGCTTCTTGCACGTGGCTGGCAGCGCCCATGATCTGGTACTGCAGAACAAGATGCAGCGCCGGCTCGGGCAACTCACCGGCACCTGCTTTCAGCGCTGCGTCGGCATGGACGCAATCAACGCATTGCACTCGGTGACCTTCGAAATCGACGAGCAGCACGGCACGCCGTATCACCAGCGCTTCCTGCGCTTCGTCACGGACATGCAGCGCCGGGGCTACGTCATCGGCGGCGCCATGACGGATGTGAAAGGCGACCGCGGCAAGGCGCCGCACGAGCAGGCCGATCCCGATCTCTTCGTGCACGTCAGCCGGCAGACGGCGGACGGCGTTTACCTCAAGGGCGCCAAGGCTCATCAGACCGGCTGCCTCAATGCTCACTGGCTATTGGTTATGCCCACGATGCGCCTCGGACCCGCCGACAAGGACTACGCGATTGTCGGCGCCGTGCCGGTGGACGCGCCCGGCATCACCTACATCTACGGGCGCCAGTCCTGCGACACCCGCAGCATGGAGGGCGGCGACATCGATCAGGGCAACAAGCGCTTCGGCGGGCAGGAAGCCATGATCATCTTCGAAGACGTGTTCATTCCCTGGGAAAACGTCTTCATGCACGGCGAAGTGGACTACGCCGCGATGCTGGTTGAGCGCTTCACGACCTATCACCGCCGCAGCTACGTGTGCAAATCCGGGGTTGGCGACGTGCTGATCGGGGCCGCGGCCACCATTGCCGACTTCAACGGCGTGGACAAGGTCTCCCACATCAAGGACAAGCTCGTGGAGATGACCCACCTCAACGAGACCATCTATTCGACGGGAATTGCCTCCAGCTACCAGGCCGTGCCGATGAAATCCGGCGTGTACTTGAACGACGACATGATCGCCAATGTCTGCAAGCACCATGTCACGCGTTTTCCCTACGAAATCAGCCGCCTTGCGCAGGACCTGGCCGGCGGCCTGATGGTGACGCTGCCGTCGGAACAGGACCTTAAGCACCCGGAAGTTGGCGCGCTGATCCGCAAGTACCTGAAGGGTCGCGCCGACATCCCGACGGAGGACCGCATGAGGATTCTCCGCCTCATCGAGAACATGACGCTCGGCCGGAACGCGGTGGGCTATCTCACCGAGTCGATGCACGGCGCCGGCTCGCCCCAGGCCCAGCGCATCCAGATCGGTCGCCAGATGCAGCTGGAGTTCAAGAAACAGCTGGCGAAGACGCTGGCAGGTATTGGCCCGGAGACGACCGCCGAGGTTACCCGGGACCTGTCTGAATACATGGGCCGGGTGTTCCAGACCGACAAGCCGTCCTGACCGGCGCTTCTGGCCCGGAGTCGCAACGCGGACCACAATTCGGCTATAACTCTTGTGGGTTTCTGAAACCGGAACGGGGTAATCGCCATGACGTGGTGGGGCTGGATGGTTGTCGGCATGCTGCTGCTGGCAGCCGAGTTGTTCATAGTCGAGGCGAATTTTTTCCTGGTCTTCCTCGGCGCGGCGGCGATCGTTACCGGGTTGATCGCGCTTGCGCTTCCGGAGCTCTCGCAGGCGATGCAGTGGTTGGCCTTCTCCGCGCTTGCGCTGACGTCAATGATTTTCTTTCGCAGGCGTGTTTATCGCTTGCTGCGGCGGGAGGTTCCCGATATGGCGAACGACATGCTTCAGGAACATCTGCAGCTGTCGGTCAGCCTCCCGGTTGACGACTCGTGCCGCGTGGAGCTGCGTGGCTCTACCTGGACGGCGCGTAACGTCGGCACTGTGCCCATCCCGCCCGGCGTCAATGTGCGCATTGTCGGCGTTGACGGCGTTACGTTACGCATTGAAGCCCCGAACTGACTTCATACGGAGGATCTGCTGTGAACGGATTTGTCGTGACTGTGGCGATTGCTATCGTTGTCATTATCGTACTGGCCAAGACGGCCATCGTAGTACCGCAGCAAAGCGCCTTTGTGGTGGAGTACCTCGGCAAGTTCAGCCGCACCCTGCAGGCCGGCTTCCACATCCTGGTGCCCTTCGTCGAGCGGATTGCCTACAAGCACAGCCTCAAGGAACAGGCTCTCGATATCCCGGAACAGACCTGTATCACCAAGGACAATGTGCAGGTGGGTGTGGACGGCGTGCTTTACCTGCGCATCCTGGATCCCCAGCGCACCAGCTACGGCATTACCGACTACATCTTCGCGATCATGCAGCTCGCACAGACCACACTTCGTAGCGAGATCGGCAAGATCGACCTGGACCGGACGTTCGAGGAACGCGGCTCGATCAATGGCAACGTCGTCATCGAGCTCGACAAGGCGTCGGATGCCTGGGGCGTGAAGGTGCTGCGCTACGAGATCAAGAACATCAATCCCCCGCGAGACGTGCTGAGTGCGATGGAAAAACAGATGCGCGCCGAGCGGGAAAAGCGCGCCGTCGTGCTCAACTCCGAAGGCGAGCGGGACGCGAAGATCAACGAGGCCGAGGGCGACAAGCAGCGCGTGATCAAGGCGTCGGAGGCCAACCAGCGCCAGCAGATCAACGAGGCCCAGGGCGAGGCCGAGGCCATCCTCGCCGTTGCGACCGCCACGGCCGAGGGCCTGCGCCGGGTGGCGCTGGCACTGCGCGAGCCGGGCGGCAACGAGGCCATGCAATTGCGCGTGGCCGAGGCCTACGTGGCCCAGTTCGGCAACCTGGCGAAGCAGGCCAACACCTTGGTCGTGCCGGCCAACCTGACCGACCTGGCCTCGATGATCGCGCTCGCCACAAACGTGGTGCGGCCCGGCAGTACGCCGCTGGCGCCGCGGGGCTGACCGCGAGGCTGCAGTTCCGACTGCCAGAATCATGGAGAGATTTCTCGGCGTCCTCGCGGTCTTCCTGATTGCGCATGTGATTCCGGCGCTACCCGCGATCCGCCGGTCGTTGCAGGCGCGGCTGGGCGGCGGCGGATTTCTCGCTGCCTACTCCGTGCTGTCGCTGTTCCTGTTTGCCTGGCTGATCCGCGAGGCACTGCTCGCGCCGTACATCCCGCTATGGTTTGCCGGCCCCTGGGGGCACTGGGTTGCGGCGCTGCTGGTGCCGCTGGCCCTGATGCTGCTCGGTGCGAGTGTGCTGGCGCCAAACCCGCTGTCGATAGCCTTCGTGGCCCGGCCCTTCGACCCCCGATCGCCGGGCGCGGTGGCAATCACCCGGCACCCCATCCTCTGGGGGCTTGGCTTGTGGGGTGTCGCCCACGTGCCGGCCAACGGTCATCTCGTCGGGTTGATCCTGTTTGGCAGCCTCGGTGTGTTCGGCTTCATCGGCATGGCGATCACCGAGCAACGGCGACGAACCGCATTGGGGGAGGACGCCTGGCGCGCGCTGGCGGACTCCACCTCGGTGTACCCCTTCGGCGCGCTCCTGCGCTGCCGGGCTCGCTGGCCGACAGACCGCGTGACTGTGGTCGGCGCCTTACTCGGCCTGCTCGCCGCAGTTCTTCTTCTGTTTTACGGCCACCTACTGCTTTTCGGTAGAGATCCCCTGGCGCTGCTCTGATCCGTGGCAGCGGCCGGGTGGGCGGGAAAGTCTTTGGCCAGCCCTCAGCGGGTCTTCGCGGCAAGCGGTCTCGTGGGGGGGCGGTGTGCCCGGGGCCCCCCCCCCCCGGGGGGTACCCAGGGGCGGGCCCGGACGTCGACCCCCCCCCCCGCCGCCCCCCC
>JAQBGF010000076.1:0-7537 GCA_032122615.1 Gammaproteobacteria bacterium | reverse complement strand
TGGAGGGGCTGGCGCCGGGACCCCGAACGCGCCCCGCTGCCGCGGGGGGCGGGGGGACTGTTCTGGGCCAGCCCTCAGGGGTTCTGCCGCACCGGGGGCCAAGACTGGTCCCGCCTCCGCCCGCGTCACTACGGAGAACGTTGTCGCGGCTGAAGCCGCTCCTACGGGCGTTCGCTGGCGAGCATTGCCGCGAGCGCGGCCCGCGCAGGATCCAGTCCAAGTTTTGAGGTGGCCGAGAACAGCTGCACGGTCACCGGCTGACCTTGTAACTCCGCTTCGGCGGCGGCCAGTGTTGCCGTGCACTCCCGACGTGAAAGCTTGTCGGCCTTCGTGAGCAGTACATGAAGCTGACAGCCGAGTGTGCCCGCCCAGTCCAGCATTTGGCGGTCGAAGTCGCCGATACCGCGCCGGCTGTCGACTATCACCATCAAGCCAGCCAGCGATCGGCGGACTTTGAAGTAGTGGCCTAGCAGCGCGCGCCATTGCTCGCGCATCTCGTCGGTGACACGCGCGTAACCGTAGCCCGGAAGGTCTACCAGGCGCTGACCATCAGCCAGCGCAAAGAAATTGATCAGTTGGGTGCGACCGGGGGTCTTGCTGGTCCGGGCGAAATCCCGACGACCAACGATCGTGTTGATCGCGCTCGACTTGCCCGCGTTCGAACGGCCCGCGAACGCGACCTCCGCACCCTCGTCGGGCAGAAACTGGGCGGCTCGGGCGGCACTGGTGACAAACCGGGCCTCGGGATACAGGGACATCAGGGTGGCTCGGCTGGGACGCTGGTGTACAATTCCGCGCGGTTCGAGTCTAGCATGGGACTCCACACAAATTTCCCTTACAGAACAAGCGCTATGGATATACTGAACGCATCATTTTCGAAGGCTTCCCCAGCTCGGTTACCGGGTCCTTTGCTGGGCCTTTTGGCACTCATCCTTGCTGGCACTTCACTGGCTGCAGGATCGCCGGAGGCCGGGCAGGCCAAGGCCGCGACCTGCGCCGCGTGTCACGGCATGGACGGCAATAGCCAGAACCCTGAATGGCCAAGCATCGCCGGCCAGCACGAGAGCTATCTGATCAAGTCGCTTAAGTCCTTCAAGAGCGGCGAGCGGCAGAATGTCCTGATGAGCGGCATGGCCATGCCGCTTACCGACGAAGACATGGCGGACCTCGCTGCGTACTACTCCAGTCAGAAACGTGCTGGCAACGTCGCCGACCCGGCCATCGTTGCTACCGGCGAGCGACTGTACCGCGGCGGCAACAAGGACACCGGCGTATCGGCCTGTCTTGCCTGCCACGGTCCTTCCGGGCAAGGCAATCCCGCCGCTGGCTGGCCGGCCATCGCAGGCCAGCATGCAACGTACTCCGCCGCACAGCTGGTGGCCTATCGGGGCAAGCAGCGGGCAACCGATGGCGATACGCAGATGATGCGCAACATCGCGGCCACACTCACCGACGACGAAATCAAGGCGGTCTCTTCCTACATCCAGGGCCTGCGCTGAGGCGCGGCGATTGAGAGCTGATTTATGACCCAGGTTCGAATTCTTCTGTTGGCCGCTTTCATCTGCATTGCCGCCGCGTGTGGCAAGGCACCGGAACCGCAGGCCCCCGCAACGCCGGCAGCAGCACCAGAGATTGCTCCGCCAGCGCCCGTTGCAGCTCCCGCACCAGCTACCGACGCACCCGACGTGGCCGCTGTCGAGGAATCGGCCAGCACTGAAACGGTGGCACCCGCCGACAAGAACCCGCTCGGCAAGGAAATCGTGCTGGCGTCCAGCCCGGCCGGCTCCGCGGCAACTCCGCCGGCCAGTGCACCACCCAAAACAGACTGGCAGTACCCTGAAGTTGAATACTTCAACACACTGCCCGCAGCGCAAGGCACCAGCAGCCCGGCCGGCAAGATCGAAGTCGCGGAGGTCTTCTGGTACGGCTGCGGCCACTGCTACAACCTGGAGCCGCTGATCAGCGACTGGCAGAAGAAGTTACCGTCCGACGTTAATTTCGTGCGGATCCCGGTAATGTGGAATCCCACCAACGAGATTCACGGCCGCGTGCATTACACGGCCGACGCCCTCGGCAAGCTCGACGAAATCACGTCGGCAATGTTCCGTGCTATCCACGTCAACAACAAGCCGATGACGGAAGAAAAAGACATCCAGAAGCTGTTCGAAGAGCACGGCGTCCCGGAAGCCGATTTCAACCAGACCTTCCGATCCTTTTCGGTCGAAAGTCAGCTAAAGCGGGCCAAGGACCTCACGGTGAAGTACCGCGTGCAGGGTGTGCCCCTGATAGTGGTCAACGGCAAATACACCACCAATGGACCGAAGATCAGCAGCCACCAGATACTGCTGGCTGTTACGGACGAACTGGTCCAGAGGGAGCGTCAGAGGAACTGACCTCGCAGTTGATCCAGCCGGAGTCACCTGCGGCGTAGTGCTCCTTCTTCCAGATCGGTACGCGGGTCTTCACTTCATCGATGATGTAGCGGCAGGCCGCGAAGGCCGCGTCGCGGTGGGCCGCGGTTACCCCCACCCACACCGCCAGGTCACCGATATCGAGCAGGCCGAGCCGGTGCACGCAATGCGCCTTCGCTATCGGAAACCGGGCCAAGGCTTCCTCGACAACCCGATTGCCCTCCTTGATGCCAAGAGCCTCGTAGCCCTCGTACTCAAGGCGCACGACGCCGCGCCCCTCGTTGTGGTTGCGTACCCAGCCCTCAAAGCTCGCGTAGCCACCAGCCACGGGGTCCACGACCTCGTCGCGAAAGCGGTCCGGCGTAAACGGATCGCGACTGAAGGCGAAGTGGCTCACCCGCCTGCAACCGGGGGAATAAACACAATGAAGTCCCCGTCGCGCACTGGCGCGTTCCAGTCCCGGAACTCGTCGTTAACCGCCACTTTCATGCGGCCGACTGACGGGAAGGCGTAGCGCTGGTCAAGTTCGGCGTAGAGCTCGCCGACCGTGGTGGCGGCAGTACGCAACTCCTCCCCGGCACGGCCCACGTGCTCGCGCAGGACGGCGAAATACTCAACCCGGATCACAGCCATGACTCATTGTGCCGGAGCGGCTTCGAGCCGTGCCAGATCCTCGGGCGTGTCGACATCGAAGGCCGCGTGGGGCATGAGCACCGCCGTGTGTTCCGCGTGCCATTCGAGCAGGCTGCGCGCGCCCTGGTCGCCGCGCAACGCAGCGAGCTGGGGCCAGACGGAGCGCGGCATGATTACCGGCGGGCCGAGCCGGCCGCTGAAGCCGGCGGCGGCAATCAGTTCCGGCTCGATGTGCCAGGCAGCGATCAGCGCGTCGAGGTCATCCGCCGTGATGGCCGGCTGGTCGCAGAGCAGGATGAGCGCCGCATCGGCCACGGCGGGCAGGGCTGCAACGCCGTGTACCAGCGACGTCGACAGGCCGCTCTCCCAGTCGGGGTTCTCGACGAAAGTAACCGCCGCCGACGCCAGCGCGGCACGCACGCCGTCTGCCGACGCGCCCACCACCACGTGCACGCCCGCCGTACAACGGGGCATCAGCAGCTCGACGCCACGCCGGACCAGCGGCTTGCCATGAAACGGCGCCAGCACTTTCGGCGACCCGAAGCGCGCGGCGCCGCCCGCCGCCAGTAACAGTCCTGCCAGTTTCATCCGGCACCTCCAGTTTTTTGCCAGTCGTAAGGATCCCAAGCCACGGGCGCCGACGTGAGCGCGCCTTCAAGCTCAAGGAGAAAGGTTTCCAGCGGAATCGATGACGGTGTCCCGTCGCTGCGCTGTAGCCGCGGCACGGTCTCCATCGGACTTTGCGCCACCCATTTGGGCGACCCCCGTTCGAGTTCGTTCAACCGCTCCGCGAGGCTGTCTAAATGGACCCGCAGGGGCACACGGCGCGTCGCCAGCTGCACCCAGCTTTCGTAGCGGTACTCGAATTCGTAGTGATTGCCCTGCACTCTCAAGATCCGCGAGCACTGGGTTGCGCTGTTGATGGCAAACGGGTGAACGGCAACCAGCTCGTCTGCGAGGTAGCGCCGCGCTTGCCGTCGCCGCAGGTACGCGGGTATTCGCACCACTGCCAGATCCAGCTCCGGCGATTCGACCACCGTGACGACGCCGTCAGCGAGTAACGCCCGGCTGGCCGTGAGGTGCTCGTCCTGCAACGCCCACAGATCGCCGTACCGGGGCCAGCCATCGCGGCAGTCCCGCAGCAGGGCGGGCAGCGAGTCCAGCAGGGCCGTGTACAACGCCCCCACCCGGTCTTCTTCCGCGAATATCTCTGCCGGCAGGATCGATGAATCGGGGTCGGCCAGGTTCTCGATGACAAAGCAAAGGCGCGCCGCGTCTGGCTCAGTCACCACGCCGAAGTCCCCCGCCAGGGACGCGGCGATCAGCAAGTCGCGGTACTCAAGTGCCCGCGCCGGGTCGGTGATGGCATACATGCTGAACAGGCCGTCCTCGTCGAAGTGGTTGTTGGTCACCCAGGGCACCGCCTGGTGCAGGTCAACGGCATCGATGTAAGCAAAGACCGTGGCGGTGGAGGTGTCCCGCCGTAGCGAGGGCGGCGACTGGTTATTCGGCCAGTGGGACAAGGTGAGCAGCGTCGTTGGCAGCGGCGCCCCGTCGACAACGATATTCGGCAGGGCGCGGGCCAACGCGTAGGGCGTGAACTGCGCGGGAGGCGGCGTCAGAGCCGGCGGGCGATCAGGCACCCGATCCACGCGACGACACTGAGCACAATCACGCCCATCAGTATGTACTGCGGCCCTGCAATGTATTCGGCCCCCGGGGCCACTTCGGCAGGGAAGACGGCACGGAACAGGTACCAGATCGCGCCAAGCACGGCCGGAATCGCCGTAGGCCACACCGCAATGCGCTGGCCCTTGCCCGCTCGATTTGCGCCCCGGAGCAACAGGGCCGAAACCAGCCCGGCGATCAGCATGGGCACCAGATTCAGGCTGAAAACGGTAACCAGGGTGTCAGTGCGGTCGCCGAATACGATCAGTGCGGCGAGCGTCGCCGCCGCGGGCAGCAACAGCATGCCGAGCAGATTCAATTTGCCGAAGTTCGTCATTCGCCTGGCTCCTTAAGTGTGCACATTCAGCCTACCACCCGGAATTCGGCCTCGTCGGCCGGCCAGCCGCCCTCGTAGCAATAGGCTTCCAGTACAGCCAGTCGCCCGGCACGAAGCTGCACCAAAAATTCGGCGCGTTCCGTCAGCTGGGGATGAGCCGCGAACACCGCACGCAGCCGGGGTGTACCGGTCTCAGGTACGGCCGGCACCTCGTCCGGTACGTCGATGCGGGTAACGAAACCCACGCCACTGTGCGTGCGCGACACCACCGTTGCCCGGGCGAGCTGGGCCTTAAGAGCCGCGAAGCCGTCGCCCTCACCTTCGTCCTTGAGCATGGCCGTGAGCACGGTGCGCTCGAGTTCTGATAACGGGCCGGGTCCCTGCGTGGCGCCGGGACGCTGTGGAGCGGGTTGCTGCATGACGAACTCAGTCTAGCTGATCACGCCGCGAGCGCCGGCGCGTCGGCGGGGCAAACCACCAGACGAGCGCCACGGCGGCCCCGAACAGGGAGTAAATGACGGCGAACACGCGGGTGTCGCCCCGGTAGTAAAGCAGCCGGTAAAGCCAGTACTGGATAAAGGAGGTGCCATACCCGGCCTCGCCGGCTCTCAGTCGCAGGGAACTTTCAAGGGTGGTCAGCGGACAGTCCATCCCGAACCAGACCTGCACAACCACGATGCCGATCGCGGCGAGGTGGGCGTAACGGAACCCCGGCTGCCGCACCCACCACCAGCCGCGCGCAAGCCCCAGCAGGATCAGCACAAAACCGATCACGACGAAGCCCACGTACAGCCCGTGCAGCACCAGCACGAGGTCGGCGAGGATTCCCGGGAGCACGATTCAGGACACCAGTTTCAGGCCGACGATGCCGGCCACGATGAGGCCGATGCAGGCCAGCCGGAGCGCGGTGGCCGGCTCGGCGAACAGCAGGATGCCGAGCGCGGCGGTGCCGACGGCGCCGATCCCGGTCCACACGGCGTAGGCGGTACCGAGGGGAATGGACCGAAGGGCCAGGGCCAGCAACCAGAAGCTGCAGATCATGGCGAGCACGGTCAACGCGCTCGCTACGGGCCGGCTGAAACCATCGGTGTACTTCAGACCGACTGCCCAGCCAATTTCGAACAGACCGGCGACCGCGAGAAAAATCCAGGCCATGGCATTACCCTTCAGCCGTCATGTGCGGCTGCAGCGTGCGCGCAACAGAACGAAGAATCCGCTCCTGAGCGGAGAGCGAAGCTTATGTATAATTTGGCTTACACGTAAGACAACCGGGTTTATAGTCCTCACAACTACAAAACCACACCCCGACACAGAAGAAGAACAACAATGTCTGCCCCAAAGGACTTCGGGGATGCGCACCCCGCCCACCTGATCGACTCGGATATCGACTTCGTCGGCTACGACCCGTACATCGTTGCGATTACCGGCGGCGGCGGTGCCGCTGGCCCTGGCAATGACGCGGGCGATGCTGATCCGGCGACCGAAAGCCGCAAGGTGAAGTTGATGTCCTGGCTGCGCGAGCACGGCAGCTAGCCAGCAACCCGAGCCTCTGTTCGGCAAGGTTGACTACGATTTAGCTTCGTAGAAGCGGGTGTGCCACGTTCCCCCTTGCCTAGGTCCCAGACTGGGACTATAGTTTCCTCCGTATGAGGGTGATCGCCGTTTCCACGCTGAAGGCGTTCTGGAACGACCACCCTGAACACCTAGGCGCTGAGGGTCCGACTCTTGTCTGGTACAGGGATGTGCTGAGGGCAGATTGGGCCAAACCCAGTGATCTGAAGGCCCAGTTTGGCACCGCCAGCATCCTCCAGGACGGACGCGCAGTCTTCAATCTGGGTGGGAACAAGTACCGCATCGTCGTGTGGATCAACTACCCCTACAGAATCGTGTACATACGATTCATCGGTACGCACAAGCAGTACGACGCTATCGATGCACAAACGATTTGAGAGGCATACAGTGAACATCAAGCCCATCAGAACCAAGGCGAACTACCGTTCGGCGCTTAAGGACATCGAATCTCTGATGACGGCGAAAGCAAACACGCCGGACGGGGATCACCTGGATGTTCTGGCGACGCTGGTTGAGGCTTATGAGCGCACCCACTTTCCGATGGACCTGCCCGACGCCGTGGAAGCGATCAAGTTCCGAATGGAACAGTCCGGTCTGACGATCAAGGATCTTGAGCCAGTCATCGGGCGCAAGAATCGCGTTTACGAGGTTCTTAACCGCAAGCGCGCCCTGACACTTCGGATGATTGAGGGTTTGCACAGGAAATTTGGCATTCCGGCAGAGAGCCTGCTCAAGCAGCGGACGGGGAGAAAGTCCGCATCGTCAACAAAAGGCGGAGTATAGGCCGAACAAAGGCCCTGCCCTGGCGCGATGACCCTCAGTCGGGACGCCATCGGGGACCGACTCGCCCTGACGGAACGAGCAGCGACCGGCCGAATCTCGTCCTCCCCCATAGTTTCTCGCAGCCGAATCTCGT
>JAQBGF010000075.1:0-3373 GCA_032122615.1 Gammaproteobacteria bacterium | reverse complement strand
ACGGGCCTGGATATAGAAGAGTCACTGGTACCGGTCGCCCTCGGCCTGGCGCGCCAGCACTTCGGCAGCCTGCATATGCCCGGAGCCGTACTGGATCTCGTCAAGCTCGCCGCGAGGCAGTGCATCGCCAATGGCGAGGCGCGGCTAGACCGCGGCCACCTGCTGGGTACGTTGTCGCAACTCACCGGCTTGCCGATGGCCATTCTCGACGAGAGCGAAATAGTCGACCTCGACGAGATGCGCCGCTTCTTCTCCACGCGGGTGATGGGGCAGGACGAAGCCGTCAACGCCATCGTCGACCGGATTGCCATGCTTAAGGCGGGCCTCGTGGACCCGGGCCGTCCCATCGGCGTCTTCCTGTTTGCAGGGCCGACCGGCACCGGCAAGACGGAACTGGCCAAGACGCTGGCGAATTTCCTGTTTGGGTCCGAGGAACGCATGATCCGGCTCGACATGAGCGAGTTCAAGACGGCCGACATGGTGCCGAAGATCATGGGCGATCCCTCCGCCGCGGGCCAGAACCAGTCGCTGATCGAGCGAATACGGAAGCAGCCGTTCTCGGTGATCCTGCTGGACGAGTTCGAGAAGGCGCACCCGAACGCCTGGGACCTGTTCCTGCAGGTTTTTGACGAAGGGCGGCTGACCGATCCCCTGGGGCAGACGGCCGACTTTCGCCACGCCATCATGATCCTGACCTCTAACCTTGGGGCGACGACACACCAGACCGCGGGCCTTGGCTTTACGCCGCAGGCCGACGCGTATTCCTCGACCCAGGTCCTGCGGGCAATCGGCCAGAACTTCCGCCCGGAGTTTCTTAACCGGCTCGACAGGGTGCTGGTATTCCAGCCGCTGTCGCGCGAGCTGATGCGCCGGATCCTGCGGAAGGAACTCGCCGCCGTGCTCGAGCGGCGCGGGTTTCGCAACCGGGACTGGGCCGTGGAGTGGGAAGCCTCGGCCCTGGACTTCCTGCTGGAGCAGGGATTCTCAAGCGAGATGGGTGCGCGGCCGCTCAAGCGCGCCATCGATCAGTACCTGCTGGCACCGCTCGCGGCGACCATCGTCGAGCACCGCTTCCCCGAGGGCGACCAGTTCCTGTTCGTGCGCAGCGACGGCAAGTCGGTGCAGGTGGAGTTCGTGGATCCGGACGCCGAGAGTGGCGAGGCAGCGACGGTCCCGGCGCCGGGTACCGACACCGGACCGACGCTCGCGACGATGATTCTTCAGCCGGAGGGCACGGCCGCCGAGCGCGATGCACTGGAGCGCGCGCTCAAGGGCGTTAACGAACGCCTCGACTCCAGCGACTGGACAGGCCTGCAGCAATCCCTGGCCGATGCCATGGCGGCGAAAGACTTCTGGACGCGCGACGACCGGCCCGCCACCTTGAGCCGATATGCGCTGACAGACCGTGTGAAAGCTGCGGCCGGTACCGCGCGTTCGCTGCGCGAGCGGCTCGCGCGGGGTGCCGGGGGTGCGGGCCGGCACTCGCGCCAGCTCATTTCGCGGCTGGCTTTGCAGGTTTATCTCTGCGAGCAGGGTATCGCCGATGCCCTCGACAATGTGCCGATCGAAGTCGTGCTGGCCGTTCAGCCCGGCATGGAGGCCGGCAGTGACGGCCAGGCCACGCGCGCCTGGTGCCAGCAGCTGTCGGAGATGTTCGCGAGTTGGGCCCGCCGGCGCCATATGAGTTATGCGTCCGTATCGAACGCGAATGACGGTAAAACGCCGTTCCACGTGGTGTCAGGATTCGGCGCCTGGAGGACGCTGAGCGCCGAGACCGGCATGCACATACTCGAATCCGATGACCCGGCGCCAAAGGCGGGCCGGGCGGTTGCGCGCGTGCGGGTGGCGCCAGTGCCGTTGACGCTGACCCGGTCGCGGGCCTCCGATCCGGCAGAGTTGGCCCGGATACTTGATGAGGTATCTCCCGTGACACAGGTGGTACGGCGCTACCGGTGGGAGCCGTCGCCGCTCGTCAAGGATACGCGGGCAGGCTGGCGAACCGGACGGATCCAGGCGGTTCTCGGCGGGGATTTCGACATCATCGGCGACACGCTGGGGCAGTAGCAGAAACACCAGCCGAGCGAGCGCAGGATTAACCCATGACCCAACGCACCACGACTGAGCAGCGTGAGACCTTCGAGCGTCTCGTCCGGGAAGCTGAAGAACTGGTCGCGACCCGGCCGCAGGTTTATCGCCTGCGCGTGGCATTGTTGGGCGTGTTGGGCTACGTTGTGTTGTTCGCCATTCTGTTTGTCCTGATTGGCCTGGTGGCGGGCAGCATCTGGGGCGCACTCAGCAGCACGGTGGTGCTCTTCCTGTTGCTGAAGCAGAAGCTGATCATCGTGCTTGGGGTTTTGGTGTGGGCCATACTGAAATCCCTGTGGGTCAAAATCGACCCGCCGACGGGATTCAGGCTTGAACGAGAGCGCTTTCCTCGCTTATACGAAGAAGTTGATGCGCTTCGCAATCGCCTGGAAGCCATCAAAATCCATGAAATCATACTCACCGAAGATTTCAACGCCGGTATCACGCAAACGCCACGCCTGGGGGTGTTCGGCTGGTATCGAAATACCCTGATTGTCGGACTCCAGTTGTTGCTGGCCCTGTCGCCCGAGCAGGCCCGCGCCGTGCTGGCGCACGAGTTCGGTCATCTCTCGGGGAATCACTCGCGCCTGAATGGCTGGATCTACCGGGCACGAACCAGCTGGTATCGCGTGATGTACGCCTTCGACCAGAGCGGCGGCTGGGGTACCGGCGTGCTGCGCAGGTTCTTCGATTGGTACGCGCCCTATTTCAGTGCCTATAGCTTCGCGCTCGCGCGCGCGAACGAGTACGAAGCTGATGCCGTTGCCGCAGAACTCACCTCGAAGCACACGGCGGCGGAGGCCCTGCTGACCACGGCCGTGCAGAGCGATGCGATTGGCGAACGCTACTGGCAACCCCTGATCGCCCGCGCCGACCAGGAGCCCACGCCGGTGGCAACGCCCTTCGAAGGGCTGGCTAAACATTTCCGGGACTCACCCCTGACCGCTGAGGAAACAGGCGCGCGTGTGGCCCGGGTTAACCGGATCGAAACCAACCATGACGACACCCATCCCGCGATCAAGGACCGGCTCGCGGCGATCCACGTTCAGCCGACGGCACCGGGTGCCGTGACGGCAAGCGCTGCGAGCGCGTGGCTGGGCGACGCCTGTCAGGACGTGTTGCAGGAATTCGATCGCCAATGGCTGGAGCGAAACGCCGAGGCGTGGAAAGAGCGCTACCAGGAAACAGCAGCCTTACAGGAGCAGCTGGCTGAGCTGGAAGGCAAGCCCCGCGCGGACTTGTCCCAGGAACAATGCTGGAATCTCGCCAGCCTGACCGAGCGTTTTCG
>JAQBGF010000074.1:0-4372 GCA_032122615.1 Gammaproteobacteria bacterium | reverse complement strand
GGACGCGCTGCAGGGCGTGTCGGTCTTTGCGGGCCTGCTCCTGTCCCTGGGCGCCGCCGGTACGGTGAGCAACCTCATCGCGGGCTACTTCAACACCTTCGGCCGGGTGTTCCGCGTGGGTGACGTCATCAAGGTGGGCGAAGTCATGGGCGAGGTAACCCAGGTGCGACTATTGACGACTCGCGTTCGCACCATCAAGAACGAGGAGGTCACGATCCCCAACGGCACGATCATCAATACTCACCTGGTCAACTACAGTGTTCTGGCGAAAACCCAGGGCCTGATCCTGCACACGGAAGTCGGCATCGGCTACGAGGTGCCGTGGCGCCAGGTCCACGCCATGCTGGAAGAAGCGGCCCGCCGCACGCCGGGCCTGCTTCCCGAACCACCGGCCTTCATCCTGCAGCGGCAGCTGGCGGACTTTGCCGTGGTGTACCAGCTGAATGTCTACGCGGGATCGCCGAAGGGCATGGCGGACACCTACTCGAAACTCCACCAGAACATCCTGGACGTGTTCAACGAGTATGGCGTGCAGATCATGACACCGGCCTACGAGGGAGATGCGCCGGAACCGAAGCTGGTGCCGCGCGATCAGTGGTATGCGGCACCGGCGATACCGCCGACATTGCCCCCCTGAATAACCGGAGTCGCGATCCGGAGTCTGCCGCGCCTACTCGGGGAAGTTTCGTCCCCAGCGATACTGCCACGCAAGGCCAAGACCATCGTAGTCATCGCCGGTGCGGCTGGACACGCCGGTGCTGCCATATAACTTGATCGAGTTCCGCCGGTTCACCGGCAGCGCGACGGTCAGGCCGATGCGGGTGTTCTCCTTCCGCGTATCTCCCCGCAGATCATTGACCGTGGTGCGTCCGCCCGCGTACCAGGTGCCGTCTATCGCGACCCAGACACCCGAGCGGAAGCCGTGCACGATGTGGCCCTGGACCGCGTAGAGCGGGTCCTGCGAAAGGGTTCCGCCATCCAGGAAATCGGTGTTGTCGGTGTAGAGCGCAACGGAAGCGGCCACATCCACTGACCAGGCGCCCCACGCCTTGGAGATCCCCAGTTCCGGCCTGAAGGCCCACCGGTTGGTGCCGATGTTCACGAGCTTGCCGTCGTCATACTGGCCCACCGGGACCGAGACCTGCAGGCTACCGCCGATGATGAGGTCCTGCCGGTACCGGCTGAACTCGTCGAAGGACAGCGCGGGAGCGCCGTAGAAATTCACCGAGAAGCGCACGCGCGGGTCGGCGAAGCCCGACACCTCGCGCTGCCGCGGCTCGCCGTCGAGCAAGGCCTCTCCGGACAGCCAGGTGTACGGCACCACCACGTCGACCTTGGCAGAGCGGCTGCGAACGCCGAGAGACCGTGCCCAGGCAAGAACCGCCGAGTCGGTGCGGAGGTCCGCGTCCTTGAGCGGCACCGCCGGGTCGAAGGCCACGCTGCCGTGCGTGTACCCGTAGCCCGCGATCAGGAAATTGAGCCCCGTGGGCGTGTTGGCGTAGGCCCGCGGCTCGAGTTCCTGCGCCTGGACGGGGAGCGCAAGGAAAACAGCGATGGCGCAGAGCGCTGCCCCCGCGATGGCACGGGTCACCACCACGGTCGTGTGCCGTTACTCGGTTCCAGACGGGGCAGGACTTACCGACATGTCGAAGCCGGGCGGAGTCTTCACCCACGGGTAGCCTTTCGTCGCGAGATCCTCGCCCAGGCCGTACAGGGCGCGCATGTAGCTGTTGTCGAACTCTTCCTTGTGGGGCGCATTGAAGGTCGGGGGAATGAACGCCAGGTTGAAATCGACACCATCCCGCTGGGTGGTAGCGTAGATCCGGTAGAGATCACCGATGCCCTGGGACTGGATCAGCGACGTCACCGCGCGCGCGGCGATGCTCATCGTCTGGCGCTCGGTCTGCGCCCACTCAGCGTCCAGCCGGGCGTTACGGATCACGTAGAGCTTGCGGTCCCGGGTCAGGCCGGTAGCCGTCTTCAGGTCCTTCGCCGACAAGGACGACGGATAGGCAAACACCTGGGCCATGATGCCGCCATCCACATGCATCTCCTGGTAGCGCTTGCCGCCGGCGTCCACGTCGATCATCACCGGCGGGAATCCTGCCGGAATGGAGGCGGACGCGATCATCACGCGCACGAACAGGTCCAGGGCATCAGGCCCGCCGTACGTGGCAATCTTGCCCATGTCCCAGATGACCGGGCGGCGCGCGTCGATGTCGGCGGTGCCGATCAGCAGGAAACGGCCCTTGGCGTACTCCGCGGCAATTTCCCTCAGCATGTCCGCGGTCACCTTGCGGCGAGTGAGCTCGTAGAGCGGAGCGTTGTCTGCCATCGCGTCACTGAAGAAGCCCCCGAGCAGGCTGCGCGGCTTGATCACGTCCTCTGGCGAGATCGTGGTGTAGATCTCCTTCAGGGTCGCGTCGTACTTCGGTCCGAGGAAGGCGAAGGGTGAAATCAGTGCGCCGGTACTGATGCCGGTGACCAGCTTGAACTCCGGCCGCGACCCGGCCGCCGTCCACCCGTTGAGCAGCCCTGCCGCAAACGCGCCGTTGTCGCCACCACCCGAGATGGCGAGATAGGCCGCTGGCGGTGGCGCTCCCTGGTAACCCTGGCTGGCCTGGTACGCCTGCTCGCGGCGCAGTCCCTCGACGCCGAGCTCGAAGAGTTCCGTGCTGTCCACGCCCGGGACGTAGCGCACGCCCGGCATGCCCGGGATCTCCGCCTTCGCGGTCAACTCGGGAGGCACCGCGTCCAGCCGGGGCGGCGCCGAGGCGCAGCCGGCAATCACGAGAAGCGAGCCGGCAACCAGGGCGAGTGTCCGTAACGGCTGGATGGCCTGCTTCATAAAGAACGCGCTCCGCGACTGACAGAATATTCGAAACGTACCGGTCTTTCGACCGGCAACCATTGAGAGGATAACGCAATTAGGCGCTCTGGAAACGGCGGCTGAACCTAACAGTTGACAGGCCTTCTGCTAGCATCCCTGCAAATTCCAGCCCGCAAGAGGCCAGACTCGCGTGATCAGCAACCACCGCCGAACCATCGTCATCGTGGCTGCGATCGTGGCTGCCGCCGTCGTCGCTGGCTGGTTCGTTCGAGGACGTGGTCCGGCCGCGCCCCCGGTGGCGGCACCGGAACCCGAATTTGCCGGTTCCGACTCCTGTGCGGGCTGCCATGCCGAACAACACACCCTGTGGCGCAATTCACAGCATGCGCTGGCCATGCAGGAAGCGACGGCCGCCACGATACTCGGCAATACCGGCGATCCCGCGGTCGCGGACTTTGATTTCAAGTACACCTTCGGCATTGCACCCCTGCAGCAGTACCTGGCGCCCCTGCCGGGCGGCCGCCTGCAGGCGCTCGGCATGGCCTGGGACTCGCGGCCTGCGGAAAACGGCGGGCAGCGCTGGTTCGACCTGTATCCCGGCCAGGACCTTAAGCCCGGCAACCCGCTGCACTGGACCGGCATCGACCAGACCTGGAACTACCAGTGCGCGGACTGTCACTCCACCAACCTGCGCAAGAACTACGACAGCCAGGCCGGCGAGTACAACACCACCTGGTCCGAAATCAGCGTGGGCTGCGAGGCCTGCCACGGCCCCGCCTCCAATCACATCAGCTGGGCGCAGAAATCCGCTGGCTGGCGCGACTTCGAGGATTCCAAAGGGCTGACGATTGCCCTTGATGAGCGCCGCGACATCATCTGGAACAAGGTCGTCACCGGCTCACCCGCCCGCTCGGCGCCCCGCACTTCAGCCCGCGAGATCGAAACCTGTGCGCGCTGCCATGCCCGGCGCGGGCAATACGCCGACGACATCCACGCGGGGGAGAACTGGCTCGATGCCTTCCGTCCCGCCCTGCTCGACCCCGGGCTGTATTACGCCGACGGTCAGCAGCGCGACGAGGTCTACACCTGGGGCTCCTTTGTCCAGAGCCGAATGTACGCCGTCGGCGTTACCTGTGCCGATTGCCACGATCCGCACACCGGGCAGCTTCGTGCGTCGGGCAACGCGGTCTGCGCGCAGTGCCACGAGCCGGCGGTGTTCGACGCGGCCAGTCATCATCACCATCCCGCGGACTCGGCCGGGGCGCAGTGCGCGTCCTGTCACATGCCGGCGACCACCTACATGGTTGTCGACCCGCGACGCGATCACTCGCTGCGTATTCCGCGGCCCGATCGCAGCGTTACGATTGGCACGCCCAATGCGTGCAATGACTGCCACAAGGATCGCGATGCCCAGTGGGCGGCAGAGGCTGTGCTCGACTGGTACCCGCAGCGCAAGCCCGGGTATCAGGCGTTTGCGGAAGCATTCGCGATAGCCGATGAGGGCAACCCGGCGGCAGTCGGCCCTCTGCTCGACCTGGCGGA
>JAQBGF010000073.1:0-16361 GCA_032122615.1 Gammaproteobacteria bacterium | reverse complement strand
GGCCGCCTGTCGGGAAGACCCGCCTGAGGGCTGGCCAGGGCCTGTCCCGCCACCGTCCGCTGCTCTGAAGTGCCTTCAGCCGCGACCAAGATCCTCTCCGCAGCAGTGGTTCCCGGCGGGAAACTTTTCCGGCGCTCACCGTGCCGCACGGTAGCCGGAAAAGATTTCCAGACGGGAACCGCGGTCTACGCAGTGCTTAGTCGCGGCTGAAGGCGCTCCGACGGGACGTCGCGCCGGGATTCAGCAATAATGCGGGCTTCGCCAACTGACGGGCCACCGGTATGCAGAAAACGTCGACCCTCAAGCCCTTTGAAAAAGGGGACATCTTCCTGGGTTGTACCTACCTGAATAATCCCGATGACGATCACATGGGGGAGGGGCGCATCCTGCAGTTCGACAAGAACTGGATCGCCAAGGGCACCTGGTACACCACCGGCACGCGCTATTTCATCGTGGGTTGCCAGGTTGGGCCCGACGGTACTCTGTGGGGTTTCGACAGCCACGACCACATTGCGGTTCGCGCCACCCCGGATGCGAAGGAGTTGCCGCCCTGGGATTCCGGCCGGTCCTTCGGTAGCGTTAACTGGGACCGCGATGGCAACCACTACTTTGGCGAGTACTTGATCGGCAAGGAGATCTGGAAGGGCACCAGCGCGAAGCTGCTAGCCGACGGCACGCTCGGCGCCGGCAATATCTACAAGTACAGCCCGGACCTGAAACTCCTGAAGGAGTACCAGGCCGAAAACGCGCCGGAGTTTACCGGGTTCAAGGGCGTTACCCACTCCGCGCTGCACCCGTCCGGAGAGTTCATCAGCTACACAACGGAAACAGCCCGCCGGCTGATGCGCTACGACTTGCGCGCCGGCAAGCAACTGCCGGATCTCGCCGGCTATCCCGATGCCGATCCGCTCGATCGCTCCGACAAGCGCTGGTTCATTGCCGTGGCCTATCTGCCCGACGGCCGGCTGCTGTGTACGGTTGCTGATGGTCTCGCTGTTTATGACGAAGCAGGGAAGGTGCTGCAACATATCCCGCTGCCGGGTTACGGCTGGGCGCAGGTAACGCCGGACGTCGACCCGCGCTACGCGCTGGCGGCCAATGTCTGGACCGGCGTTGCCGCGCGTATCGACCTGAAGACGGAGAAGATCATGCAACAGATGGACGTCGGGTTCACCGCGCCCTTTCGGTCGCTGGCCGGCATCGCTGTCTTTAAGGGCTGATCGTGCGCAGGGGTTTTTTGCTGATCGCCTGCCTGGTGCCACTACTGCTCTTCGCGTGCAGTACGCCGTCTGGCGTTCTGGCTGGTGAGGATGGCGCTGGGGCATCCTCTGTGCAGGGCAAGACCGTTCTCGTCGCCGGTGCCTCGGGTCGCGCCGGACGCTACGTGGTCGATCACCTTATGGCCGAAGGCTTGCGCTTCCGGGCGATGACGCGCAGCCGTTCGGAAGCCCTGAAGCGTCATGGCGCTGACTACGCCAGCGTCGACTGGGTTGAATGCGATGTGCGCGATCCGGCGCAGGTGGCCGCCGCGATGCGTGGCGTGGATCTCGTGATCAGCGTGATTGGCGCTAACCAGGTGACTGGCGACAACAGTGCCGAGTTCGTCGACTACGGTGGTGTGCGCCATCTGGTTGATGCCGCAGTTGCCGGGAAGGTCGAGCAATTCGTGCTCCTCACCGCCATCGGTGTGACGGATCCTGCGCATCCATTTAACAAGGCCACGAAGGGCGCACTCGGTTGGCGCTTCAAGGGCGAGGAGTACCTGCGGGCCAGCGGGCTCCCGTACACGATCGTCCGGCCGGCCGGTCTCGTGAATGAGCCCGCGGGCCAGAAAGGCCTTCGGCTGGAGCAGGGTGATGTCTGGCGTCCGTTATTGCGCAGCACCTTGTCGCGCGATGACCTGGCCGTGGTTCTTGTCGAGGCGCTGCGCCAGCCTGCCGCACGCAACACCACCTTCGAACTGGTCAACGACGCCAGCCAGCCGCCGGGCGCCTGGCGGGAGCGCTTCGCGACTCTCAAGCCCGACTCAAATTAAGAAATCTTAAGTTGCCCGCAACGCTCCCGCATTGGGGGATGGTCCAGTATGTACCCGTGCCTGACGAGACACCCCCTCTGACGGCACAGCGTGACGAGACTACTTGAGTGGCACCGGCGCGTGGTACAGGCTCGGAATAACCTGACCTCTGCCCCCTCCTGCAACCAGGCCAAGACGGCCCTGCCGCCCGCCGGTGTCACCAACCCAACCTGCCTCATGGCTGCTTTTACCGCTCTCAACAACAGGATCTGAATCATGCGCTACCAAGTGCCGCGGGTACTGGCGGCCGTTACGGCGTCCGCAATGCTGGCAAGCGTTCCGGTCAGCGCCGACCTTCCGGATTTCAAGGCGATCATCAAGCAGAACCAGGACAGTGTCGTGAACATCAGCACGACCCAGCAGCTTTCCACGAAAAGCCCAGTGCATGGTGTGCCACCCGGCCTCGAGGAGTTTTTCCGCCCGTTCCGCGGCATGCCCGGACCCGGAACTGGCCCCGTTCCGCGCGAGGCGAATTCGCTGGGGTCGGGCTTCATCATCTCGGCTGACGGGCAGATCCTGACCAATGCCCATGTTGTCGACGGGGCAGACGAAATCCTCGTGAAACTGGCCGACAACTCGGAGAAGAAAGCGACCCTGATCGGGCTCGACAAGGCCTCGGACGTGGCGCTGCTCAAGATTGAGGCCGACGGGCTGCCCAGCGTGCAGCTCGGCGATTCCTCGAAGCTCGAAGTTGGCGACTGGGTGCTGGCCATCGGTTCACCCTTCGGCCTGGAGCACACGGCGACGCAGGGCATCGTCAGCGCCTTAGGTCGCAGCCTGCCCGACGGCAATTACGTGCCCTTTATCCAGACCGACGTTGCGGTAAACCCCGGCAATTCCGGCGGCCCGCTGTTCAACATCAAAGGCGAGGTGGTGGGTATCAATTCCCAGATCTTCAGCCGCAGCGGCGGCTACATGGGACTGTCCTTCGCGATCCCGGTCAACACGGCGGTGAGTGTCTCGAAGCAGCTGGCAGCCAGCGGGCGTGTGGAGCGCGGCTGGCTCGGTGTTGGCATCCAGGGCATGAACGGCGAACTCGCAAGGTCTTTCGGCCTCGACAAACCCGCTGGCGCTCTCGTCGGCCAGGTCGACAAGACCGGACCCGCGAGCAAGGCTGGCCTCAAGTCCGGCGATGTCATTCTTGAGTTCAATGGACAGCCGATCAGCCAGTCGGCCGACCTTCCCCCGCTGGTTGGCGAAACGAAGCCAGGGACGCGTGTGGCGCTGAAGGTCTGGCGGGACAAAAAGCCCCGTGAGATCAACGTGACGATTGCGGAACTCAAGTCCGCCGCCGACGAAGTGGTCGCCGCGAATCCGGGTCCGGAACAAAAGCCAGGAATCCTGAATGTACGGGTGGCGGTGTTGACGCCGGAGCAGCGCGAGCAGGCCGGGATCGAGACGGGCGGCGTGCTCGTGATTGGTGTCGCGGCCGGACCCGCGGCCCGAGCTGGCGTAAACAGAGGCGACATCATTCTTCAGCTCGGTAATCAACCAGTCGGCAGCCCGCAGGAACTGGCCGGCCTCGCCGGCAATTTGCCGAAGGGTGAGCCCGTTTCGTTGCTGGTTCAGCGGGCGCAAATCCGGCTGTTCCTGCCGCTGACAATCACGGGGTGAAGCGTCCCATTCAGGACTAGCGGCGGGTAGCTGCTACGATTCGGGCATGAATTTGCTGCTGATCGAGGACGACCGGGACGCAGCGGGGTACCTGGTCAAGGCGCTTACCGAAGCCGGTTATCGTGTGGATCACGCCGCCGATGGGCGCGATGGCCTGTTCCAGGCAACGGAACACCAATACGATGGCATCATCGCCGACCGGATGCTGCCACACCTCGATGGGTTGACCATCATCGAGATCCTGCGCAAGCAGGGCAACCACACGCCGGTTCTCATACTCTCCGCCCTGGGTTCAGTGGACCACCGGGTGGAAGGCCTGCGCTCCGGCGGTGATGACTACCTCACCAAGCCCTTCGCCTTCTCCGAACTCCTGGCACGTATCGAAGCCCTGCTGCGTCGGGGTCAGGGGGGACCGGCACCCGAAGTGAGGCTGCGACTCGCCGACCTGGAAATGGACATTCTCGCGAGGACGGTCACCCGTGCCAGGCGGCGAATTGACCTGACGGCCCGCGAATTCAAGCTGCTCGAGTTCTTGCTGCGCCGGGCGGGGCAGGTGGTTACCCGCACGATGTTGCTGGAGGGCGTGTGGGACCTTCACTTCGATCCGCAGACCAACGTGATCGATGTGCACTTAAGCCGGCTGCGCCAGGCGGTCGACAAGGGCTTCGACAAGCCGCTGATCCATACCGTGCGCGGCGCGGGCTACACGCTCCGGGCCGACTGAGGTGCGGACCTCGGCCCTGCGGCTGTCGATGGTCTACGCGGCCAGTTTTGCGACAGCCCTGGTTGCACTGGTCTTTGTCATCTATCTGCTGACGACCCGCTTCATCAATACTGAAGTCGATACCGTCATAGAACGCGATGCGCGGAGTCTCCTCGAGGCATACGGCCAAAGCGGCACGCGCGGAATTACCAGCGAACTGATCCTGCGCGCCAGCACCTTCAACCGCATCAATGCGGTCTATCTGCTGGCCGACAGTGAGGGCTTCGTCATTGCCGGCAACCTGCCGGCCTGGCCGGTCATGCAGGGGCGTGACGGGCGCTGGGTGGAATTCGAGATTGAAATGCGGGAAGGCGGTCTGGAAACCGGCCGGCCGGTGCGTGCAATGGTGCTCGAACCTGCTCCGGGATTGCGGCTGCTCGTCGGGACCGATCTTAGCGACCGGCGCGATCTCGGCCGGCGGTTCGCTTTTGCTGCTGGCATTGGCACCCTGCTGGTAACGTTGCTGGCGCTCGGCATCGGCTACGGGCAGAACCAGCGCATCCTGGCGCGCGTCGAGGCCGTGAGCCGGAGTTGCAAGGAGATTGTGGGCGGCAACCTGACGCGCCGCTTGCCACTGGCGGGTGGTGACGACGAGTTCGACGCGCTGGCCGTCGAAGTGAACGGCCTGCTGGCACGCCTCGCCAGGACCACGGAGATTCTTCGCACATCACTGCACAGCGCCGCACACGATTTGCGCAGCCCGATGCACCGCATGCGGCTGCGTATGGAACAGGCGCTGGGCGTTGTCGCCACCGTTGCGGAACGGGACACACTGGAAGCGTTGCTGCGCGACGTGGATCACATGCAGCGTGTGTTGACGGCGCTGCTGCAAATCGCCGAGGCCGAAAGCGGCACGGTCGGCGCCCGTCCGGAGCCGGTGGCGCTGGACACCATGCTCGGTGAACTTGGGGAGCTGTATCAACCGCAGGCCGAGGAGCAGGGCATTGCGCTGTCAGTCCATTGCGAGGTGGGCGGGAGCGTGCTCGGCCACCGGCAGCTGCTGGCCCAGGCAGTCGCCAACCTGCTGGATAATGCCCTGAAATTTACGCCGCCCGGTGGCCGCGTGGAACTGCAGTCGCGCGTGGTCGACGGCCGTCAGGTTATCTCGGTCGCCGATTCCGGGCCGGGAATTTCATCTGAGGAGCGCGCCAGCGCCGTGGAGCCCTTTGTGCGCCTCAGTAACGTACCACCGGGTGACGGGTCTGGCCTCGGCCTGAACCTGGTGGCCGCCGTGGCCCGGCTTCACGGCGGCAATCTGCGGCTGGAAGACAATGGTCCAGGGCTCCTCGCGTTGCTGGACCTGCCGGCAGTACCCGCCTGAGCTGCGACAACTTGCCGCGTCGCGCTTACGCTATCACGGTACCCGCAAGCGGCAGTCGTCGGCATGCACGCCTAGAATTGTAAGTATCCGCTCCGGAACCGAAGAAACCCGATGAATACTGTCACCGCACCGCTCGCTACGCCCATCGCGCCGACGCCTGTGACTCCGGAGGCACCGGGCGGCCTCAACGTGCGCCGTTTGCTCTGGATCCGGATGATCGCGGTACCGGGCGCTGCGCTTTGCCTGCTGCTGGCTCGACAGGTTTACGGACTCGGCGTTCCGGCCCTGCAGCTTGCCCTGATTGTTGGCGGCCTGGTGGCGATCAATTTCGTGAGCTGGTGGCGGCACCGGGGTGTGGCGCCCGTCACCGATCGTCAGTTCTTCATTCAATTGCTGGTGGACCTGTTTGCACTGACCAGCATCCTGTACTACAGCGGGGGTGCCGCCAACCCGTTCGTGTATTTCTTCCTGCTGCCCATGGCGATATCTGCGGCAGCGCTCCCGCAGGCCTACACATGGGTGATCGCGCTTATCAGCGCCGCCAGTTATACGGCGCTGATGCTCTGGCGTGTGGAGGTGCCAGAGTTCAACAACTTTCACACCACCTCGGCGATGGATTTGCATGCCGTCGGTATGTGGGTCGGGTTCGTGGTTTTAAGCGCTCTTTTTGCGACGTTCGTTTCCGCTATGGCGCAAACGGTGCGGGAGCAGGACCGGCACCTGGCCCGACTGCGCGAGAACGTCCTGCGCGACGAACGGGTGGTTGCAGTAGCGACGCTGGCGGCCGGGGCGGCGCACGAGCTGAGCACGCCGCTCGCGACGATGGCCGTGGTCACGGGCGAAATCTCCCGGGAGTATCCACAGGATTCCTATCCGGCCCTGCACCGTGATCTCGGCATCCTCCGGGACCAGATTGCCCGGTGCAAGGAAGCGCTTTCGGTGATTTCGGCATCCGCGGGTGCCGCCCGGGCCGATTCGGCCGAGCGGCTGGCGCTCGACCGGTTCGTGCGGCAGGCAGCCGATGAAGTGCGCCACCTTCGGCCCGGCAGCACCATTGCGCTCGCTACTCCGACGTCCGAAGGTTCGCCACCGTTGTTAATCGTGGAGCGTACGTTCCGGCAGGCCTTGCTCAACATTCTGCACAACGCCGTGGATGTCTCGCCCCGGCACGTACGTCTCACCTACGAGTGGAACAGTACAGAACTGACCATTGCCATCATTGACCGGGGTGGCGGACTCGTCTCCGGTGATCCGGCCTTGCTGGAGCGCTTCGGCACTTCGACGAAAGAGGGCGGACTGGGGCTGGGCCTCTTCCTGTCCCACGCTGCCATCACCCAGGCCGGCGGCAGCCTGGAGGCGGTAAATAATGACGAAGGCGGAACAACCGTCCGCCTGAAATTACCCCTCGCCAGGCCCATGGAGGGTTTTGCATGAAGACACTGATTGTTGAAGATGATCCGGTATTCAGCGATGTGCTGGCAGCGGCACTGCGCCGCCGTGGTTTCGATGTGACGGTGGCACTGACCTGCGAGGAAGCCACCGCCATGATCGCGGCATCACCACCGGCGCTTGCCGTCGTCGACCTCCGGATTGGCTCTGGATCGGGCCTGACACTGATTCCACTGCTGACGCGCGGTCCGCGACCGGCTCGGACGGTGGTCTTGACCGGCTACGGCAGCATTGCGACGGCCGTTGAGGCCGTAAAACTCGGCGCCAGCCAGTACCTGACCAAGCCGGCGGATATCGAGACGATCGTTGCCGCACTGACGTCGCCGGGTGACCAACCGACCAAGTCAACGCCGCTGAGTTCACGACCACTGTCGGTGAAGCGGGTGGAGTGGGAGCACATCCAGCGTGTGCTGACGGAGAACGACGGCAATATCTCTGCCACGGCACGGTCGCTGGGGATTCATCGCCGGACCTTGCAACGAAAGTTGCAAAAGAGGCCGGTCAGCCGTTAGGCCCGCCCGGTAGGAGCGCCTTCAGGCGCGACCCGCGGCTTGCGACCCGCAACCTGTATTCCATAGCCCGCGCGTTGCCGGCCGGAGGCACTGGCGCGGGACGTTCGCTGCGGCCGTCCCTGGCCTTCGCTCGCTTGACGCGGGCTGGCGCCGGGCTGTCCTGCCCGGCTGGCCCGCGAGACCCGCGCCAGTGCCTCCGGCCGGCGCCGCGCTGCTGTTGAGCTACGGGTCAGGCACGCGCCTTTATGCTCGAGGGCAGGACCACAAAGTCGCTCGTCTTCTCGAGCGCATTCATGGCGGCGAAGAGTGCCGGCGGTGGCGCGAAGAGCTTGCGCGCGGCCAGGTTAAGCCAGCCTCCCGCGCTCGTCACCCGCGCGGGGAGCTTGCCGTCCGACCGGAAGATCTCGTGCCTCACGAGGAAGCGGCTGCCATCCGGCGCGTGACCTGCGAGTGCATAGTTCACCGTAATCACTTCCTGCAGGTGCACCTCTTTAAAGTACTCGACCTCGTCCTTCATGACTACCGGACCGATCTGTAGTCGCAGGAATTCCGTCACCGGAAAGCCGTGTTCTTCATGTGGGAGTTGAAGTCCATGTCGGCCCAACCCGCATAAAGTGTCTTCGTGTACATGTGACTACTCTGCGACTTTCGTGGTTATTGCGGTGTGTCGGGCGACGACCTGATCAATGCTCTGGAATCCGCCGAATATCCGGCTCTACGAAATGAGTGCGTGCCGTCGGTGAAAACAGGACCTCGGCTGAATAGTGCGAGAGCATGATCTTTGTATCCAGCAATACGGGATTGCGCTCGATGAAGGTCGCGGCAGAATGACACTGGGGTGACAGCTCCATGAAGTGAGCGACAGCCATCACCCAGGCGCGGGTTATGGTTTCGTGATATTTGGATTCACCCACCCCAAGGTGCCTGAGAAAAGCGAGGAGTGATCGCTTCATGGAGTCGTGAGTCTCATCCGAGGATTGTTCACACAAATAGATGTACGCCATCCGTACATGAGCTCGGTGATCAAATTCACTCGCGGGAACTTTGCAGGCTTCAAACGCCTGGCGAAAAGCCAGATCATCAGACGAAGGTTCGTGAATCAACATGTTCTCCGGCAAGGTTTCAGGGCTGTAGGGTTACCTGAAGGGCAAGTGCATCAGAAACGGATTTGCCTGCATAGTCCTGGGCCCGGAACAGGCGACCACTGATGCCGTCATTCAGCAGGATGGGAACCAGGGCGCCGGGGATCACGCTGGAGGGGTCATGAGGTGCATTCGCACCGCCCATGTCGGTGCGGAGCCAGCCTGGATCCAGAAGATTCATCATGACTCCGGAGCCAGACAGCATCGGGGCGAAGTCACGAACGTACTTGTCGATGGCCGCTTTGGACACTGCGTACGCAGTGAGTTCGGGTTGATTTTCAATGCCGGAAGTTACATTGACGACGCGGCCCCACTTCCGTTCAAGCATCAGGGGAACCAGGCGATTGCAAATACGGGCAAGGCTGATGACGTTGACTTCGAAGCTTTTGCGATAGTCCTCTGCGGTGGTTTGCCAGGGGTTTTCGCGGTAAGGGGCCATGATGGCTGCGTTGTTGACAAGAATGTCGATCTGCGGGATGTGAGCAAGCATATCCTTCAGCATGGCGTCGACCTGATTCTGGTCATCGAGTTCTGCGGCAACGACGATTACAGACACGCCCTTCGCTTTGAGGCTGGCGGCGAGACTAGCCGCGTGTTCTTTGCGCCTGCTATGCAGAACAACATTGCAACCCAGGCCCGCGAGGGCCGTGGCAATGTGCAAACCCACGCCGCGGCTGGCGCCCGTAACCAGAGCCCATTTTCCTTTCACATTCAAAACAGGAACTCCTTAAGCCGATCGCTTGAGCTGGGCATCACGATCGCGCAGCCCGGCCTTCGCGGCCTCGTACTCATAGGTTGTGATTTCATAAGGATTCCCATCCGGATCCCGGAAGTAGAGCGATACAGACAATTGATGATCTTCAAGTTCTGGCTCATGACCAAGCGCCTCCGCGAGGTGAACTTTCCAGGCGAGAAGCTCGTCTGCCCCGACTCCAAGTGCGATGGTTGAATGGCAAGTTTCGGCGGGCCGTTCGAAGAGCGCGATGTGAGCGGTTCCATCCTGGTTCTGGATCGTCAATGGGCCGCCGTCTTCAGCCCAGAACTCGAACGCCTTGATTCGACTGAACCCCAGTACCCTCTTGTACCAGCGCTCGGCGGCTGCGCGATCAGACACGTAGACATGAATGTGATCAATGGATCGAATTCGCGGGGGTGGCGTTGTCTTCATTGAGGTAGAAGTCCTACTGGTGGCGTGCGACCTGCGATACCGATTGTCTCAAGATTAGCGCAGCGTCGGGGAAAATCCCATCACTCGGCAGGGTGACTGGGTATCGCCGCACTCCCCGGTTACCATCACCATTCTTTTAGCTCAAGGGAACGACGAATGAGACGTCCGATGCTGTACATGCTCGCCGCAACCGGGCTGTTCTTCGGCGCGCTCTTTGGCTGGAAGGCCTATGTGAACGGCCAGAATCAGGCGGCCATGGCGGCCACCCCGTTCCCGCCGGTCACGGTTTCGACGACCACGGTCACCTCGGAATCGTGGACGCCGGTGATCCCGGCGGTCGGCTCGCTGCGCGCGTCCCGGGGCGTGGATGTCACGGCGCAGGTGGCCGGCCAGATCATCGCCTTGCATTTCGAGTCGGGCAGTTCAGTTGCCGCGGGCGATCTGCTGGTCCAGCAATATTCGGCAGACGAAAAGGCGCAGCTTGACGGGCTGGCTGCCGAACGGAAGCTGGCAGAGATTAACCTCTCTCGGGCCCGGGAGCTGATCAACGAGAAGCTGATCTCGGCGTTCGATCGGGATGTGCGCGAAACCGACCTGCAGCGCGCGAAGGCCGCCGAGGACGACCTGCGGCTCAAGATCACGCAGAAATCGATCCGCGCGCCGTTTGCCGGCCGGCTGGGCATTCGCCGGGTCGATATCGGCCAGTACATCGAGCCTGGCGATCCCATCGTCCGGCTCGAAGCCAGCGACGAGATGGTGGTCGACTTTCCGGTGCCCCAGCAGCAGTTCAGCAATCTGCGTGTGACGCAGCCTGTGTCTGTACACGTTGATTCATGGCCCGGGCAGGTATTCCGCGGCGCCATCAACGCGATCGAGCCGCAGGTGGAGCGGGACACGCGCAACATCCGGGTACGTGCAGTGGTCGATAATCCGGAGGGAAAACTCCTGCCCGGCATGTTCGCCCGCATTGATATCGAGCTGCCCGCCCGCAAAAATGTCGTCACGATCCCGCACGCTGCCGTCACCCACAGCCCCTACGGCGACGCGGTGTTCGTCGTCGATGAGCAGATTGACGACGCTGGCGAACGGGTACTGCGTGTCACAAACACCGTCGTTGTCACCGGCGCCACGCGTGGCGACCAGGTTGCGGTCACGACGGGCCTGCCGGCCGGCGCCACGATTGTTACGGCGGGCCAGCAGAAACTGCGCAACGGCTCGGTGGTTGTCGTGGACAACTCCGTTCCCGTCAGTAACAGCGCCAGTCCGGAACCCGAGAACAACTGACGGCCGCGATCATGCTCCGCTTTACTGACATCTTTATCCGGCGACCGGTGCTGGCAACAGTCGTGAGCCTGCTGATCCTCATTGCCGGGATGCGCTCGGTGCAGCTGCTGCAGGTCCGGCAGTATCCGCAGAGCGAGTCGGCGGTGATCCGCATCCTTACGAGCTACACGGGCGCGGAAGCCGAGCTCGTCAAGGGCTTCGTCACCACGCCCCTGGAGCGCGAGATCGCCAGCGCCGACGGCATCGACTACCTGGAGTCGAGCAGCCTGCAGGGCGCCAGTGTCATCACTGCGCACCTTGAGCTCAATTACCCCCCATACGACGCGCTGACGCAGGTCACGGCCAAGGTGAACAAGGTGCGGGCTGATCTGCCGGAAGGCAGCGAGGATCCCGTTCTCGAGGTGGCCATCGGCGAAACGACGTCGGCGATGTACCTGAGTTTCAACAGCAACACCCGGGCCCAGAACCAGATCACCGACTACCTGATTCGCCAGGTCCAGCCCCGGCTCGAGGCGGTCGCAGGCGTGCAACAGGCCGCGATCCTGGGTGGCCGAAATTTCGCGATGCGAATCTGGCTGGATCCGGTGCAGATGTACGCCCTCCGCGTCACGCCCGGCGACGTGTACCAGGCGCTGCGGGCGAACAACTACCAGGCCGCGATCGGCAGGACCAAGGGTGATGCCATCTCGGTGAGCCTGACCGCGGCCACCGACCTGCACACCGCCCGTGAATTCCAGGATCTGATCGTGGCCGAGCGCAACGACGCGATAGTCCGGTTGAAGGACATCGCCACCGTGGTGCTCGGTGCCGAGAACTACGACTCCTCGGTCGCCTTCAACGGTGAATTCGCTACCTTCATAGCGATCGACGTGTTGCCCACCGCGAATCCGCTGGCCGTGATTGGCGAGATCCGCCGGCTCTTTCCCGGGATACAGGCAGAACTGCCGGCGGACATTACGGGCGTGATCTCCTACGACACCACGCGCTACATCGAGGACTCGATTAGCGAGGTGGTGCAGACACTGGCCGAGGCTACTGCCATCGTGATGGTCGTGATCTTCCTGTTCCTCGGCAGCCTGCGCTCGGTGATCATCCCGATCGTAGCGATTCCGCTGTCGATGATTGGCGCGGCGGCGCTCATGCTGGCGCTCGGCTACTCGATCAATCTCCTGACCCTGCTAGCGATGGTGCTGGCGATCGGGCTGGTGGTGGATGACGCCATCATCGTCGTCGAAAACATCCAGCGGCACATCGAAGAAGGCCAGTCACGGTACGACGCTGCGATCCAGGGTGCCCGCGAACTGGCGCTGCCGGTCATTGCCATGACGATCACGCTGTTTGCGGTATACGCGCCGATCGCGCTGGCGGGTGGCCTCACGGGCAGCCTGTTTCGGGAGTTTGCGTTCACGCTGGCCGGCGCTGTGCTCGTGTCCGGGGTGGTCGCCCTGACGCTGTCGCCAATGATGTGCTCGAAGATGCTCCCGCGCCGGTCCGAGGAGGGGCGGCTGGCGCTGTTCCTCGACCGGCAGTTTGATGCCCTGCGCGTGCGCTACACGCGTGTGCTCCGTCGCTGCCTGGACATCGTGCCGGTCATGCTGGTGTTCAGCGTGCTGATTCTCGGCAGCATCTATTTCATGTTCGTGTCCACGCCGGCAGAGCTCGCGCCGACGGAAGACCAGGGGATCGTGCTGGTCTATTCCACGGCGGCGGCGAACACGTCCCCGGAGCAGCTGCCGCGCTACACGGGTGCACTCGTCGAGGCCTACAAGGCGATCCCGGAAACCGAGCAGACCTTTCTCTTCAACGGCAGCATTGGCAGCGGTCCGGCATCGACCAGCAATACCGCGCTGTCCGGGATTGTCCTGAAGCCCTGGAGCGAGCGGGCGCGCAGCCAGATGGAAGTGACCGGCTCCGTGCAGATGGCCGCCGACAAGGTTGCCGGACTACAGTCGGCCGCTTTCAACCTGCCGCCGATGCCCGGCGCCGGCGAAGGCCTGCCCGTCCAGTTCGTTCTCGGCTCCACGCGCGAGCCCCTGGAAATCTACGCCAAGGGCCAGGAGCTGCTCGGTGCCGCCTACGCCAGCGGACTGTTCGTGTTCGCCGACCTGGACGTGAAATTCGACCGCCCGCAGACCACGGTGAATATCGACCGCGAGAAGGCGGCTGTCCTTGGCATCGACATGGAACAGCTGGGACAGGAGCTCGGGGTGATGCTCGGTGGCAACTACACCAACCGCTTCAGCATCCAGGGTCGCAGCTACAAGGTCATTCCGCAGGTCGACCGCGAGCACCGGCTGAACCCGGAGCAGCTGGGCACCTTTCCCGTGCGCACTGCCAGCGGCGACCTGGTGCCTCTGTCTGCGCTTGTCGCCCTCGAACAATCCGTGCAGCCGCAGGAACTGAAACGCTTCCAGCAGCAGAACTCGATCACGCTGTCGGCCGTGCCGGCGCCGGGCGTCACGCTGGGCGCGGCGCTGGATTACCTCCGGGAAACCGCGGAGAAGCTGGCGCCGGAGGGCTACCAGTTCGATTACGCGGGACCCGCGCGGCAGTACGTTCAGGAAGGCAGCAGCCTGATCGTTGCCTTCTTCTTTGCGATCGTCGTCATCTATCTCGTGCTGGCCGCCCAGTTCGAATCGTTCCGGGATCCGCTGATCATGCTGGTCAGTGTGCCGATGTCCATCGCCGGCGCACTGGTATTCATGACGCTCGGGGCGGCCACAGTCAACATCTACACGCAAGTGGGGCTGATCACGCTGATCGGGCTGATCAGCAAGCACGGCATCCTGATTGTCGAGTTCGCCAACCAGTTGCAGATGCAGGGACTGTCCAAACGCGAGGCCGTTGAAAAGGCCGCCGGCATCCGCCTGCGGCCAATTCTGATGACCACGGCTGCGACGGTACTCGGCGTTGTGCCACTACTGACGGCGAGCGGCGCGGGCGCCATCAGCCGCTACAACATCGGCCTCGTGATCGCCACCGGCATGAGCGTGGGCACGCTGTTTACCGTTTTTGTCGTTCCCGCGGTGTACCTGGCGCTGGGCAGGGATCACCGGCCAGTGACGGTGGTGGCGGCGACGGCCTCAGGCTAGCTGCCAGTCTCTTCGAATCGGTTCAGCTCGATATTTTTCCTGGCTGATCGCGGGTCAAATATGCGGCCGTTCATCGCTATATACACGCCGGGATCCAGTAGCTGGACTGCCGTTACCGCACACCCGATGTTGAACACTGCATCACTGTCCCGAAAAGGCGCCGGATACATGGAGCCTGTGAGAATAATTGTTTTTCCTGGAATGTTCTCCAGTGCAACCGCCGTTTCAATCATGGTGTCGGTGCCATGAGTAATAACAATTCGACTTACCGAACCTGACTCCACAGCATTTCTGATTTTTTGCCGGTCTGTCGCGTTCAGGTCCAGGCTGTCCTTTTTCAGGACCGACTCGACTTCGTACTCGAGTACGACATTGGCTCTTTCCAGTATGCCGCCTGCCTGTGGTTCCCCAACCTGATAGTCGCTCTTCTTGTCGAAGTAGGTCTTATCAATGGTGCCGCCGGTAGTGAGTATCTTTATTCGCATCCGTGCAACCTCAATGTAGAAGATCTCGGGCAGCTAACGCCGTTGCTAGCGCTTTCAGGTTTCATCCCCATCGAGCTCCTGGCGGGAGTGGGCTTCGAGTTGGATATTAATTTGTTTTATCAACGCGTTTATAGCCTCTTCGTTGTATCACGTGTGTTGATAGACAGGTTCTCCGAGCTGGTTGAAGACAACTGTATGGGGAATAGCCTTGACCTTGCCGACGCTGCGCCGCACCCGTAGCCTCGGATCGTATGCAAGCACCATTTGCATGTCATCCCAGGTTTTTCCGGAAGTGGCATTCAATATAGTGCTGCGACTCTCATCATAATTAATGGCGATCACGGTTACGCGATCCTTGCCATAAGCGCGTTGAATACCTTCGAGCCAGGGCAGTTCCTTGCGGCACGGTTCGCACTACGTTGCCCAGAATGCCAAGACTATGACGGTACCCGCATAGGTATCACTCCGGATCTCATTCATCTCCAGATCTCGTCCCAGGTACTCAATCCTTCCGTCGGCAATAGCCAGTTGATGCGCGGCAAGGGAGATCGCGATTACTGCCAGGGCAAAAGAACGAATGTTCATAGTGAGGCGGATGTTGACACCTGACGTCCGCTCGGAGCGCCGGGTTAGCTGCCAAATCGCGAAAACGCTTGAACCCATTCTTCTTGCTCCGTCGTATCTGGGACAGCAAGGCCTCTTGCGCGGGCCAGTGCCGGAAATACGCGCGCGTAGGGTATGCCCGCCCGAAGCAGAATACACCCCGCAACCAGCGCGGAGCGTCCGATGCCGGCGCGGCAGTGAACTGCCACGCTTAAACCCGCTACCAGATCAGTAACCAATGGCTCTACCAGAGCATTTATTGCCGGAATCGACGACGGGACGTCGCGATCGCGAATCGGGAAGCTGATGTAGGAGATGCCCAGCGCGGCACACAAGGCAGGCTCTTCGGCCAAGCTGAGGTCGGTGACCTCGTGCGCTTCCAGAAGCGAGACGACCTTGTTGATACCAAGACGACCCCAATCAGTGATTTCGTCCCGTAACCAATCGCCACTTCGAGGGCGAGGCATTATTGATAGTGCGATACCGGGAAACTCACGGACTGGATATACGTCGCTCAAGAGCTTGGCATTTAACTACTAATTCGGGGGGAATAGTGCGGCATAACATTTCCATGCGCGTGATTATGCGGCAACGGCCCATCTGCCGGCGACTCGCGGACTATGGAATGCTGGTCGCGGCTGAAGCCGCTCCTACGGCGACGCGGTGAACTTCTTCGGGAAGGGCTTCAGGCGCAGCAGCATCAGTCCCGCGACGACCAGCAGTCCCGCATAGACGTACAGGATTTCGGTGTAGTCGCCGTAGTGCTCCACGGCCTGCGCAGTTAGCAGCGGGCCGATGCCGGCGCCGGCGGAGTAGGCGCTGTAGTACCAGGCATAGATCCGGCTGAAGTACTT
>JAQBGF010000072.1:0-2581 GCA_032122615.1 Gammaproteobacteria bacterium | reverse complement strand
GACGCTATTAGTATTTCACGAGATCGTTAGATGTATTCTTACCGAACCGGTAGTCGTTACCTGGCAGATCGCCGCGACCTGAACCGGTCGTTTCCGGGCAACGCTGGTGGCAGCGTCGCCAGCATCATCGCTTATGCGGTTTTTTCGAAAGTGCTGAACCACTGTGATGCGCTCGTCGATCTTCATGAAGCATTCGACGTGGTCTCTCCTCTGGACGGTGAAGTTATCGGCATGGCCGTCCCGCAAGCGGTGCTGTCCGGCTACGGACTCTTCCACCTTGCGTGGCACAATTCCGACACCCGCAACAAGTAACGGGTATGTCGCTCTGCCAGCGTCGCGATCAGGGGAGAGCACTGCTGGAGTAACTGAATGAGGCTGGAGTAACTGAATGAGCATTAAAAGTCTGGCACAACGTTACCTCCCAATCCTCGAATGGGGGTCTAAATACAGCAGCAAGACATTTTCGAATGACCTCGTCGTGGCGGGGATCGTCACGTTCATGCTGATTCCGCAGTCGCTGGCGTATGCGTTGCTGGCAGGGCTGCCAATGCAGGTAGGGCTGTATGCTTCGATGGCGCCGCTGCTGCTCTATGCAATTTTCGGCACCTCGCGAACGCTCGCGGTTGGGCCGGTCGCGGTGGCCAGCCTGATGACCGCCGCTGCCGTGGGCAAGGTTGCTTCGCAGGGAAGCCCGGAGTATCTCGGGGCAGCTATCGCGCTGGCGCTTATCTCCGGCCTGTTGCTGCTTGCCATGGGTCTGCTGCGGCTGGGATTTCTCGCAAACTTTCTCAGTCACCCGGTCATCGCGGGCTTCATCACAGCCTCGGGCATCCAGATCGCGGCGGGACAGCTCGGCCCGGTACTCGGTATCCACGCGCACGGCGAAAATTTCGTGGCTATCGTCAAGACCATGCTGCCCAATTTTAGCCATATCAATCCCTATACGGCAGCGATCGGTTTGGGATCGCTGGTATTTCTCCTCTGCGTGCGCCAAGGTCTCAAGCCCTTGCTGTGTCGGTTCGGGGTTGCTGAACGTACGGCCGACACGCTGGCGAAGGTCGGTCCGCTCGGGGCTATCGCCGCGACGACTCTCGCGGCCTGGGGTTTCGGACTTTCGGATCGCGGCGTCAGCATCGTCGGCATGGTTCCCAAGGGCTTACCAAGTCTCGCCCTGCCACCGTTTGAGATGGGGCTCTGGATGGCACTTCTTGTTCCCGCGCTGCTGATCTCCATTGTTGGTTATGTGGAGTCCATCTCGGTCGCCCTGACACTCGCCGCCAAGCGTCGCCAGCGTGTGGATCCCGACCAGGAATTGATTGCCTTGGGCGCCGCGAACATCGGCGCGGGCCTGTCGGGAGGATTTCCCGTTTCCGGTGGCATCTCTCGCTCGATCGTGAACTTCAACGCCGGCGCTGAAACGCCCGCTGCCGGTGCCTTCACGGCCGTTGGTATTGCACTTGCCGCGTTATTTCTTACGCCGCTGCTGTTTTTTTTGCCGAAGGCGACTCTCGCCGCCATCATCATCGTTGCGGTCATGTCGCTCGTGGACCTCGGCGCAATCAGACACATCTGGCATTACTCCCGAGCCGATGGCGCGGCGATGATTGGCACGATCGTCGTCACCTTGATCGAGGGCGTGGAGGCAGGTTTGATTACCGGTGTGGGGCTCTCGATTTTCCTGCACCTCTACCAGACGTCGAAGCCACATGTGGCGGTCGTGGGCCAGCTACCGGGCACGATGAATTTCCGTAACGTGCTTCGTCACAAGGTCGTTACCTCGCCCGAGATCCTGTCGCTGCGGGTGGATGCCAGTTTCTATTTTCCGAACGCGCGCTTCATTGAGGAGTACATCAACGAAGCGGTTGCAGCCAACCCGGCGGTCCGCCACGTCATCCTTGCATGTCCGGCGGTGAACACGATTGATGCCTCGGCTCTGGAAAGTCTCGAGGCGATCAATCACCGGCTTAAGGACGGCGGAATATTTTTGCACCTGTCGGAAGTGAAGGGCCCAGTCATGGATCGCCTGCAGCGCTCGCACTTCCTGGACGAGTTGACCGGGAAGGTTCACCTGACTCATTACGATGCGGTTTGCAGCATCGATGCCGAGCTTGCGAGCAGCACGCTTGCTGCCGAGAGGGGACAGCCAAAACGAGCCTAGTGGGCGTTGTCAGAGCCTCCATGTCCGATACGTAATCCCACGCAAACCTTGCGGAAAGTACTAGCTCATTGTGGCGAGAAAGGTGTATCGAATGGCCACTAATGTGCATCGTGATCGCATGACTGATGATTAACTACTGCCAGGAAATAGGCTACCGTCAGGAGTAGAAAAGATCATGAGTGAGCAAATTAAGAGCGGAATGACTCGACGCGAAGCGTTGGGTGCAACAGCAGCAGTCGCAGCAGGCGCCGTCCTCGCAACCGTTGCAGGGCCGGCAGCGGCGCAAGCCGCTGAAGGTGGCAGCAGGGCTGTGCTTAAAGAGATTGACGGCACAATGACAAGCACGATCAGTCTGGACTGGAAAGAGGTGTACTACACAAACTGTCCCTTGGTATCCGCCAGCAACGTCGACCAGGAACTGGG
>JAQBGF010000071.1:0-25095 GCA_032122615.1 Gammaproteobacteria bacterium | reverse complement strand
CCATAGTTGCCAATACCCATCGCTGCTACTCCCCCTGTTATAGGCCGGAAATCGGCCTTTGTTGCCTGACCGCAACACGGCCGGACACCCCCGAAGCGGGCGTAGACTCTCACACCGCACGACGGAAGTCAGCCCCCACCGGGAGGATCCAGCAGCCGGTTTAAATCGGCCTACCGCCCGAAGCGGCCGCGCAGGAGCAGGATGTCCTGGCCGAGGTTGGGTTGGGCGAGCCCGGCGTTGCTGAAATGCCGCCACTCGAGTGTCCAGCGCGGGCCAATCCGTAGCCCGGCCGACACGGAGAAGGCGACGGTGGACGACACATAGGGGTTCGTGTCGGAGTTGGCCACAATCCCCAGCCCGATAATCGGCTGCAGTCGTTCCTCCGGGCGAAAGGCAAACCGGCGCTGGACGCTGAGGTACCCGTAGCCATCCACGCGGCGCTCGGCCGTCCCCTTCCGCGTGAAGCAATCCGGGCCCGTGGCAGTGGCCGTGCACACGTCCTGCTCGGTACGGATGTCGACCCGCTGCTTGGTGACGTAGCCAAGCGCGGTTTCCCAGCGCGGCGTGGCGCGGGCGATCTCCAGCACGGTGCCGTGCGAGTCGGTAGTTCCGGCGGCAAGCTGCCAGGTGGCGGCAGCCGCGGGGTCAAAGACCGCCAGCAGCGCCAGGATTACCCAGAACGTTCGGGGGAGCATGCAGGGTTTTCCCTGTTCTTATTGCTCCCGGAGTATTTATCGTTCTAATGCACTGGCGGTGCCGATGCCACATAAGCGGGGAATTGATGCCGGGTGCTATGTCAGCCAGGGGCGCGTGAGGTCCTCGGAAACGGCCCATAATTTCGCCGCCAGTTCGTCATTTTCCATGTTCCCGCCGGGCAGGAACGGGTTGCAGTCCTTGAAGAAGTAGCCGCTGACGCTGGCGAGGGCTGGCGCGGTTGCGAGGTACACCTGGGTGGCGGCGCCGGCTTCCACGCTCTTCATGAAGGTCCAGCCAATGAGCTTTGCCGCCACGAGCTGGTACCAGGGCAGGTAGCGCCCGAGGTTGGTCATGATCACGCCCGGCTGCAGGCTGTTGGCCGTCACGCGCGTGCCCGCAAGACGTCGGGCCAGTTCGCGGACGAAGAGGTAGTTGGCCAGCTTGGACTGGCCGTAGGCCTTGCGCGGTTCGTAATCCCGTTCGCCGGACAGGTTGTCGAACTCGATGCCGGCAGCCGGCGCCTGCTTGTAGGCACCGCTTGCCACCACCACGACCCGGCCCTGGGGCGCCGCAGTCAATTGCGGAAGCAGGCGGGTGGTCAGCAGGAAGTGGCCGAGGTGATTCGTGATCAGGTGCCGCTCGATGCCGTTGATCTGTTCCGCGGTCGGTACCTCCATGACCCCGGCGTTGCACAACAGGATGTCCAGGCCGTCGCTGAGTTCGGCGGTTCGGGCCGCGCAATTCACGACGGAGTCGAAATCAGTGAGCTCCAGGGCAACGGGGGTCGTGCGCCCCGGCACCGACGCGCACGCCTCGGTGGCCTTTTCCATGGTGCGCGCCGTGCCGATCACGTGCGCCCCGCGCAACGCCAGTACGCGCATGCTTTCGTAGCCGAGCCCGGAGTTGGCGCCGGTGACGAGCGCCGTCTTGCCTGACAGGTCGAGGCCGGCGGTGACATCCTCGGCCGTTGAATCGGCGCCGAAACGGCTCAGGGGCACGCCTTCGGGTCGCTCGAGTTCCGCCCGCTCACAGCCGGCCAGAGGGCCGGCCAGCGAGCCCGTGGCGGCAATCGCCGTGCCACCGAGCAACAGCTCCCTTCGATTCATAATCGGCGATTCATGTCAGCTGGTTGCGGCCAGCAGGTAGGGACGGGTGAGTTCCTCGGACACCTGCCAGAGTTTTGCCGCCAGTTCGTCGTTCTGCATCTGGCCGTCAGGCACTTCCGGGTTGCAGTCGGCGAAATAGTAGCCACTGACCGTCGCCAGCGCGGGGGCGGTCGCCACGTAGCAGGTTGTCGCCGCGCCGGCCTCGATGCTCTTCATGAAGGTCCAGCCAATCAGCTTGCCAGCGAGCTGCTGCCACTTCGGAAAGCTGCGGCCCAGGTTGGTCATGATGACGCCGGGGTGCACCGAGTTTGCGGTGGTTGTTGTGCCGGCCAGGGTTTTCGCCAGCTGGCGCACGTAGAGATGATTGGCCAGCTTGGACTGACCGTACATCTTGTTGGGGTTGTAGTCCCGCTCGCCGGAGAGATTGTCGAACTCGATGCCAGCCTCGGGTGCCCACTTGTAGCCGCTGCTCGAAAGCACCACGACGCGGCCCTGGACCGCTGACTGCACCTGGGGCAGCAGGCGGTTGCCGACGATGAAGTGGCCGAGGTGGTTGGTGACAAACTGCTTCTCGATGCCGTTAACCTGCTCCAGTTCCGGCAGGGCCATGATCCCGGCATTCAGGATGAGCATGTCGATGGGCTGGCCCATCGCCCGCACGGCATCGGTGCCGGCCACGATCGACGGGAAGTCGGTGAGTTCGATTACCACCGGCGTGGTGCGGCCCTGGATTCCCGCACAGGCCTCTTCAGCCTTGGCCTGCGTCCGCGCTGCGCACAGCACATGGGCGCCGCGGCTGGCGAGCACGCGCATCGTCTCGTAGCCGAGGCCCGAGTTGGCGCCGGTCACCAGCGCCGTCTTGCCGGTCAGGTCGAGGCCTTCCACCACCTGCTCGGCCGTGGAATCGCCGCCGTAGGGTCCCAGCGGCACGCCCTCGGGGCGAACGATGGGCTCGTCGCCACCGGGATTGCAGGCTGCCAGGGTAGCGCCGGCCGCCAGCACGGTGCCGCCGGCAAGGACCTGGCGTCTGTTGAGCGGAATGTTCAAGCGCTTCATAGGTTTCTCTCATCCAGGAAACTGGGCGATACCGGACAGTGACTCCTTCTGCCCGATGTTGTTTTTCGCGACGATGGCGCCATCGGCGAGCCGGACCTTGACGATATCGCCGGTGAAGAAGTTGCCGATGATCGCAAACTGTCCGTCAGCCGACGAGTTGACGGCCGCCCAGCCCATGCCAGCCAGGGGGTAGTTGCGCAGCACGGCGCCGGTTTTCGGCTCCATGATCAGGAAGCCTTTCGCCGTGCTGATCAGCAGGCGACCATCGGCCATCGCGTTCATAACGAGAACCATGGGCACGTCGGGATTATCGCTGAAGTCGGCGAGATCGGGCAGCTGCTTCCGGTTCTTCAGGTCGTACTGCATCACCCGCTTGCCGGTTTCGGACACAAAGATCATACGCGTGTCGTCGTCGGCGAGCGCCGTACTGGTGACCGCGAGGAAGCCAAACATGCCGCCGTTCGCCACGGTGGCGTACTCCTGCAGCAGTGTGCCATCGGGGCTGTGCCGGAAGACGTGGCCGTCCCCGATGACATCCCGGCCCGGCAGCAGGGGGAATTTGGTCGTGACTGCCGGGTGGCCCGTCTGCGTGCCCATCATGTGCTCGCCAAAGTACAGGCTGCCGTCCTTGCCAAAGGTGACGCTGGAGTACATCCGGTCGGAGAACACGCGCAGCGGTTTCTGGATGCCGGTCGGAGCAATCTCCACGACAACTGGCGTGAGCTGCGAAAAGGCCCACAGCGTGCGGTCCGGTGCAAAGGTGAGACCGCCAACCTTGTGCCGGGTGCCGCGCAGGAACAACTCGCCCTTGCGCTGCAGGTTCTCGTCGTACTGGATCAGCCGGCCCGTGCCGCCGTGATCGTCCGTCGGGTTGTCCATGATCGTCGCGGCGACGAGGATGTCGCCCTTCGCAAAGGGCTTGACGGTGGTTATGTGCCGGGCCGTACCGCCCTGCACGCTGCCGCCGGTGTTGTCGCCGATCAGGGCGGCGGCACCCGTGGAGTAGACATTGCGCGCGGTGCCGTTGTTGCGGCCGATCAGGGCGCCAACGGCCTCCTTGCCAGCCACTTCACCCGTCGCAAAGCTGTTGTTCACCTCGCTCTGGGAGTTGAAGCCCACCAGTCCGCCGACATTGGTGCCAGTGCCCTGCACGGTGGTGCTGGCAAAGCTGTTCTCGACCAGCCCGTCGGTATTCACCCCGACGAGCCCGCCGACGTTGTCGCCACCCGCGACGACGCCGGTTGCGTGGCTGTTCAGTATTTTGCCGGTCGTACTGAGGCCGACGAGGCCACCCACACCCTTGCCGGCGGACACGCGCATGTCTGCCGAGCTGTCGCGGACGACGCCATTCATGTCGCCGACGAGGCCGCCGACGGCGGCCTGGCCGGACACTTCACCGCGGATGTGGCAATTGACGACCTGGCCCGCGTTGCCGCCGACCAGCCCGGCCGTGGCCAGGCGCCCGTTCACCGTCACGCTGGCCTGGCAGTCGGCGACGTAGCCGAAGTTGGCGCCGACGAGCGCCCCGGTGCCGTGCAGGCCGTTGACCGTGGCGTTCTCCAGAATCAGGTTGCGCACCACGCCCGTCTTCGCCAGCGTGCCGAAGAGGCCCACGCCGCCGGTCTCCGGCAGATTGATCGTGAGATTACTCAGCGTGTGCCCGTTGCCATCGAGGCCGCCCGCGAAACCGTACTTGTCGCGGGCGATCATGCAGTTGTTCTCGGTGCCGCAGTTGCCCACCGGCACCCAGCTGCCGAGGGTTGCCGCGTCGATGTCGCGCGCGAGCTCGTAGCGGCGGGTGTTGCGGGTGGCGAGCGCCAGCGTGGTGCTCCGGCCCTCGCCGGTGCCGAGCGTCTGGATGGCCTGCAGCTGCTCGGCGCTGCAGATGCCGAACCAGCCGTCGCCATCGGCGTCGCGGACGAACTCGGCGGCATCCTGCGGCGCTGAATCAAAGGCGTCGGCCAGGCCATCGCCGTCGCGATCGCGCGTGGTCGAGCCGCCGGACGGGCAACCGGAAAGTTCCGTGGGCGCGCCGGGCACGGGTGGCGGGGCGGCGACTGCCGCCTGACTGCCGGCCGCGTCCACCGTGCTGAGGCTTGCCGTCATGCTGCCGCCTGACGGTGGTGGTGTGCCGGTGCCGGCTGCGGAGCTGGCTCCGTTCTGGCCGCCACTGAGGCCCCCGCTCAGGCCCTTCTGCGCCGCGAACCAGGCCGCCACGTCCTCGATTTGCTGACGGGTCAGGGTGCGGACGGCGCCGCCCATGATCGAGTCGGCGCGGCTGCCACTCTGGTAGGCGAGCAGCGCCTGTACCAGGTATTCCTCGTGCTGTCCGCCCAGCACCGGGAACGTGGGTGAGGGGCTGCTGCCGTCCGGCCCGTGACAGGCCGAGCAGTTGGCGGCAATCTCGCGGCCGCGCCCGGCATCGCCGGCCGCCAGCGCAAGTCCGGCGCAGAGGCAGAGGACCAGCAGGCTGCAGAGCTGCTGAAGCCCCGGCCTCGATGCTGCTGGGTTACTTCGCATTGGCACGGTCAAACTTTTCCTTGGCGTCCTTGGCGAGCTTCTCGAAGTCGGCGTTCTCACCGAACTTGAGCTGGCGGTCCGTGTACAGGCCCACGGTATGCCCGAGGTGTTCATCGGTCGCCGCCTGCGCGAGGACGAACGCGCCGAAATCCGCATAACTCATCATCGTGCCCTTGGGAGAGTCGGTGTCCATCGACAGACGGTAATCGTTGCGGGCGGGTTCTTCCACCAGGAACGGCGGTCGGAAGATCACGAACTCCAGGCCGCTCGCGCGGACGAGGCCCTCCATGTCCTTCATGTTCTTGTACAGGTAGCGGGACTTCCACAGCCAGCCGAGCCGGAAGTCGCCGGGTGCCGGCTTCACGGTGGGAAACCCGTCTTCCACGCCGAGTGAACTCGCGACGAGGAACCGGCGGTTCCCCTTCTTCTTCATGGCCGCCATGATGTTTGCGGTGCCGGTCGTGAAAAGATCGAAGGTGGCCGGCGTCTCGGCGGTGTCGGTCGGGTCCACTCGTGGAGAAACCATCGAGATCACCACTTCGGTGCCGGTCATGGCGGCCTCGAGCGAGGCCTGATCGTAGACATCCCCCTTGAGAACCTTCAGGTGATCGTCACGGAGGGTGACGTCCTCCGGGCGTCTGGCAACGCCGGTAACCGAATAGCCGGCGGCGATCGCCTGCGGGATGATTTGCGTGGAACTCTTGGCTGTTGCGCCGATGACGACGAGACCGGGGCGCGTCTCGCCGGCACGGGCTGGCGCGTGAAGCAGCAGCAGGGTCAGGCCCATAACCAGACCCAGGAGTACTGCGATGACAGGAGCCTTGGGAATCCGCAGCATCAGGTGCTCTCTTTCCGGTTCGGCGAACGGTGATGCTACTGTAGACCGCAGGTCGTGGCCATTGCACCCGGAAGGAGTACTGAATCATGTCTGTTCCCACCTCGCGGTCGCCGCCGTGGTCCCTGCGCGCTGTGCTTGCTGGTTTCGTCGCCGGAGTGCTGGTTTTCCCGGTCCTGACGAGCGTTGCCGAGCAGACCTACACCTGGGGAGAACAATACCGGACGATCCCGGCCCGCTACCAGAAGATGATCGATGACTCCGAGAACGCCTTTATGAAGCGCGACGTCGAGGCCTCGGGCGCATCCCTTGCCGAGGATTTCAGCTGGTACACGGTGAAGGACGACGGACCGAAGGAGATGGTCCGCGGCCGCGAGGCCACGATGGAGCGGCTGAAGATGTTCTTTGAATCCCCGGTGTGGACCACCAGCGATTCCGAAGTGCATCGCCTCGGCATGGTCGGCAACACCCTGGTGCAGGTTGAAATCGACACGATGAATTTCGACGGCAAGCCGACGCGCCAGACCTCGCTGCACATCTACGAGTTCAGGGACGGCAAGCGCTGGCGGGAGTTCGCGTTCTACCCGACTGACTTGCCGACAAATCCGTAGGAGCGGCTTCAGCCGCGACTACGTACTCCGTAGCCCGCGGGCCCACGCGGGGAAGAGTTTTCCGCTACCGTGAAGACACGGTGAACGCCTGAAAACCCTTCCCCGCATGCGCCCGCTGCGAAGGGTGCGGATTCCGCGACTCATACTCTCTCTGCAGCAGCGGGCGTTGACGGGACCGGTCCTGGCCAGCCCTCAGCGGGTCTTCCCGACAGGCGGCCAGGACCGGTCCCGTCAACGCCCGCGGGCTACGAAGTACGTTGTCGCGGCTGAAGCCGCTCCTACGAGTTCTTGCGTGGTGTCGAGAAATCGATGCCCTGCGCCAGCGGCAACGTCGTCCCGAAGTTGATCGTCACGGTCTGCCGCCGCATGTAGGCCTTCCACGAATCGGAACCGGCCTCGCGGCCGCCGCCGGTTTCCTTCTCGCCGCCGAAAGCACCCCCGATCTCGGCGCCCGATGTCCCGATATTGACGTTGGCAATACCGCAGTCGCTGCCCGTGTGGCTCAGGAAGCGCTCGGCGTTCTGCAGGCGGTCGGTGAAGATCGCGGACGACAGGCCCTGGGGTACGGCATTCTGCCTGGCAATGGCGTCCTCCAGGTCCTCGCAGGGAATTACGTAGAGAATGGGCGCAAAGGTTTCGCTCTGGACCTCGGGCCAGTCGTTTTCCGCGAGCACTATGGTGGGTTCGACGAAATTGCCTTCGCCCTCGCGCACCTTGCCGCCGCAGAGCACGCGGGCGTTGTGTGCCTCCAGTTCCTTCAGGACCTGCACATAGCGCTCAACGGCGTGCGCGTCGATCAGCGGGCCCATCAGCGTCGTCGGGTTCAGCGGGTCGCCGATGGGCACCTGCTGGTAGGCCGCGACCAGGCGTGTGGTCAATTCGTCGAGCCGGCTCTGGTGGACGAGCAGCCGGCGCGTCGACGTGCAGCGCTGGCCGGCGGTGCCAACCGCGCCGAAGAGGATGGCGGGAATGGCGAGGTCGAGATTGGCATGTTCATCCACGACGATGGCGTTGTTACCGCCGAGTTCCAGCAGACAACGGCCGAAGCGCCGCGCCACGCGGCTCGCCACGCCGCCGCCAACCGCCGATGATCCGGTAAAGGACACGAGGTCGACGCGGGGATCGTCAACAAAGCGCGTGGCAAGTTTCACATCGTCGGTATTAAAGAGAAAGAAAGCCGGCGGGAAGCCGTTCGATTCGAGGGCGGCGTTGCACAGGCGCTGCACAGCGATGCTGGCGAGCGGTGCCTTTGGCGACGGCTTCCAGACGGTGACATTCCCGCACACGGCGGCAATGAAGGCGTTCCACGACCACACTGCCACGGGGAAATTGAAGGCGCTGATGACGCCCACCACTCCGATCGGGTGCCACTGTTCGTACAGCCGGTGCTGCGCACGCTCGGATGGCAGCGTCTTGCCACCCAGCATTCGGGACAGGCCCACCGCGTAGTCGGCGATGTCGATCATCTCCTGGACTTCGCCGTCGCCTTCCGCCTTGATCTTGCCGACCTCAAGCGTAACGAGACTGCCGAGAGCGTCCTTGTGTTTACGCAGCGCGTCGCCAACGAGCCGCACGGCCTCGCCCCGGCGCGGTGCGGGCAGATCGCGCCATGCCGCGCCGGAGATCCGGGCACTGCTGATCACCTGCTCGTAATCTTGCTCGCTGGCGGCGGCGACGCTGGCCAGCACATTGCCGGTGGCCGGATTCAGCGATGCGATCAGCTCCCGCTTGTCAGCAGGGTGCCAGCCGGACGCCGACCAGGCGCCCGGGTTGTGATCCGAGAGGCCGAGCGATTCGAGGACCTTAAGCATTGGAACGGGCCCGCTGCTGACCGCCGCTGCCGGTGGCGATAATCCGGGCCGAGAGTTCCTTGCCGGCGCCATCGCTGTAGTAGCGGCCAAAGCGGTTGGCCAGCACATCCGCCAGCGGGAACTGTTCCTGGCGCACGAATCCCCGGTATTGCTCCGGATGGCTGAGCACCAGGTCGAGCACGGCGCAGATGCCGCCGGCTGTCGTGATCTGGATCGCGGACCACAGGCGTCCGCCAATCACCTGCGGGTAGATCTTGTTCACATAGTTTTCCTCGCGGAGTTCGCCTTCCTGCAGCCCCGTGACAGCCGCATACACGATCACGACATCCTGCAGGGTTTGGGGCACCGAGTTTTCCAGAATCCGCTTCAGCGTGTCGCGATCCTGATTAAGCCGGAGGCCATTCATCAGCAGACGCATCTGTTCGCAGTGGCCCGGATAGCGCATCGTCTTGTAGTCCATCGATTCCACGCCGACGCCATAACTCTCCGCCAGTGAGCCAAGGCCGCCGGATGTGTTGAACGCTTCGTAGGACGTGCCGTCGATCTCGATCTCTTCCAGTCCTTCCAGCGGCAGTACCTGCTGGTATTCACCATTGACGACGCTATGGCACAGATTGCCGTACTCGTTGATCAGGCCTTCGGTGGACCAGGTCAGCGAGTACTTGAGAACGTTGTTCGGGTGCTGGGGTAGTGCGCCGACGCGCAGTTTGACCGTGCGTACGCTCTGGAAATGCCGGATCAGTTCGGCAGCGGCGATGCTGATGAATCCCGGTGCCAGTCCGCACTGCGGCGCGAAAGCAGTCGGTGCGCCCGTGGCGATGCCGAGCACGGCCGTTGCGGAGCGCACGTCTTCTGTCAGGTCAAAGTAGTGGGTGCCGACGGTTCGCGCCGCCGTGGCGACCCGTTCGTTGCAGTAGTAAGGCAGGCTCGACACGACGGCATCCATGCGCTGGTCGCGGAGGGCGGCCTCAAGTTCCGGGAGTTGTGTGGCATCGAGGTTGATCGCCTGAATTCCGCCGCCCCTTCCGCCGTGCTGATGGGCGGCGGCAACTTCGGCCGCGGCGCCAGGCCGCGAATCAGCGAGCGTCAGCGCGTAGTCGCCGGACTCCTCAAGCAATCCGGCAATCAGCGAACCAATCTTGCCGGCACCCAGAACCAGTACGCGGTGCATCGCAAAGCTCCCATGCGATCGGTGACCGCAGAATATGGCAGACTGCCTGAAAAATGGGCGCAACGCCGCAAAAATCTGGTGTTTGATGAGTCAACCTGACCACGTTTCGCGCCGGTCCTTCACGCTCGGGGCCCTGAATATCGGTACGGGCCTTCTGGCGCTTGGAGCGGCGAGCGACGCCCTGCCGCGGGTGGCCGGTGCTTTGCCCGCTGGGGCGCCGGATCTGCGCCTGCCCGCCACCAACCTGCGGGCACTGGTGCGAATGACGGCGAGCCTTACCGAGCGCGACGTGCCCTGGTGGTACGACGGCACGATCTTTGGCGTGGTACCCGGGGAGAATCCCCGGCCGCTCGTCAAGTTCGAGGGTATGGAACTTTACTGGATGCAGCACCTTCCGGGCGGTGCTTACGAACTGACGGGCAATACCGTGACCTTCTTTCGCGACCTCAGTACGGGCGCCATGTTGTCGGAGTTTCGCAATCCTTACACGAAGGCCAGCGTCGCCGTGTCCCCGGCCGTGCAGGGCGGCGGGCCCGGTCGCGGGTTCAACTACTCCGGGAAGGGTATTCGTTTTACGCGCTTGCTCGATCAGCTGCCCGAGGACCCGCTGGTTCTCGACTGGACCTTTGCGCGCGACATGGTCTGGTTGCATAACTCGACGCGTTACCCGCCAGGCCTGCCGCCGCCGCGCTGGCAACAGCAAACCATGTTTGCGAGCCAGAAGGATTTTCTCGACGACAAATCAGAGAGCATTCCCGTGGTCTTCGGGTCGACTGTGCACATGCCGTGGCTGAAATGGCTCGACATGGGCGATCGCCCCGGTCACGTCGTGTGGCACGCGGGCGGTGCCAAGCTCAATTCAATTGACGAACTGCCGGCGGAGTACCGCCGCCGTGCCGAGAAGGAATACCCGTCGCTGTTGTCTGCCGATCCGGCGACGGCGGCTGACCGGGTGCTAACCCCCGGGCACTAAGCCCTGTACTGAAGGAGTGCACATCCGATGTGGCACAGTAGCCTGACCGAAACCCTGGCCGACCGGCGCCAGGCCCTGCAGACCTTTTTCTCCTGGGGAGCCGTTGCGGCAGGCGCCGGACTCGGTCTCGCCGCCTGCGACCGGGGAGCGCCACCGGCAGCCTCGTCCTCCGGGGCTGAAGATAGCTATAACAAACAGTCATCTAAGATCGACTTCTCGAACCCCGCTGAAAGCCTGAAGGCGTTCATCAAGCTCACCGGTGACCTCGATCCGGGGGCTGAAACGGTGGGCTGGTTTGGCGGCGATATCTTCGCCGTACTCGGTCCGGACAAGGCGCTGCAGAAGATCCTTTCAGTCGAAGGCTTCGGCGTGCTGCGCGTGTCCCCTCAGACTGGTGACAAGTACCGGCTGTTCAACCGGGAACTGGCGTACTACAAGGACCCGAAGACCGGGGAGTTCCTCGACGTCTGGACCAACCCGTTCACCGGTGAGGAGGTGGAGGTCAAGCCGATCCACAACAAGGTGGTGAATGCGGAAGTGGCGCCGGTGATGAAAATGGATTTCGACGGCACGATGATCGAATTGCCTTTCAGTCCGCCGTGGAATTTCTTCGGCGACAAGGCCTTTTCGCTTTTCGAAGTGCATACGGCATTCCCGAATCCGCTGACCCCGGCCGCCTGGCCTCGCGAGTCGGCGGGACCCGTCACGCGCATCAGCGAAATGTTTCAGCGCTTTACCAGCCTGTCGCAACTCGAGGACAACGGGCGTAGCTTTGCCGACTACAGCGGTTCATGGACGCGCATTGGTCCGTGGATGCCCTGGATGCTGCAGGGCCAGGTGCCCGGGCACCTGTTCTTCCGGACCAGCATGGACCGAACCGGTACGGCGGATCGTCTGCCGGCGGCGCTGCGCTCGCGGGCCGAGAAGCTGCACCCTGAGTACTTCAAGGCGCCTGGCGACGAAACCTGGGGTGGCCCGAACGATTCCAGCTTCAGCGTGTACATGGCCGAGAACGAGCCGAAGGCTTGAAACGGGAGCGTGGTTTGTGTCGCGGCTGAAGCCGCTCCTACCAGGAGGGTGAGTGGGGGGTTGATTTGTGTCGCGGCTGAAGCCGCTCCTACAATGGGGGCATGATCAGCTTTACGCTAAACTCGCAGCCTGTAGCGGTCGACGCACCCGACGACATGCCACTGCTCTGGGTGCTGCGCGATGTACTCGGCCTGACCGGCACCAAGTACGGCTGCGGCAGGGCGCTGTGCGGCGCCTGTACCGTCCACATTGACGGTTCCGCGGCACGTTGCTGTGTGTTGCCCGTGTCGGCCGTGGCCGGCCGGTCTGTGACTACCATCGAAGGCCTGGTCGCCGACGGCACGCTGCACCCGGTGCAGGAAGCGTGGATCGTTGAGCAGGTTCCCCAGTGCGGGTACTGCCAGCCCGGGATGATCATGGCCGTTGCAGCGTTCCTCAAGACCACGCCGGCGCCCGATGACGAGGCCATCAATGCGGCTATTACGAATATCTGCCGGTGTGGCACGTACCCGCGTATTCGCAAGGCGATCCATCGCGCGGCGGCGGCGCTTCGCGTCGATGCGTCACCGGTTCGGCCTTCGCCGAAATCCACTGCCTGAATTTTTTTCCCGTCCATTTGCGAGTTGTAGTCATGCTGAATAGTGTCCGCTTCGCCGTGTCCATTCTGAGTCTGGGAATGCTGTTGTCCGCTTGCGCCGATGGCGGCAGCGATACGCCGTCCCCCGCGGCGACGGCCGACGATGCAGCCCCCGTTGATTTTCCGGCTCTGCTGGCCGCGGCGGACCCGGAGAAGGGCAAGGTGTTGTTTCTGCAGTGTCGGGCCTGCCACGGTCTGGAGGCCGGTGGCGGCAACAAGGTGGGGCCGAACCTGCACGGCGTCTTTGGTCGCACGGCTGGCGTTGCACCCGGATTCGGCTACTCCGACGTCGTTGCGCAGTCGGGCACCATCTGGACTGCTGAGACGTTGAATAACTTTCTCGCGCGCCCCAGCGATTTCCTGCCGGGCAATCGCATGGTGTTCGTCGGGATCCGCAAGCCCGAGGACCGGGCCAACCTGATTGCCTACCTGCAGCGGGAAACTGGCGCCGACGTTGCCCCGTAGTGGCGAGCTGAAATCACCCGGCGAAGCGCTGCCAGGCAATCGTTGCCCAGGCGAGCAGCGCCAGAAGCAGGCTCAGAAACACCGCTGCCGAGCCCAGGTCCTTGGCCTTGGCGGAGAGCGGATGATGTTCGTCGCTGATGCGATCCACCGTGGCCTCGATGGCGCTGTTTAAGACCTCGACGATCATCACCATCAGCCAGGATCCAATCAGCAGCAGGCGTTCCATGGCCGTTTGACCCAGCCAGAGGGCGAGCGGAACCAGGACAACTGCCAGCAGGACTTCCTGGCGAAACGCTTCCTCGCTTCGCCAGGCTGTTGCGAGACCCGCGGCCGAGTAAACGGTGGCGTCCCGGAGGCGCCGCAGTCCGCGTTTACCTTGTTTAGCCATAATGATGATTTATATGGGAAAAAGTATCGTGAGACGGTGGTAGATTGCGGCCCTGATCTTCGACCTGGGCTTGAAGCTGGCCAAAGCATAACGAAAATCCGGCGGGGTGCTCGCGCTTGTTGAGGCCGTCACCGGTTTGTAATACAAGCTTGTTGCAATGGGTTGCATCAGCACACGGGCAGGCAGTAAGTGGCGGTACGCAGAATTCTGATCGTCGAAGACGAAGCCGCGATCCGGCAGATGATTGCCTTTAACCTGAGCCGCGCCGGATTCGAAGTTGACGAGGCCGAGGACTGCAGCTCGGCGCGTCTTCGTATTGCCGACGCACGCCCGGACCTGCTCCTCGTCGACTGGATGCTTCCGGACTCCAGTGGTCTCGAACTCACCCGTACCCTCCGCCGCGAGGACGCGAACAGGGATATCCCGATAATCATGCTTACTGCCAGAGCTGAAGAGCAGGACAAGATTCGTGGTCTGGATGGCGGCGTGGATGACTACATCACAAAGCCATTCTCTCCTCGCGAGCTGCTGTCCCGGATCAACGCCGTATTGCGGCGGGTGGCGCCGCCCGCCGACGAGCCCCTGGTGGCAGGCCGTTTGCGTCTCGACCCGGTCAGTCACCGGGTATTTGTTGGCGAAAAGGAAATCAGCGTCGGGCCTACCGAGTACCGCTTCCTAAAATTCCTGATGGAGAACGCCGACCGGGTATACAGTCGTGCCCAGTTGCTGGATTCTGTCTGGGGCCAGAACGTGTATGTGGATGAGCGCACGGTCGATGTCCACGTACGACGGCTGCGCATGGTTCTGGAAAAGGTCCAGGCCGATCAGTACATACAAACGGTCAGGGGTGCGGGTTACCGCTTCTCGGTTAATTGAATAATGCCTAAGGTCTGGTCCTGGACCCTGTTTCGTTACGGCGCTGCGATTGTCGCGGGCGGCTGCGTTGGTCTGCTATACGGCCGGCTAACGCTCGGTCTTCTGTCGGTCGCGCTCGGCCTGCTCGTCTGGCAACTCTACAATCTGTATCGCCTGGAGCGCTGGCTGGCAGCCGGGCAGATCACCGAGATACCGGACGGGAATGGTGTGTGGCCACCCGTCTTTGCGAAGATCCAGTTCATCAAGGGCAAGGCGAAGCGTCGTGGGAAGCGCTTCCGTAAACTCGTCAAGGAATTGCGAGCTTCCACCGAGGCGTTTCCCGACGGCGGGGTGATTCTTAATGGTCATCACGAGATCGTTAATTACAACCAGGCTGCGCGGGTGATGCTGGGGCTCAAGAACCGGCGCGATCGCGGCCAACGCATCGAGAACCTGCTCCGTTATCCCGATTTCGTCGACTATTTGAACAGCCCGGCGGAGCGACAGGCCGTCGAAATTCCATCACCTGCCGGCGGCGAAAGCTGGCTGTCGTGCCGGCTGATTCCGTACGGTCCCGATCAGATGCTGTTGCTGATCAGGGATGTCAGCCAGCGCGTGAAGATTGAGCGTATCCGGCGGGATTTTGTCGCCAATGCGTCTCACGAGCTTCGCTCGCCGCTGACGGTAATCATGGGCTATCTGGATACCCTGGCCGACGACGAGCTATTTCCGGAAAGCTGGAAGGAGCCGGTCAACGTGATGCAGGAACAGGCGGTTCGCATGAGCCGTCTGGTGGAGGATCTCCTGCAACTATCCGGGCTTGAGTCCGGGCAGTCGGTTTCCAAGGGGAATGTGGTCGATGTAGGCAACATCGTGACCTCGGCCAGGAAGGAGGCATTGGCGCTGCCTGAACACCCTGGTTCAATCGGTGTCGAGATCACCAGCACTGCCAATCTTCTCGGCGAGGAATCCGAGCTGCAATCTGTCGTATCCAACCTGGTGGCGAATGCCGTTCGCTACACTCCCGCAGACGGCGAAGTGACGATCAGCTGGACCGTCGACGCCGATGGTGGGCACCTCGCGGTACAGGACACCGGTATTGGCATTTCCGAGGAAGACATTTCCCGGGTCACGGAGCGATTTTACCGGACCGACGGCGGGCGAACCCGTCAGCGCGGTGGAACTGGTCTCGGGCTTGCCATTGTCAAGCATGCTCTTCGCCGCCATGATGCCGACCTTGAGATTCGCAGTAGCCTCGGTCAGGGTAGTACTTTCGTCTGCCACTTTCCGCGCGATCGATTGACCCTGTCCTGATATCCTTGCCCACTTGGGTGTCCGACCGTGCAGTTGCACGATGAAGGAGCGACGCCATGGAATCCGAAAGCTTCAGCCATCATATTTCCCGGCGCTTCAATGCGGAGCTTGAGCATTTGCGCAGCGAGGTGCTGCGCATGGGTGGTCTGGTCGAGCAGCATCTCGACACAGCCGTTGAGGCCATAATCTCCGGCGATAGCGACCTCGGCCTGCGGGTCTCGAATGACGACCACAAGATCAACAAGCTAGAGGTCGATATCGACGAGGAGTGTCGCAAGCTGTTGGCAACCCGGATGCCGGCGGCTGCGGATCTCCGTCTGATTGTCACGGTTATCAAGACCATCACGGATCTTGAGCGGGTCGGAGATGAAGCATCGAAGATCGGCTACCTCGCCTCCCATCTGGCGACCGGGCGAACTCAACACGCGGCCTATAGTGAGCTCAAGGCTCTCGGCGAGCACGTACAGGAAATGCTTCACGATGCGCTCGACGCCTTCTCCCGCATGGACGTCGATGACGCGCTGGCCGTCATTGAGGAAGACAAACTGGTGGACGAGGAGTACGACCAGATTTCCCGCCAGTGCATCTCGCTAATGATGGAAGATTCCCGGACGATCCGGCGTTTCATGGATGTGAGCTGGGTGGCCCGGGCGCTGGAGCGCATTGGTGACCATGCCAAGAATATTGCGGAATATGTGGTTTACCTCGTGCACGGCCGGGATATCCGGCACACCGAGCGCGAGGCGGTTATCCAGGAGTTGGAGGCCGCCAAGAGCGACCGTCCGGTGTCGGGTTGAAATAATTCCTTAACATTGAGGCCATAAGATGCTTTGCGTTGGAGCCCTAAGGTGTTCCCCTCGGAGGTTGACGTGAAGCACAAATCAACGATTACCGGCCTGTTAACAGCCATTTCCCTGGCTGCCATGACCGCGGCCCCGGCCGTCGCTCAGACTGCACGTGACTACATCAGCATAGTCGGGTCATCCACCGTCTATCCGTTTTCCACGGTCGTTGCCGAACAGTTTGGCAAGACCAGCAAATTCAAGACGCCGAAGGTGGAGTCCACCGGTTCCGGTGGCGGAATCAAGCTTTTCTGCGGTGGTGTTGGCGTGCAGCACCCCGACATCGCCAACAGTTCCCGGGCGATCAAGTCGTCGGAGCTTGAGATGTGCGCCGCCAACGGGGTCAAGGATGTCATCGAGGTCAAGATAGGCTACGACGGCATCGTGCTGGCGGAATCCCGGGCGGCTTCAGGGCTGCCTCTTAGTCTGCGCGACATGTTCCTGGCACTGGCGAAGCAGGTGCCAAACCCGAATGGCACCGAGACGCTCGTGGCGAATCCGTACAAGACCTGGAAAGACGTGAACCCGAAACTACCCGCCCAGACTATTGAGGTTCTGGGACCTCCCCCGACTTCGGGTACACGCGACGCGTTCGTTGAGTTGGCGATGGAGGGCGGTTGCAAGTCCATCCCCTGGATCAAGGCCATCAAGGACACGGACGAGAACAAGTTCAAGCAGATCTGCTATACGCTCCGCGAGGACGGCCGCTTTATTGAAGCTGGCGAAAACGATAACCTCATCGTCCAGAAACTGAAGTCCAACAAGAACGCCGTCGGCATCTTTGGGTACAGCTTTCTGGAGCAGAATGCCGATTCTGTGAAGGGCTCGGTAATTGACGGCCAGGCGCCAACCTTCGAGAACATCGCTAGTGGCAAGTATCCGATTTCCCGGCCGCTGTTCTTCTACGTCAAGAAGGCACACGTCGGCTCAATTCCCGGCATGAAGGAATTCATGGCCGAGTTTACGAGCCAGAAGGCAATGGGCGAAGAGGGCTATCTTGCTGACAGGGGACTGATTCCGCTGCCGGCCGCCGAGTACCAGGTGGTTGCCAAGCGGGTGGCGGTGCTTGAGGTCATGCTTCCGGCAAAGAAGTAGCCGGGCGTCGATTAGTGGATGATGGAGCGGTGGCCCGCCATGGCGGGCCACCGCGTTTCAGTTTGACAAGCCCAGAATGACAAGAGATCGATGCGTCTCACCACACTTGCGTTGATTTTGACCGCAATGACACTCGCGGCCTTCTATCTGGGCAGGCGGAGAGCTCTGGCCGTGGCGAATTCGCCGGCGGCGGGTGGAGCCGCGCAGCGGCTGCACTCACTGCCGAAGTACTACGGGTACTACGCGTCGATGTGGTGTATTTTGCCTGGCGTCGTTCTGCTGCTCGCCTGGCTGGCGTTGAGCGACACGATTATCGCCGGCCGTGTTGTTGATTCCCTGCCCGAGGTTCTTCGCAGTCAGTCGGATGCGCAGCTCAGTCTCACGCTGAACGACATCCGCAATCTTGCGGCAGGGCAGATGGTGGACGAGAGCCGGCAAGCCGAGGTCGTCGTCGCTGCAGATCTGTACAGGGATCTCCGTGGAGCTTCACAAAGGCTGCTGTCCGGCCTGATTATCGCCGTATCGTTTGTCGGTTTTGCAGTGGCATGGACGCGGCTCCGTCCACAGTTTCGTGCGAGAAATCATGTCGAGCGGGCCATCAAGATGGCCTTGGTTGCCGCGTCGATGGTCGCGATTCTGACGACGCTCGGGATTTTGCTGTCGGTCACTTTTGAAGCGATCCGGTTCTTCCGGCAGGTTCCGTTCAGCGACTTCCTTTTTGGGCTCACCTGGAGTCCGCAGACGGCAATTCGGGCTGATCAGGTTGGTTCTTCCGGCGCCTTCGGGGCCATGCCGCTGTTCGCCGGCACACTTCTGATATCGGGAATTGCGCTCTTCGTTGCGGTGCCGATTGGCCTGATGATCGCAATTTACCTGTCCGAATATGCGTTGCGGTCAGTGCGACGGGTGGTCAAGCCAGTACTGGAGGTTCTTGCCGGAATTCCGACCGTTGTTTACGGCTACTTTGCTGCGTTGACCGTTGCGCCAGTGATTCGCGATCTGGGTGCCAGCGCCGGGCTGGATGTGGCCTCGGAAAGTGCTTTGGGTGCGGGTCTCGTCATGGGGATCATGATTATCCCTTTCGTATCGTCGCTCTCGGATGACGTGATTAATGCCGTTCCGAGCGCCATGCGCGATGGATCCTACGCGCTCGGTGCCACGAAATCGGAGACGATCAAGCGGGTCGTTCTTCGCGCCGCACTTCCGGGCATCGTCGGCGGTGTGCTGCTGGCAGCATCGCGCGCCATCGGCGAGACAATGATTGTTGTCATGGCGGCTGGCTTGTCCGCCAATCTGACGGCCAATCCCCTGGAGTCGGTCACAACGGTAACCGTGCAAATTGTCACGTTGCTTGTCGGTGATCAGGAATTCGACAGTCCGAAAACCCTGGCGGCATTTGCTCTCGGTCTCGTCTTGTTCGTTGTCACCCTGATTCTGAATATTATCGCCCTCCAGGTTGTCCGTCGTTACCGGGAGCAATACGACTGATGACCATACTCACTGCAGAAGAGACGCGACGCCGGGTAGTTGCCAGTCTCCGCCGTCGCTACCGCACCGAGAAGCTATTCCGCTTCTACGGCCTGATGTCGGTGCTCATAGGGGTGAGTTTTCTGCTCGTGCTCTTCACGACCATTATTGCCAATGGCTACGGGGCTTTTCAACAAAGTTTCGTACGGCTTGAAATCCAGTTTGATCCCGCCGTTATCGACCCGGATGGCACGCGGGACCCGGATGTCCTGGCCGCAGCCAACTACCCCGTGCTTGTCAAGACCTCACTGGGGAAGTTGTTTCCAGGTGTTGAGGACCGCGTGTCCCGCCGTGAACTGAATGCGCTGATCAGTTCCGGGGGTGCGTTCAAGCTGCAGGCAATGGCCGTGGCCGATCCGGGCATTCTCGGGCAGACGCGGGAGCTCTGGTTGCCGGCCGATGACGAGGTGAATATTCTCGTGAAAGGCCGCGACGGGGGCGACCCGTCGGGCGAGGGCTATGCGCGGAGGCTCAGTGACCAGCAGCTCGCGTGGATCGATCAACTGGAAAAATCGGGCAGGCTGGCGCAGCGCTTTAATACAACGTTCTTTACGGCGGGCGATTCCCGCGAGCCCGAACTGGCTGGGATCTGGGGGGCGACGAAGGGTTCGTTCTTTATGTTGCTGGTTACCCTTTTGCTGTCTTTTCCGCTCGGTGTTGCCGCCGCAATCTACCTGGAGGAGTTTGCTCCGCGCAGCTGGCTGGTTGATGTCATCGAGGTAAATATCAACAACCTCGCCGCGGTGCCGTCCATTGTTTTCGGTCTGCTGGGGCTGGCGGTGTTCATCAATTTCTTCGGCCTCCCGCGTTCGGCGCCGCTGGTCGGCGGCCTGGTGCTTTCACTGATGACGTTGCCGGTGATCATCATCGCGTCGCGCGCTGCCATCAAGTCGGTTCCGCCCTCAGTGCGTGAGGCTGCCCTGGGTGTCGGTGCATCGACGATGCAGATGGTTTTTCACCACGTTCTGCCACTTGCCCTTCCAGGTATGCTAACGGGCGCCATCATTGGCATGGCCCGTGCCCTGGGCGAATCTGCACCGCTCCTGATGATCGGAATGGTGGCCTTCATCGTTGAAGTGCCGGGTGGGCCCATGAGCCCGTCCACAGCGCTGCCAGTCCAGATTTACTTGTGGGCGGACAGCCCTGAGCGGGCCTTCGTGGAACTGACGTCTGCGGCCATCATGGTGCTACTGGCTTTTCTGCTTGTGATGAATGCCGCCGCCGTGTGGCTACGAAATCGTTTCGAGCACCGCTGGTAGCAGTTAGCATGGGAAACCGTCGATAATGCTGCTGATGGAAAAGGAACGAGGTTACGTCGCCATGCGGGAACCCGTCACTGCCACCGAGAAATCCGCCACCGCTATGGTCATTGCCGATGCAAGCGAGACCGATCGGATTGCGCCTGAGACGGTGGGTGATGTCACGGCCCGCGACGCGGTCATTTGCGTCCGTGGGGGTAATGTTCATTACGGTGACAAGCAGGCGCTCCGGAATATCAGTCTTGATGTTGGCCGCAATGAGGTTATTGCCCTGATCGGCCCGTCGGGGTGCGGCAAGTCGACCTTCATCCGGTGTCTCAACCGAATGAACGACACCATAGAATCTGCCAGGGTAACCGGCGATTTCCGGCTCGATGGGCAAGATATTTACGCCCGGGACATGGACGTCGTGATGCTTCGTGCACGCGTCGGGATGGTCTTCCAGAAGCCGAATCCCTTTCCGAAGTCCATCTACGAGAACGTTGCCTACGGTGCGCGGATTCACGGCCTGGCCCGTAACCGGGCAGAGCTGGATGACATCGTTTACGGCAGCCTCGAGCGCGCTGGTCTTGTCGACGAAGTGAAAGACCGGCTTGAGGAGGCCGGAACCAGCTTGTCCGGAGGCCAGCAGCAACGGCTGTGCATCGCGCGCACCATTGCCGTGAATCCTGAAGTCATCCTGATGGACGAGCCGTGCTCAGCTCTGGATCCGATTGCGACGGCTCGCATCGAGGACCTCATCGACGAGTTGTCGCAGAAGTATGCCATCGCGATTGTTACCCACTCGATGCAGCAGGCTGCCCGGGTTTCCAATCGCACGGCGTATTTCCACCTGGGCCGCCTCGTCGAGGTCGGGCCGACCGACAAGATCTTCACCAACCCGTCCCACAAGCTTACGGAAGACTACGTGACCGGCCGTTTCGGCTAGATCAACGTCATTCCCCGGTTCTGGCCGCCTGAGGCGGCTGCAACGATCCCCGCAAGCTGTTTCAGTTGGCGGCAATTTCATAATTCCGTAACACAAACGAAGCAAACTCTTCCTCGTCAGGCAAGCCGAATCGACCGATTCGCGGCACCTGCAAACCGATCAGAGAGGAAGACGTAATGGCGATGAAACGTGCGGTGTATGCGTTGTCACTGGGCATGGTAATCGGGTCTGCGGTCAACGCGCCGGCAGCCCTGGCTGCAGTGACCGACGAGCAGGTTGCGCAGCTGCTTGAGCGCATCGAAGCCCAGGACAAGAGGATTGCGGAGCTGGAGAAAGCCGAGCAACAGAAGGCGGTGGCGCCTGCTACGGCCGTCGCTGCTGGCACTGACAACAGGGCGCTGTCGGAACAGGTCGCCGCAAATACCACCAGGCTGGAGAAGATGTCCTGGGCGGATCGCATTCGTATCGAAGGTGATTTCCGCTACCGATACCAGAACGACGACGTGGGTAGCCCGGTCAACGACTCGCGCAACCGCAATCGCATCAGGGCACGACCGGCACTCGTCGCCACCGTCTCGCCGGAGCTGTCCGTTGGCTTTGGCCTGGCGACCGGCAGCGATGACCCGATCTCAACCAATCAGACCTTGGGCAATGCCGGCTCCTCGAAGGGCATTAATCTCGACCTGGCGTATTTCGACTGGAAGGGACTGGCAGATACGTCCATTCGTGGCGGAAAAGTCAAGAATACCTTCCAGACGGTAGGCGGCAGTCAGCTGCAATGGGACAGTGACTGGCGGCCTGAAGGTTCTGATATCACCTGGAGCAACGGCACATTCTTCGCCCAGGGTCTCGGTACCTACCTGGAAAGTGACAGCAATAAGGGCAACTCGGAATTTGCCTACATTCTGCAGGCCGGTGCCAAGTCAGTATTCGGCCCTGTAGCGCTGACCGGTGGCGTTGGTTATACGAACATCAATGCAAAGGGCAAGGCCTGTTATTACAACCAGTCATCGGACGTGCCAACGGCAGACCAGCTCTGCCAGGGTAATCAGGCTACGGGGGTCCCCGGGTCGCTCGTGTACGCCACCGACTTCGAGGTGTATGACCTGTTTGCCCAGGCCGGCTTCAAGATTGCGGATCTGCCGGTAACGATCTTTGCGGATTACATCAACAACAGCGCGGCCGACGACGACGAACAGGGCTACATGGTTGGAGCGCAGTTCGGCAGCGCGAAGACCAAGGGCACCTGGCAGGTCAGTTACTACTACGAAGATCTTGAATCGAATGCGACCCTCGGCCTGCTGACGAATTCGGACTTCGGCGGGGGTGGCACCAACGGCGCCGGTAGTGTCTTCTCGGGTACCTATGCCCTGTCGGACAAGACCAATGTCTCGGCAACTTACTTTCTGGTCGATCGCAACACGGACAACATCGCTACCATCAACAATGGCGACGAAGTCAGTGTCGACACGTTGCAGCTGGATCTGAACTTCAAGTACTAGCGCGACGAGAGTGCGTTCAGTCCGGTCACACAAAAAAGGCGGGGCCCTCGCGGGCTCCGCCTTTCCATTTGCCGGGTGCAGGTCGAACCAAGGGCTAAATGTTTTGTCCTCGGCCGGGAATCAGCCTCCCCGTGGGCCTGCGCCCCAGCCGCCGCCGCCATAGCCCTTCGGCAGACCCGCATCCGGGGTGAAGCCATAGAGCTCGTCCGTTGGCAGCGCTTCGGCGAGGATGGAGCGGACTTTCAGCAGTTTGTCGAGATCGATGCCTGTTCTCAGGCCCATGGCATCGAGCATGAAGACGAGATCTTCAGTAACGATATTGCCGCTTGCGCCGGGGGCATAGGGACAACCGCCCAGACCGCCCAGCGAGCTGTCGAGCGTGGTGATCCCTTCCTCAAGTGCCGCCAGGGCATTGGCGAGTCCGAGTCCGCGTGTGTTGTGAAGGTGCACACTGCTCAGGGTGTCCTTGCCAACTTCCTTGCGCACGAGCCGAATCAGTCGCCGCAACTGCGCCGGATTGGCGTAGCCGGTGGTGTCGGAGAGGCCTATGTCGTCGCATCCGGCCTCCATCAACGCCACCGCAAGTTCGATCACCTTTGACTCGGACACGGCGCCTTCCAGAGTGCAGCCGAAGGCAGTAGCAATGTTGCCCTCGAAGCCCGGGCGTTTTTCCGCGGGGAGTGAGCGCAGCAGCGCGACGATGCTCCGGACATCATCCAGGACCTGCGCGTGGGTCTTTCGTAAGTTGGCCTTGCTGTGGGTTTCGCTTGCTGACAGGGGAATGGCGATCTTGTGAGCGCCGGCTGCAATGGCATTTTCGGCCCCCTTGAAGTTAGGGACCAGCGCCAGCACGGTGAGATTGGGGATGGTACGCGCGTAAGCGACAACTTCTGCGGCATCCGCCATCTGCGGGAGCAGCTTTGCAGGAACGAACGAGCAGACTTCGATCTCGCGAACGCCCGCCGCCGCCTCGGCCGCAATCCAGGCCTTCTTCGCCGCTGTTGGCATGATGGATTTGATGCTCTGCAGGCCATCCCGGGGGCCAACTTCGCTCACGAGTACGTCAATATTGCTATCACCAGCCATGGAAGAATCCTGTCGTCAGATGGGCATTATTCTATATGGGGGCGCCCTGGGCGATAATCCAAGCGCGAATCAACCGCCACTGAGCGCACCGGCGCGCATAACACGACTGGAATCAGGGCTAAGGAAAATGACAGGACGACAGGGATTGCCACTCGCCGGGGTGCGGGTTATCGAGTTCACGCACATGGTCATGGGTCCCGCGGCGGGTCTCATTCTTGCCGATCTGGGCGCGGACGTGATCAAGATCGAGCCGGTCGGCGGGGACAACACGCGCCGGCTGCCCGGGTCCGGCGCCGGCTACTTTCCGATGTACAACCGCAACAAGCGCAGCATTTGCGTAGACCTGAAGGCCGACGACGGTCGTGATCTCGTGCTGCGTCTCATCGAGGATGCGGACGTCGTCATTGAGAACTTCCGGCCCGGCACGATGGATCGCCTCGGATTTGGCTATGAGGTTCTGAAGACCCGCCACCCGCGGCTCATTTACTGCTCCGAGAAGGGTTTCCTCAGCGGCCCTTACGAGAACCGCACGGCACTGGACGAGGTGGCCCAGATGATGGGAGGCCTTGCCTACATGACCGGCCCGCCGGGTCAGCCGCTGCGGGCCGGGACCTCGGTCATCGACGTGCAGGGCGGCATGTTTGGCGCTGTCGGCATCATCGCGGCACTGTTCCAGCGGAACGCTACCGGTGCGGGTCAGAATGTTGTTGCCTCGCTGTACGAGAGCACCGTATTTCTCGTCGGCCAGCATATGGCGCAGTTCGCGGTCACCGGGAAACCCGCCGCGCCGATGCCGGTGCGGGTGTCCGCGTGGGCGATCTACCAGGTGTTCGAGACAGGCGACGATCAGCAGGTGTTTGTCGGTGTCGTCAGTGACAAGCAGTGGAAAGATTTTTGTACGGCGTTTGATTTGCACGAGCTCGCGGCCGATCGCACCCTGGATGGCAACAACGACCGGGTTAAGCACAAGGAACGATTGTTGCCGGTGATCAAGGCCACATTCCGCAAGTACACCAAGCTGGAGTTGATGGCGAAACTGGAAAAGACCGGCCTGCCGTTTGCACCAATTGCGCGGCCCGAAGAACTCTTCGACGACCCGCACCTGGCGGCGAGCAATGGTCTTTTGCCGCTCACGGTGACTGACGGTCCCCGTACTGGTGAAAAGACCCGCCTGCCGGCGCTGCCGCTCGAAATGGACGGCGAGCGATTTGGTGTTCATCGTGATGTTCCGCGGGCGGGCGAGCACACGCGGGAGTTGCTGCGGGATGTTGGCTATTCAGACGCCCGGGTAACGGACCTGCTGACGCGCAAGGTTATTGCTGCATTGTAGGAGCGCCTTCAGGCGCGATCTACAGGTGTCGCGCCTGAAGGCGCTCCTACGCGGCGGTT
>JAQBGF010000070.1:0-26920 GCA_032122615.1 Gammaproteobacteria bacterium | reverse complement strand
CCGCCGGGCGTGGGTAGCGCAATTAGCAACAGCGCCGGCAGGCCGGCAAAGGCCACCAGTGTTGAGATTACGATGGCGCCTGCCACGTCTTCCGGGTGGCGCTCGTAGCGTGCGGCAAGCAGGTAATTGAACACGGCGACCGGCATCGCGCTCTGCACCAGCACCACCCCGCGCTCAACACCGGTCAGGCCAAAAATCTCAGTGATAGCGAAGCCCACCAGCAGGCCGAGGCCCAGGCGCCCGGCCGCGATCCCCGCCGCCACCGGCAAGCGTTGCACCTTGAAGCTGCCGAGTGCCTGTCCGAGTGCCAGGAGCATCAACGGAATGGCAAGACCGGAGAGGAGTTCGATCGTATTGCCGAGCCACAGTGGCAACGTGACGTCCGTCGCCAGCAGGCCAACACCCAGTACCGCCGCGTAAATCACCGGCGTGGTTAGCAACGTCCGGAAGGCCGGTTGTCGCCCCTGAAACAGTGGCGCAAACAGGAACTGGGAAACCGCGCCTACCAGGTAGAAGCCGATAGCAAGACCCAGGCCCTGCTGGCCAAAGGCAAACAGACAGAGCGGCAGGCCGAGGTTGCCGGCATTGCCAAAACCGAGAGGCGGCAGGTAGCTTCGCAACGGCTGGCCGAGCAGGCGAAGCAATGCGCCGCCGATCGCCGCGCAGCTGATCAGGGCCAGCAGCGCATAGCCCATCATGTAGAGAAAGAGGCTGGCATCCGCCTCCAGGTGGGCAATTCCATTCAGGATCAGGCAGGGGACACCGATGTTCATCACCAGCCCCGTGACGAAGTCCCGTTGGAACGGTATGGCCAGGCGCGCCCAGCTATATCCCAGTAGCGTGATGATAAAAACGGGGGCAACAATCGGGATCAGGAGGGCGTACATGGGTCGGGTATGCTAACGAAACAAAGCCGCCATAAGGGCAGCTTCCTGCGATCCCCGTTGGCCAGATCATGCCCCGCCAGTGTTAAATCAGTGTCTATAGTCAGAAATACCGTGAATGTCCAGTAAAACTATAAAAATCAGCACGATGGATGGCCACACGCTGGACGGCTACCTGGCCCTGCCCCCCGGGCCGCCGATGGTTGGATTGCTCGTTCTCCAGGAGATTTTTGGGGTCACGGCTCACATTCGGAAAGTCGCGGACGAGTTCGCCGCCCACGGTTTTCTCGCCTTGGCACCCGCACTTTTCGACCGCCAAAAGCCCGGCGTTGAACTCGCCTACTCGCAGATCGACGAGGCTCGCGCGCTGATGCAGCAGGTCAACATCGACGATGTGGCTACCGACCTCTCGGCTTCGGTCACCACCCTTCGTGGTCTCCTCCTTCCCCCTGGGAACCGGGTTGGTGCCGTCGGTTACTGCTGGGGAGGCGCCATCGCCGATCTGGCGGCGTGCCGAACGGACGTGAACGCGGCGGTGTCCTACTACGGCCGGGCCAATGTGGGCTGGCTTGCGGAGAAACCCCGCTGCCCGGTGCTGTATCACTTCGGGGCCAGGGACCAGCTGATCCCGCCGGAAATCATTGGGCAAATCCGGGCCGGGCGACCGGAGTCGGACGCCTGGGTATACCCCGACGCGGGCCATGGGTTTAATTGCGACGAGCGACCCGAATTTCACGCGACCAGTGCCGCGCTGGCCCTGGAGCGCACGCTGGCCTTCTTCGGCCGGCATCTCGATCTCCCCTAGTACTCCGGCAACCGTTCAGGAGCAGCCCATGGCCGACAACAAACAGAACCCCCAGACGACACCACCCCCCGATGCCCTTGACCGCCGGCAACTGCTGTCCGCCGCGGCAGGCCTCGCGGCCACCCTGGGATTTTCGGTGGTGGCTCCACCGGAGGCGCGTGCGGCCGGCAAATCCCGGGCATGGCCGGGCAAGGACGTGGGCCCGTTCGACAGCTTCCGCGACTACGTCAAGGCGCTGGAGGACCGCGGTCTCGTGATGCGAGTGAAGCGCCTCGACCAGGACCAGTACGAATTGACGGCACTGACTTACCGGCTGATGGACGAATTCGGCTGGTACGGCGCGCCCGCGGTTCTGGTGGAAGAGATCAAGCAGGACGGCCGCTGGATGAAAGGCCCTGTCATCACCAACCACCAGGGCCACTGGGACACCGAAGCGATCATCTGGGGCCGCGAACCCGCCCCGGGCGCGAGCCAGGAAAGCCACCGCGAAACCTACCGGCAAACGATCAAGTTTCTGCATGACGGCATCGAATCGCGACTCGGCAAAACGCCAATGATTCCGACCAACCCCGTCCCCACCGCCACGGCACCGGTCAAGGAAGTAATCTTGAAAGGCGACGACTGCAACCTGCTCGACTTCTCTTTCATCAAGTCGAATCCCGCCGACTCCGCCCGCTACATCAACACCGGCTCGGTCTTTACCGAAGACAAGGAGCTTGGCATGAACTTCGGCACCTACCGGTGCGAAATCCAGGGTCCACGCCAGATCGGCGTGAATTCCGAGCCCAATCAGACCGGCTGGAAGATGTTCATGAAGAAGATCGAGCGCGGCGAGACGCGCTGCCCGATCGCCATCGTGGTCGGCAACGACCCCATCGGCTGGTTCATCAGTTCCTCGATCATCTCCAAGGGCGGCGCCGACGAACTCGCCATCGCCGGCGGCTTCCGCAACAAGGCCGTCGACGTCGTGAAGTGCGAAACCAACGACATGCTGATCCCGGCCAATGCCGAGATGGTCATCGAGGGCGAGGTATTGCTGGATCAGACACATCCCGAGGGACCGTTCGGCGAGATGTATGGTTATCTCGGCCTGAAGAAGGAAGAGAACTTCGTGATGAATGTCACCTGCATCACGCACCGCAAGCAACCGTGGATACTCAATCAGTTCACGGGCGTTACCCGGGGCTTCTGTACGGCGCCGCTGGAGGCCTTCTCCTTCTACCGCCTGAAGAAGATCGTGCCAAACGCCGTCGCCTTTCACTCGCCGGTGGAGTGGACCGGTATCGGCATCCTGTCCATCGACAAGACCGGACCGAAGCAGGGCCTGGAGGCCGGCAAGAAGATCGCCACCATCGTGCCGATTACCAAGGCCTGCATCGTAGTGGACAAGGACGTCGACGTCCTGAATCGCGACGAAGTGATGCAGGCCGTGGGCGCCCGCTGGCAACCGTACCCGGCAGCGGAGATCATCAAGGAAGCGCGCGGCATGCCTCTGGACCCCAGCTCACCGAAGCGCCCGATGAGCAGCAAAATTGTGATCGATGCAACGCGCCAGCTGCCGGAAGAGGGTGGGCCGGATATCTATCCCGAGCGCAATCGCGACCTGCTGGAAGAACTGGCACCGGAGTCGTTCGATCTGGTCGAGCAGAACTGGGACCAGTACATGAAGGGCTGGAAGCGTAACTGCTAGCGCGGCCGATCAGTCACCCAGGTAGTACTCCACCGTCGTGACAACGCGAACGGTCTTGATTTCCGGCGAGAACTGATCGCGATCCGCGATCGAGAACAGGCCCTGCTGGGCGGTCCGGATCGCGCCGACTTCGCTGCCGGAGTCCTTGGCAAACTGCTCGGCCGCCCGTCGTGCGTCTTTCGTGGCTTCCGCGATCATTTGCGGCTTGATCGTTTCGAGGGCCGTAAAGAGGTACTGGGTGTTGTACTCGTAGCTGCGCATCACGGGAACGCCCTGTTTGACCAGCTCCCCGGTTTTCTCGATGGCTTTTTTCGCGGCGTCGATGCGGTCCGTCCGCAGCGTGACGGCAACCTCCGCGGCGTAGCGGTCGATCTGCGCGCCGTCTCTGTTCAGTCGCTGTGCTTCGCGGTCCTGTACGCGTGGCGCCGACACGCTGACCTGCTCCGCGGGAAAGTCTTTGGCCAGAAACTCCCGAACGGTGGCCACACCGGCGTCAGCTTTCTGCTGAAGACTCCCGAGATCGTTCGACGTGACGGTAAAGACAATGGGCCACAAGGCCAGATTGGCGGGCACCTCCCGCTCGGCGAGACCCCGGACCGAAACCTTCCGCTCGCTGGAGCGAGCCTCGATCAGGGCGTTGCCAACAAAGTAACCTGCAAGCACGATGCCGATCGCGAGCACGATGGCGGCACGCGTGTTGTCCGGGGCTGCACTCATGATAGGTTCTCCTCGTCGGTAACCTCGTTACACAGCACACCGATACCGCTGATCTCGACTTCCACGATATCTCCCGGGAGCAGCCAGCGCGGCGGTGTCCTTGCGAACCCGACGCCACTCGGTGTGCCGGTGGCAATGATATCGCCGGGGTTCAGCACGCAGAAGCTCGAGCAGTACTCGATAATCTGCCGCACGTCGAAACACAAGTCACTGACTGGCGCCTGCTGAAGTACCTCGCCATTCACGCGGGTCTGAAGCACAAGGCTGGCCGGATCGGTGATTTCGTCCGTGGTCACGAGCCACGGCCCGCAACTGCCGGTGGCGGGAAAGTTCTTGCCGGGAATGAACTGGCTGGTATGCCGCTGCCAGTCGCGCACCGAACCATCGAGAAAGCAGGTGTAGCCCGCGACATGGTCGAGGGCGTCCGCGCCCCGCACGTAGCGCGCCGATGTGCCAATGACGATCGCCAGCTCGCCCTCATAATCATAGTGAGTGGAAAGCTGCGGCCGGACGATTAACTCGCCGTGACCCACCAGGCTGTCGGGGAAGCGCGTGAAGAGTGTCGGGTAGTCTGGCGTTTCCCTGCCCATCTCATGGATGTGTTCCAGGTAATTCACGCCGACACAGATTATCCGCGCCGGGTCCGGGATCACGGGCACGAACTTAAGCGATGCCGGATCGCGGAGCCGCTCGGGCGCCAGCAGCACCGGAATGCTGGAGACCGCGCCAGCCGCAAGCACGTCCCGAAGCGCCGGAAATTGGGCTCGCAGCGACGGCGTTGCCATCTGCACACCGCCGGCCCTCGAAAGACCCCAGGTCGTCGACGTCCCGTCGCGAAAGCTCGCCAGCTTCATTGACGCATACCCATTGCCGTATCATGGCATGCAGTCATGCTGAAACTCACTGATCCCGCGCTGCTCCGCACTCAGGCCTACGTCGCCGGGGAATGGATTGCTGCAAAAACCGGCGCCACCGTAGCGGTGACGAATCCGGCTACCGGCGCACAACTTGGCACCGTGCCCGACTGCGGCGCCGACGAAACGCGCACCGCCATTGCCGCGGCCGATGCGGCGCTGCCAGCCTGGCGCGAGCGACCGGCCAGGGAACGTGCGGGCCTGCTTCGCAAGCTGCACGACCTGCTGCTTGCCAACCAGGATGACCTGGCCCGGCTCATGACCGCGGAGCAGGGCAAGCCGCTTAGCGAGGCCCGCGGCGAGATCGCGTACTCCGCCGGCTTTCTCGAGTGGTTCAGCGAGGAAGCGAAGCGTGTGTATGGCGACGTGATCCCCGGTCATGCGAAGGACCGCCGCATCGTGGTGCTGAAGCAGCCGGTTGGCGTGGTGGCTGCCATCACGCCGTGGAACTTTCCGTCGGCGATGATTGCCCGGAAGCTGGCACCCGCTCTTGCGGCCGGGTGCACGATTGTGATCAAGCCTGCATCGCTGACGCCGTTTTCCGCACTCGCACTCGCCGAACTGGCGGAACGTGCAGGCATTCCGGCTGGCGTGGTCAACGTGGTCACGGGTAACGCGAAAGCCATCGGTGGTGAGATGACGGCCAATCCGGTGGTTCGCAAGCTGACCTTCACCGGGTCAACCGCCATCGGCAAGCTGCTGCTCGCGCAGTGCGCCCAGACGGTAAAGAAGGTTTCGATGGAACTCGGCGGCAACGCGCCGTTTATCGTTTTCGACGATGCGGATGTCGATGCTGCGGTGGCCGGCGCCATCGTCAGCAAGTACCGCAATTCCGGCCAGACCTGCGTGTGCGCCAACCGCATGCTGGTGCAAGACAAAGTGTATGACGAATTTGCCCGCAAGCTCGCCGCAGCAGTTGCCAGGCTCCGCGTTGGCGACGGGCTGGCAGGCGAGCAGGACCAGGGTCCGCTGATTGACGATGCCGCCGTAACCAAGGTTGAAGAACACATCGCCGATGCCCTGGCACACGGCGCCAAGGTTCTTGCCGGTGGCAAGCGGCACGCGCTGGGTGGCACGTTTTTCGAACCCACCGTGCTGGCCAACGTCACGCCCTCGATGCGTGTGGCCCGTGAAGAAACCTTTGGCCCTCTCGCGCCTTTGTTTCGCTTCAGCACCGAGGCCGAGGCCATTCATCTCGCCAACGACACCGAGTTCGGTCTCGCCGCGTACGTCTACACGCAGGACCTCGGCCGCAGCTGGCGCGTGCCGGAGGCACTGGAGTACGGGATCGTCGGACTTAACACCGGCCTTATCTCGACCGAGGTTGCCCCGTTCGGCGGCGTGAAGGAATCCGGCAACGGCAGGGAAGGCTCGAAGTACGGCATCGAGGATTACCTGGAGATCAAGTACCTCTGCATCGCCGGCGTCGATCCCGCATGAAGCCCGCCGCGGGCAAGGGCGCCCGTCTCATCGAAGGGCCGGTAAGCTCCGCAATTTTTTCACTGATGGTGCCCATGCTGCTTGGCATGCTGGCCATCGTCATCAACAACGTGGCGGGCGCTTTCTTCATCGCTCGCGTCAGCACCGAGCAGCTGGCCGCAGTCAGTTTTACGTTCCCGGTCAGTTTCATTGTAGGCGCGATCGCCATGTCGCTCGGCATTGGCACGTCGTCGGTAGTGTCCCGCCTCTTTGGCTCTGGCGAACGTGACGAAGTAAAACGTATCACGGCCCACGCAATGCTGCTGGCAATCCTTTGCGGCACCGTCGTGCTGATTATCGGCCTCAACACCATCGACCCGGTCTTCCGGCTGCTCGGTGCCGACGAAAATATTTTGCCGCTCATCCATCGTTACATGAGCATTTATTACTACGGCGGGATCTTCCTGGTCGCGCCCATGATCGCCAACTCGGTGCTCCGGGCCTCGGGCGACGCCAAGCGTCCGGCCATAATCATGACAACAGCCGCGGTGCTGAATATCGCCATCGATCCCGTTCTCATCTTCGGCCTGTTCGGGTTCCCCCGGATGGAAATTGCCGGCGCGGCCCTCGGCGGCGTGCTGGCCAATGCGGTTACGCTGTGCGCCTCGGCCTATTTCGTGGTTTACCGGGAAAAGCTGGTGGACTTCAGCCGGCTGGCGCCGGAACTGATCATGGATTCCTGGCGTCAAATTCTGCACGTTGGGCTGCCTTCATTGACGAGCAGCCTGGTGGCGCCGGTAACGACGGCATTTATTACCTACCAGATCGCCACCTTCGGACAGGAGTCGGTGGCCGGCTTCGGCATGGCGTCACGACTGGAGGGAATGTCACTGCTGGCCGTCATGAGCCTGAATGGTGCGATGACGCCGTTTGTCGGCCAGAATTTCGGCGCGAAGCGGCTTGATCGGGTCCATGAGGCCATAAACTTTGCTTACCGGTTTGCCCTCTTCTACGGCATCACGGTCGCCGTCATCATGCAGCTGTTCGGGGGATTGATTACCGATCTGTTCGGACTCACCGGCGAAGCAAAGCACACGGCCCTGCTTCACATGCAAATCGTGCCACTGAGCTACATGGCGCTTGGCTGTGCAATGGCCGTGAATGGCTCGCTGAACGCGCTTCGCAGGCCAATGGCTGCCATGTGGGTGTCACTCTCGAGAACCGTTGCGGTGTACGCGCCGCTCGCCTGGGTACTGTCCCAGTTCTTCGGCATCATCGGAATATTTATCGCAGCGGCCAGCGCCAACTTCATCTCGGGCGGAATCGGTGTGCTCTGGCTGCGGTCAATACTCAAGGAAATTACGGCACACCGGGAAGAAAAGCTCGTCGAGCAGGGCGCCTGACTTCAGTCGTCGGACGGCTGTGACGGGGGCGTGCCTTTTTTCTTGCGGCCAGGGCTCAACTGCACGCGGCCGGTCTTGCCCCGGCGGCGTTCATTCAGCCGTTCGATGATTTCCAAAACTGCGCGTTCCGTGCTGGCCTTGGTGCCCTGGAGCTGGCCCACAATCGTGTTTTTACCCTGGATAATTACGTATCGGTGCCAGTTTTCCGTATCCACGCCTGCGGGTGGCGCGGACTTCGTTATGGACTTGAGCGCGAAGGGTTCAGCATCGAGGGGGTTGGGTTTGGTCGCGGGAGCGGTTGTAGTAGGCATCCAGATACGATACGCCAGTTCGCGCTCCAAGGCGATTTTGGAGCCTTCCTGACGGCTTTCCAGCCTTGCGGGACCGCGCCACCTCTGGCCTGTAGCGCTATTCTTGACCCCCCGCACAGTCGGCGCAGCGCAGCGCATTTAACATTTGCCGCAGTCATGGACAAACCCCTCAACTACTACCGCGTCCTGCACGTCCAGCCAGACGCGCCAGATGAAATCATCAGGTCCAGCTACCGGACCCTGATGACGACGTTACGCCGGCACCCCGATCTCGGCGGCGACCACCTCACGGCAACAGCCATCAACGAGGCCTATGCCGTACTCAGTAACCCTGCAAAGCGGGCCGCGTACGACGACGCGTGCCAGTCAGTGGTCGCGAACCCGGTTAACGCCGCGTCTGCGCCGGAGCCGAGCGCGCTCTGCCAGTTTTGTGGTGCCGCCCACGGCTTCAGGGGCCGCATCCACGACAGCGCAACCTGCACCACGTGCAACACCCCACTGGCACCGGCCGAGCACAAACGCCTGGAGCCCGGACAGCGCGCCGTCAATCGCGTGCAAAAACGCCTGGCCTTAAACTACTTCACCAACTGGCCCGGCAGGGGTCCGTACCCGGGCGAGACCCGCGACATCTCCGTGCACGGCCTGCGCTTCGCCACCCACACCGCGCTGCCGGTCAAAAAACTCATCAAGGTGGAATGCGAGGCACTCGTGGCTCTCGTGCGCATCGTGTCCTGCGATGACCATGACGAACGGGATTGGCGCTGGCTCATTCGCAGCGAGTACGTCACCGTCCGCTTTCGTCGCGCCCGCGGCGGCTTTCTGGCTACTCGCGCGTAGCAGTCATCGCCAACAACGCGTTCAACGTTCCCGTCACGGCGATGTCGTGCTGCTCCTGTGCGGTGATCGTCGCGGTCCATGCTTCCTGGTAGCTGCCCCCGATAAACGAGCCGAACTGCATGTGGTTTCCGCCCGGCACCGGCACCCACATGCTGGTAACCGGGAACAGGTTGCGCATGCCCTCGAACTTCTCGGGTGCGCGACCGTCAACGGTGGCGCGGTGGATGTGCCATACCGGATACGGCAGCTCCACCAGCGAGTCGCTCGCCGCCGGGTACGAATCCCAGAGGATCAGGCCGGCCAGGTCGCCGGGGTGCTTGTGGGCATAGTGCGCTGCCATTGCGCCGCCCATTGAGTGGCCCGCGATCACCCAACGCTGTACGGCCGGAAACGCGGCACGGACATCGTCCGCCCGGTTCGGTGAAAAGATCGCCATGTTCAGCGGCATCGGCACGCCGACCACGAGATAACCGCGCTCGGCAACCCGACGCAACACAGGCGCGTAGCCGCGCACGTCGCAGGAGGCGCCCGGGTACAGGATCAGGCCGGTGGTTGGCAGGGCGCCCGCGGGCCGGAACACCACGTACTTGCCGTCATCAACCACCACTCGATCGTCGGACTGCATCGCCGCCATGGCCTCGGGCGCCGGCCGTGCTGCGGAACTCTGTGCCCTGTACAGGTAAACAGCGACCGTGAGCAGCAACACCACGATGAGGCCACCGGAAGTGTATTTCAGGAACTTTTTCATGGAACGGCTTCCGCATGGACAGTGGGGAGCCGGAAGAATAACTCAGGTCTTCGTCAGGAATTTCGAATGGCTGGCGGAATCCAGCTGTTCACGCAGGTTTCGGGGGTCGCGCGGGGCGAGCCGCGATTGCTCTCATGTGCCTCCACAAAAACCTTTCAGTTTCCGGAGCACATCATGCAGCGTCGCGGTCGCGTTCTCCCTCGTTGGTCTGGCAGCGCGATCGCAATTGCCGCCGTTCTCGCCAGCACGACTGCTGTCGGCGCCATTGCGGTGGGCCGGGTCGCCGCGGAATTCGGCGTGGACCCGACGGGCGCGGCCATTTATACCGTCCCGATCAACGTCGCGCCGGGTCGCGGCGGCTTGCGCCCGGCCCTTGGCTTGCGCTACGGCAGTCACGATCCGGACGGGCTGGCCGGCGCTGGTTTCACGATAACGGGTCTGTCACGCATCACACGCTGCCCGCTCACGCACGCGGTGGATGGCCGTGCGCAGGGCGTTCGTTTTGCCGACGGCGATCGCTACTGCCTCGACGGCCAGCCTCTCGTACTCGTCGCCGGGACCTACGGCGCGGATGGCGCGGAATACCGGACCGAGATCAACAATCTCCAGCGGGTAATCTCGCGAGGCAAGCAGGGCGAAGGTCCCGCCAGCTTCGACGTGCAGCACCCTGGCGGCCTGACGTGGCGCTACGGCAACGATACCGATTCCCGCATCGAGGCTCCTGGAACGACGGGTGAAGTTCGCGAGTGGGCGATCAACCAGATCAGCGACAAGTTCGCCAACCAGATTCTTTTCACATGGCTGGACGATCAGGTCAATGGCGAGTCCCTGCCCGCGGAAATCCGCTGGAGCGGCGACGCCGCAGGCGCGGGGGCCCGCTTTCGGGTCGTGTTCACTTACGAGCCACGTCCGCTGGAGGATCAGCGCCAGCTTCATCGCTGGGGGGCGAACTGGCAGCGGTTGCAGCGACTGGCGGCAATTCGCTACGAATTTGACGCCGGCAGCGGCTTTCGCCTGGTGCACCGCTATGCGCTGACCTACAGCACCGGGAACACAAACGGAACCCGACGCAGCCTGCTGGCCAGCATCCAGCAGTGCGGCCCGGCCGACTGCCTGCCAGCGACAGTTTTTGACTGGCAAACCGGCGTCCGCAACGTTGAAGCACCCGTAGCCGGCCCCACCGATTCGGGCGCCGGCGAGGCACTGTTTGCAGATCACGATGGCGATGGTGACGCGGATCTTTACGTCCCTGTTAGCGTTGGTGGCACGGAGCGCTGGCACGTGCGGCTGGCGAACGCCGGTGCAGCCAGCGTGTACGCGGCGGCGCCGATCAATACCGGCGTCGCCCGCTACGGCAGCGGGCGGACGCTGGAATACGACGGCGATGGCAGGCGCGATCTTCTGGCTTCAGGTCCTGGCACACCCAGTACCTGGCTCGTACACCGGTCCAACGGGACCGGTGGTTTTCTCACCGCGGTTAACACGGGTCTCTCGACCGACGCCGTCCGGGCACCACTACCCGTCGACGTGGACGGCGATGGCCTCGATGATCTCGTGTACGTGCGCGATGCCCTGGTGCGGATCCGTCGCAACACCGGGTCTGGCTTCGGCGCCGAACAGACGACGACGGTCGGGATTACGGTTAACGGCGGATCAGCCCTGATACCCCTGCTCGATGGCGCTGCCGGCGCTCCGGATTTCGACGGCGATGGCCGGCAGGATCTGCTGATCCTGCGCGGCACGTTCAGCCTCATCGGGCCACCCTGGTACTACGAGGGTTTCCTGTCCACCGGCAGCGACTTCCAGCCACTGTTCACAACACCGCCGTCTTTCGATGCAGTGACCCTCGACCTGAATGGCGATGGCCTGACGGATCTCGCCTATCGCGACCGCGAGCTGGGCTGGCAAACCCGGCGCAGCCATGGCAGTTCACTGGCGGCAGCTGAACCGGCCGGCTTCTCTACCAACATCGGGCATATCGCGCGCGCCATCGATTTCGACGGCGACGGGCGGGAGGACATGATCCGTCGGCTAGATACCAGCACCTGGCGAGTGCATCTGGCCGGCGGAGGCAATCAAGGTCCGGCGCTAAGCAACACCGACGCCACGCGCTACGTCGACATCGCGGGCGGCCCAACGCCAGCTGACACCATTCGACTGGCGCCAACCGATGTCTCCGGTGACGGACTCCCCGACCTGGTCTTTCTGGACAACACCGGCAAGTGGCACGTTCGCAAACACAGCGGCCCGCGCCCAGATCTGCTGATTAGTGCCACCGACGGGCTTGGCAATGTCTTTCAACCCCGGTACGAAGCGCTGGCCACGCTGGCCAGCTACACGCGCAACGGCACAGCCGGCAACGGCGAGTACCTGCTGCGCGGGGGATCCCTTTCAGTGGTCGCCCAGTACACAGCCAACGATGGCATCGGCACCACTTACACCAGCAACTATGCCTACTGGAACGGCAAGGTGAACCGCCTCGGTCGCGGCTTCCTCGGCTTCGAGAAAATCCGCGCTACGGACTCCCGGTACGCGGCCCTGCACGGCGTCGCTGTGTACAACGATACAAACCACCGCCAGGATTTTCCCTTTATCGGCGTGCCCGATCTCGTGACAACCCAGCGCAGTGACGGTCGCAAGCTCAGTGAACGCCGTCTCGTCTGGGGCAGTCACGCAAAAGCGAGCGCACCGGCGGATGCCGCCGGCGACTACCACTTTCCCTACCTGCAGTCCGAAAGCCGGGACGAGTACGAAGCGGATACCGAGGGCGGCGGCCTTGGCCAGCTGGTCAGTACCACCAGCCGGACGCTGACCTACGATTTCAATCACGGTCTGCCAGTGCGAGAGGCCACCACCGTGTCATCGCCGGCGGGGTCCGACGTGTTCAACACCACGGTAACGACGATCTTCGACGAAACAGCCCGGACCGCCCAGTACTGCCTCGGCCTGCCGCAGCGGGTGGATACCACCCGTGACGTTTCGTCGGCGGGCGCCACCACCCGCACAGTCCTGTACGCGTGGTCGGCGACCACGTGCCGGCAACTCACCGAACTCACCGGCACGCCCGGCCCGCTCGCGCAGCTGCTGGTCACTACCCGCAGCTGGAACAACACGGGACAGCTCACGGAAGTCAGCCGTCGTCCGGGTAATTCTTCGGCGACAGCGCGGCGAACGGTCTATGCCTACGACGCGTGGAGCGACCGACCGCGTGCGGAGACGGCGCTCATCAGCGGCCAGGCAAGCCCTGTCGTCACGTCGGAGTGGGACCATGGCCTGGATGTCGAGCTGTCGCGCACTTCGCCGCGCGGCCTTCGCACACAGTGGAGCTGGGACAACTTCGCGCGGCTGCGGCAGGAAACTCGTGCTGACGGCCCGGGCACCGCCTACTCGTATGCCAGCTGTGCCGGCGGGTGCTTTAGCAATCGCGGGCAGTACCAGTTACGCGCCACGCGCAGCGACGGCTTCGTCACAACCACGATCCATGACCGCTACGGCCGTACGGTGGGCCAGGAATCCAGTCTCGCCGCGGGCCAGACCAGCCGCCAACTGATGGAGTTCGACGCACTCGGCCGGCTCGCAAGGCAAACCGTGCCTTACGTGAACGGCGAGCCGCAGTTCTGGGTGGAGAACCGGTACGACGTGCGCAGCCAGAAGCGCGCGGAAGACCGGCCGGCCGACGAATCGGGTGGCAACGCCAGTACCCGCTGGAATTCCAACCGCCTGATACGGACGGTGCGGGACCCGGAGAATCGTGTCAGCACTCACACCGTCGACGCGGAAGGAAAACTGATCGCGGTGACCTCCGCCGCGGGCGGCACGGCCAGTTATAGCTACACAGCCTTCGGGGAACTCGCCAGCATCACCGATCCCAATGGCACTCGCACGACACTGAGCTACGACGACCGCGGCCTGCCCACGGATATTGAATCGCCGGACAGCGGTCGTCGCACATCGGAGTACAACGCGTTTGGTGAGTTGCTCTCCCAGTCTGACGCCGCCTCGCCAACCAACGTGATCAGCTTCACCTACGACCAGCTGGGCCGACTGGTACAGCGCAACGATTCCGGGCAGGGTCTCACCACCTGGGAATTCCACGGCAGCAGCGGTCCCCAGCTGGGACTCCCGAGCCGCGTGACGGCCCCCGTCGGCACGGACCCGGCCGGCTTTCTCGAGCAGTACGCCTACGACGCCCTCGGGCGCCGAACCGCCGTAACGTCAACGCTGGACGACACTTCCTATGTCACCAACTACGGGTGGGACGCGCTCGGCCGCGTGACATCGATGATCTACCCCGCCACGGTCGATGGCTCTCGGCTGTACCTTAAGCTGCGCTACGACGCGGGCTACATCGATGGGATCGAGCAGGATTTTGCGTTCGGCGGCGGTTTCTTCGTGCCCCTCTACGACCTCCGGAGCCAGGACGCGCTCGGCCAGGAACGGCTCGTGCGGTTCGGCCATTACCAGTCGGTCGATGAACAGCGCGACTTCGATCGGGCCAGCTCCCGGCTGAAGGCGATCAGGACGGGTCCTGATCTCGGGACGCAGAAGCAGAACTACATGTTCAGCTGGGACAAAGTCGGCAACCTCCTGCAGCGACAGGATCTGGCCCGGGGCCTGACCGAGGAATTCAGCTACGACGAGCAGAACCGGCTGCTCACCGCGCGCCTCAACGGAACACAGTCGCTCGCGCTCAGTTACGACGCCGGTGGCCGGATTCGGTCGAAATCTGACGTCGGCACGTACACCTACGGCAGTTCACACCCCGGTGCCGTCACCGCCGTGGCCGGCGGCCCGGCTGGCAGCCAGAACTACGCCTACGACGCCAACGGCAACATGTCTGCGCGCCAGGGCAAGGTGATCAGCTGGTATCCCTTCCCGTTGCCAAAACGTATCAACCGCGGCACCGCCGACTACGCCGAGTTCACCTACGGCCCGGATCGCCAGCGCATCCGACAGATTTCGCGCGCCGGCGCATCGACTGTCACCACGTGGTACATCGGCCCGCATTTCGAGGTGGAGGTCAACGGCTCGCAGCGACGCTATCGGTCAACTGTCTTCGCCAACGGAGAGGCGGTCTACTCGCACGTGGAGCGTGAGGGTCAGCCATTCTTCAGTGGCTACTTCCTGCACCGCGATCACCAGGGCAGTATCGACACGCTCAGCCTGGTCTACGGCAGCGGCCGCCCGATGCTGGCCCAGCGTTTCGACGCCTTCGGCAAGCGCCGGAACACCAACTGGAGCGCTGACACCACGGATTCGCTAGCCAGCGAAAGCCACTTTCTGGAGCGTGGCTACACCGGGCACGAACACTTAGACAGCGTGCGACTGATTCACATGAACGGCCGCGTGCAGGATCCGGTGCTGGGCGCGATGCTGGCACCCGACCCGATGCTGGGTAATCTCACAAATCCCCAGTCGCTCAACCGCTACGCCTACGTGGCCAACAACCCGACGTCACTGGTTGACCCGAGCGGCTACCTTTTCGGTCGCATCGGCAAGTTCGTCAAGCGACTCTTCAGCCGCATTGGCAGTGTGTTCCGGCGCGTGATCGACAATTACGGGCGGGAAATCCTCGCGGCTGTGGCTGCCTACTACACGGCCGGTGCCGCGAGTGAGTGGTACCTGGCGTCGGCCCCCGGGGCAACGGCGGTCGGAGCCGGCACCGTCGGCGCGGTGGCGGGCGGTGCCGCCGCGGGCGGAATCGTGACTGGCGACGTTCGCGGGGCGGCGCTCGGTGCCATTGGCGGCGCCGGATATGGTGCTGTCGGGGCGGCGTACGGCAACAACTGGGGGATTGAACGTGTCGTGGCATCCGGACTGGTCGGCGGCGCAACGGCGACAATCGGTGGCGGTGAATTCCGCGAGGGATTTGCCTACTCCGCGGGAGCCGCAAGCTTCGGCTACGCCTACAACCGGATCGTTCACTACGGGGCCACGTGGGCCCCTGGCGGTGCGGCGCAGGGCAAGGAGCGATTCGCCATGCCCGTTGAGGGCGCAAACAACTTTGCCGAGAGCCGGGGCGTGATCGACCCGGCCACCTTCGCGGGCGAAGGCGGTCGCTTGAGCCGCTTCATGAACCGGATTCCAGGCATGAACGCCGTTGCGGGGCTGCACGATGTCTTCCAGGTCCGCCTCGATCTGCTGGGTGGCGATCGCTTCGGTCAGGCCTTGCGGGGCACGCTGAACTTTCCCGGCATGCCGGTAGCCGCGGGTCTGACCTACCCGGCGCTGTTCGATGGCGTACCTGCCCTGGCCGTGGCAATGGACGACTGAGGCGCTTCGTCGTGGCCGTCATCCGTCTGCTCTTGCTCGCCTTAAGCCTGGTGGCCTGCAGCTCACAGATACCAACCCTGAAGGATTGGGCCGACGGGCTGGTTGGCAGGAACGTTGCCGAACTTCGCGCGCTTGCAGTGCCTTCCGGAAGCTACTCATCCCGCATCGGCTGGCAGCACAAGCGTTACAACCTCGGCAATGGCCATTGGGTGTACGTGCAGCCGGACCGCGCGAACTGCGAAATACACTTTGAGATCAACTGCGAGGACCTGATCGTCAGGTACACGCCCATCGGTACGGGTTGCCGCTACCAGTAACCCGCCTTTGCCGAGGCCGGGTACACTCACGGCGTGGAATCAACGACCCTTGTGACCCTCGCCTTCAGCCTGATCGCCCTGCTAGTCGGGGCCACGCTGGCCTGGCTGCTTGCCAGCCGGGCGAAGGCCGTGTTTGAGGAACGCGCCCGCCTTCTGGCCGGCCAGCTGGAGCAGGCGCGGGCAGCGGCGGTGGCCGCCGAAACGGAGGCTGCGGGGAAGGCACGCAGTCTCGCCGCCACGCTGGAACAGCGCGCCGCCCGCATCGGCGAACTCGAGGCTGAACTGACCGCCGCCCGGATGAGCCAGGCGGAAAACGAGACGCGCCTGAATGCGTTCATCGCCGAAACGGAAAAGCGCTTTACCGACACCTTCAAGTCCCTCGCCAGCCAGATCCTCGAGGAAAAGACCGCGAAGTTCACGGCGACCAACGAGACGAAGCTGAACGAACTCCTCAACCCCTTTCGCGAGCGGCTCAAGGACTTCCAGAAGAAGATCGAGGACACCCACTTAAGCGAAACCACCGAACGGCGCTCGCTGAAGGACGAACTGAAACGGCTCATGGACCTGAACCAGCAGGTGAGCCTGGACACGAAGAACCTGACGACGGCGCTGAAGGGCGAATCGAAGACCCAGGGCACCTGGGGCGAGATGATCCTGGAACGCGTGCTGGCGGATTCCGGACTAACCCGCGGCCGGGAATACGAAGTGCAGGACAGCCGCGTCACCGAGGACGGCAACCGGCAGCAACCCGACGTCGTGATCCGGCTGCCGCCAGACCGCAACCTGATCGTGGACGCCAAGGTTTCTCTGGTCGCCTACGAGCGCTACGTCAGTGCGGACAACGATGACGACCGGGCCGAGTCGCTGGAGCAGCACCTTGTGTCAGTGCGAAGTCACATCAGGGGTCTCAGCGAGAAAAACTACCCGGCGCTGTACGGCCTGGAGTCACTGGATTTCGTCTTGATGTTCGTGCCCGTCGAGCCTGCGTTTCTCGCGGCGGTGCAGGCGGATACCGGCCTTTACGAAGCAGCCTGGCGGAAAAACGTGGTCCTGGTGAGCCCCACCACGCTGATGGCCACGGCCCGCGTGGTGGAAAGCGTCTGGCGGCTGGAACGGCAGAACAGCAACGTCATGAAGATTGCCGAGCAGGCGGGCCGCATGCACGACGCGTTCGTGTCTTTCGTCGTTGAACTCGAAAAAGCCGTGCGGCAATTCCAGAGCGCCGGCCTGTCGCTCGACCTGGCGATGAAGAAACTTCACACGGGCCGGGGTAATCTCGTGCGTCGCGCCGAGGAGATCCGCAAGCTGGGTGCGAAGGCGGCGAAGAAACTGCCGGCGAACCTGCTTGAGAATACCGACGATGAGCCGGTGGAAGACGCCGACGCCGACGCCGAGACCGAGACCGAGACCGATCAGAGTCTGCGGCACTGAGGAATGACGCCAGCCGGCCTTGAAGTAGAGGCTCTTGCGCGACGTTACGGCGACCGCTGGATCCTCAATGAACTGTCCTTTGCCGTCGGGCCTGGCGAGTTCGTCGCCATCATCGGCGAGTCCGGCTCCGGGAAGTCGACGCTCCTTAACCTGATCGCCGGCCTGGAGACGCCCGACAGCGGCACCGTCCGCATCGGCGGCACAGACTTGATGACCCTCGACGACGACGCGCGCACGCTGCTCCGTCGTGTGCAGATCGGCTTCGTCTTCCAGTCCTGCCACATCCTGCCGCACCTGACGGTGGCGCAGAACGTGGAGCTGCCCCTCGTCCTGCTCGGTGTCGGCGCGGCGGACCGCCGGGCCCGCACCACCGACATGCTCCGCGCCGTGGGCCTCGGCGACCGGCACGCGAGCGCGCCCCGGGAACTGTCCGGCGGGGAACTGCAGCGGGTGGCCGTCGCGCGGGCACTGGTGCATCGCCCGGCGCTCGTGCTGGCCGACGAGCCGACGGGCAATCTGGACCCGGACACGGCGGGCACCGTGCTGGCGCTGCTCGGCGACCAGGTGCGTGCCGCTGGCGCGGCCGGCGTGCTGGTGACGCACTCCACCCTGGCCGCTGCGCGCGCGGACCGGGTGCTGGAGCTGGACCACGGCCGACTCCGATGACCGGAAACAGCCGCGCAATGGCCTGGATCTGGTGGCACGTCAGTACCGGCCACGCGCGCACTCACCGCCTGCGAACCGTCGTGCAGGTGCTCGCGATTGCCGTCGGCGTGGCGCTCGGCTACTCGGTAAGCCTCATCAACACGGCGGCGCTGTCGGAGTTCAACGCCGCACTCCGCGAGGTGAATGGCGAGGCGGACGCTGCCATCGAGGGGCCCCGCAGCGGCTTCGACGAACAGCTTTTCGCACGCGTGGCCGCGCATCCCGGCGTGGCTCTGGCGAGCCCGGTGCTCGCCACCGACGTGCTCGTGATCGGTACCAAGACCCGGCTGCCCGTGCTGGGCGTGGACGCGCTGCGGGCCGGGCGGGTCACACCCGCACTGCTGCCGGATTTCTCCTCCGGACCTCGCGACACCGATGACGCGGACCCCACCTCCCGCTTCGCGTTGTTTGCCGATGGCATCTTTCTCTCGCCGGCGGCGCTGGAGCGCTTCGGTGTGCGGCCTGGCGATACGCTTAAGGTGCAGGCCGGCGACCGGCGCGTAACCCTGACCGTGCGGGGCAGCCTGCCCGGCTCCCGGCCCGGCCGTCTGCTCGGCATGATGGATCTCGGCTTCGCCCAGTGGCGGCTCGACCGGCTCGGCCTGCTGACGAGGATCGACCTGCGGCTGCGACCGGGCATGACGGTGGAGGCGCTGCGCCAGGACCTCCCGCTACCCCCCGGCATCTCGCTAGCCGAGCCCGACGCTGGCGAGGCGCGCCTTGCCACGCTCTCGCGCGCCTACCGGGTGAACCTGAATGTGCTCGCGCTGGTGGCGCTGTTCACCGGCAGTTTCCTGGTGTTCTCGCTGCAGGTGCAGGCCACGCTGGCGCGCCGGCCGCAACTCGCCTACCTGCGGGCGGCGGGCGTCACCGCCGGCGGACTGCAATGGCTGCTGGTCGCGGACGCGGCCACGATCGGCATCGTCGGCAGCGGGCTCGGCATCGTGTTCGGCATCGCGATCGCGCGCGGCGTACTCGCAGCTCTCGGCGGGGACCTGGGAGGCGGCTACTTTGCGTCCTTCGAGCCGGGACTGCTCCTCCCCGCCACGACGACCGCCGGCTACGCCGCTCTCGGTGTACTCGCCGCGATCGCCGGCGGCCTGGCGCCGGCTCGGGAAGCGGCCCGCACACCCATTGCACCGGCCCTGCGCGCCGGCGCGGAGGAGGATGCCCTGCAGCCGCTAGGACGGCTCGCGCCGGGTCTGCTCCTGATCGCCTCGGCCGCCGTGCTGGTCTGGCTGCCGCCGGTCGGCGGCGTGTCGCTGGCAGCCTACATGGCCATCGGCTGCCTGCTCATCGGCGTGATCGCCCTGCAGCCGCGACTGGCGGTGCTGGCGTTTCGGCCGCTTGCCGGCGCGCTGGAAAATTCCTCGCTCAGCGTGCGCTGGCCGATGCTGCTGCTCGCGGCGAACCGGCTCGCGCGGGCACCCGGCGGCGCAGCCATCGGCATGGCAGGTATCGTCGCGAGCTTCGGGCTGATGGTTGCGATGGCCACAATGGTCACCAGCTTCCGCGGGTCGCTCGAAGACTGGCTCATTCGCGTTCTGCCCGCGGACGTCTACGCCAGAATCGGCCAGTTCGCCACGGATGTTTATTTCTCGGCCGACGACCTGCGCCTCATCACCAACCACCCGGGAGTGGCGCGCGTGGAGTTCTCCCGCGCCACCAGCGTATCGCTCGCGCCGGACCGGGCCCCTGTGACGATCATCTCGCGACCGCTAGCCGCGGACCGCGCAGCCGAACTGCTGCCGCTGGTCGGCGCCGAAGCACCCGTCCCGTCCGGTGCGTCGCCAGCCTGGGTGTCCGAAGCAATCGTTGACCTGTACGGCGCGCGGCCCGGCCAGCCGCTGTCACTACCCCTCGCCGGCCAGTTCGCGACCTTCACGGTGGCCGGCGTGTGGCGCGACTACGCGCGGCAGTTCGGCTCGGTGATCCTGCGCACGGCGGACTACGAGCGCCTGACGGGCGACACGACGCGTACGGAAGCTGCACTGTGGCTACGCCCCGGCGCGACCGCCGACGATGTCATCCGAGACCTGCAGGGCACGTTACCCTCCGGGGATGCGACGCAGTTCAATGCGACCGGCGAGATCCGCGCGCTCAGCCTGCGGGTGTTCGATCGCAGCTTCGCCGTGACCTACGTGCTGGAGATCGCCGCCGTGCTGATCGGGATGATCGGCGTTGCCGCCAGCTTCTCGGCCCAGGCGATCGCCCGCACACGGGAGTTCGGCATGCTCCGGCACGTGGGCGTCACCCGCGGCCAGGTGCTACGCGTCCTGGCACTGGAGGGCGCGCTGGCCACGGGGCACGCACTGCTAATCGGCCTGGCCACCGGCCTGCTCGTGTCGCTGGTGCTGGTCCGGGTGGTCAACCGCCAGTCCTTTCACTGGACGATGGACTTCGCGGTGCCCTTTGTGCTGATCGCAGTGCTCTGCATCGCGCTGCTCCTGTGCGCCGCCGTAACTGCAGCGCTGGCCGGCCGGCGCGCCACGGGCTTAAGCCCGCTCCGCGCCGTGCACGAGGACTGGTGATGCTGAGTCGCCGCCACCTCCTGCTCGCGATGAGTGCGCTTGCCACGCCGCGCACCCATGGCGCCGTCACGTTGCCCGACGTCGTCCCGCGGCCACTGCGCTTCCCGGAAGACTTCGGCGCCCACCCGGACTTCCGCACGGAGTGGTGGTATCTCACAGGCTGGCTGGGCGAGGCCGCGCGCCCGCTCGGCTTCCAGGTCACTTTCTTTCGGGTGCGCACGGATGTGGACCCGGCCAACCCCAGCGCCTTCGCAGCCCGGCAGCTGGTGATCGCCCACGCGGCGCTGTCGGACCCGGCGCGCGGCAAGCTGCTGCTCGACGAGCGCATCGCCCGAACCGGCCTTGGCCTGGTGGAGGCAACGACCGGCGACACCGACGTGCGCCTCGACGGCTGGTCGCTCAGGCGCGATGCCGCGACCGACACCTACCACGCCCGGATCGCCGCGCGGGGGTTCACGCTGAACTTCCACGCGAAGAGCCAGGGCCCGCCCTGGCCGCAGGGTGATGCCGGCGTGTCGCGAAAGGGACCGTTGCCGACGCAGGCGAGCTACTACTACTCACGGCCGCAGTTACAGGTTGAGGCGGAAGTTGAGGTCGCGGCTGAAGCCGCTCCTACGAGGTTAAAGGGCATCGCCTGGCTCGATCACGAATGGTCCAGTGCTGCGCTGTCCGCCGATGCCGCCGGGTGGGACTGGGTCGGCATGAACCTTGATGACGGCAGCGCGCTTCTCGCCTTCCAGATCCGGCGCCAGGGAGCGGCACCTGACGAAACGCCGCTGCAGCGCTACGCCGCCTTCCGCAGCCCGACCGGCGACACGCGCGTGGTCGATCCCGCCACGGTCCGCTTCACACCGTTACACCAGTGGACCTCTACCCGCAGCCGCGCCGCCTGGCCCATCACGCAGCGCATCACGGTCGGCGACCGCCGCTTTGAGACCGCGCCTTTGATGCCGGACCAGGAACTGGACTCCCGGATGACCACCGGCGCGGTGTACTGGGAAGGCGCCAGCACGCTGCTGGAAGACGGCCGGCCCGTGGGGCGTGGTTATCTCGAGATGACGGGGTATTTGAAGCCGCTGAAGCTTTAGGTGGCCGGTGGGAGTCAAGCGACGCGCGCAGACCTGAGTCGTGACCTCGCCGCGTAGAGCAGCACATGCGAGTAAAGCTTGTGAAACCCCATCAGTGCACTGAACACGAAGCCAAGAGTAGACGTGCCCGTCACTGAGTCCCGCTCCGGCACGACGGCAGACCCGAAATACAGTCGCGTTCGAGCCTTGTCGCCCCCGGGCACGGGCACAACCATGAGCCACGACCGGGTCCGGCCCTGAAAATCCGCCATCAGCAACTGGTTCTCGCTTCGGCTCTCCACGCGCCAGGCCGAAAATGCGTCGATGGAACCCTGCGCCAGCTGTCGCGCCTGATCATCCGTCGACGGCCTGGCAACAGCCCACTTAAGGATCACACGCTCCAGCTTGAACACCCACGTGGTGTAGAACGCCTGCACGTACTGCGCATGGGAAAAGATCCCGGGCAGTTCCGTTGCATAGCAATCCGTAAAGGCGCCGTTCCGGGTGTAAACCCTGAGTAGCGCCTCGTCGGGCAGGGGACAGGCCCTAACTGTCAACAGCAGCACCTCGGCAAGCCCGATGCCTATCACGAGCGGAATGAGGATCATCAGCCAGAGGAATACGGCAGGAAATTGTTCGATCATACGTCCACTACGAAAGTCGGAGCGGCATGCTCAACGCCATGCACCCATAATTTCGTTTTGGGTAGCGCATTGGGGGGCAGGCATCAGTCTCAATCGAGGTCCAGTCAGTGCTTGCGAACAATTTCGACGATCTCCCTGGCTGCATTGGCGCAGGAAGACATGAACATCGTAGTGACCAGTCTCTGGTCAACCACTACATCGAACTTGTCCGCCAAGTCGCTTTTTGACTGGTAGAGCCCACCTCTGGCGCGAAGCGCATCCTCAACGAGAAACGGGAGAAGAGTCCCCTGCTTGCTCCAACGGCTCGACCTCTCGCTGGAGTTCGGAAAACCGGTGACCTTCTTACCCTTTACGACGTAATTGCCATTGGGCAGCGATATGTTGGCCAGACTACCGGGGCCATGCCCACAGCCTCCGATCACCCCGCCGTTCTCGTAGATCAACGCCGCTGCCGCGAGTATCTGGCGATCACTAGCAACATCGAAGAGCGGCCCCAGACCTCCGGCTACGAAGTACGCAGCGTACTCCGTCGGTCTGACGTCCCTGGGGGACAAACTGTTGTTCGCCTTCTCCCTGAAACCCTCGTACCTGATGGTGTAACTGACCATGCCAGGAGGATCAAAGTCGTCTACATCGAGGGAGAACGGCACGGGCCCACCGCGCGGCGACACAAAGTCGACCTCGAACCCGTGCATTACAAACACATGGAAGGCAGGAGCAACTTCCCACAGGTTGTTCTTGGCCTCGTGCTTCTCGGGATTATCAATTTCCGCCACGTTTGTAACGCCCATCAGAACTCGCGGCATGTGTTGAGCCGCCGCGGGCAATGTTGCCGCTACGAGCAACACGCTGATCGACAAAATAAGTGGATTCATGGCAGTCATTAGTCAATGAGATTTGGCGAGACGGCGAGCTGCTTCAACTGGCTAGGTGGTAGCCGCATATAAGGACGCCCCACCAATTATGAGAAACGGCAGCCAAGAAACATGTCGTCCCCGCGAGGCTATTAGCGAAAGGAGACCCATGGGCAGGAAAGTACCGGCCAAAATCGCAGCGACGCTTTGAAAACTGAGTGCATCTCGCGCCAAAAGAATGAGAATGACCCCGAACGCCCAAAACAGATAGGTTGTGATATGCCACGCAACGCGAATGGTTGTCGCTGTAGTCTGTTCGCTGCCACGAATTTTCGGCAAGTTTCCGCGCTCAAAAAGAGGGGCGATTATCTTGCGCTCTCCAAGATAGGAGTGTGCGATGCCGATTGCGAAGGCAAAAAACGCCGCTATGTATAACACCGTAGACATGATCACCTGACGTTGGAGTTAAGCGGCCGGCGAAGCCGGTCCGCTGCAACGGCGAGTTAGGCGTCGTACGAAGGCATTGATTAGTGGCCCATAAGTTCAGCAATCGCCCAATAAAGCACGAAGACGCCGAGGAGGATGCTCAGCACGAGCATGAAGGACTGCTCGCGTTTCGCCACAAGCGCCAGCGCACCGACAATAGCGCCGGTGATCGCGGCCGCCGCTGCGCCCAGAATCAGGAAGGCATGCAGCGGATCGGAGAAGAACGTCGGGCGGGCTATTGGAGTTGCCTGCACATAGAGTAGCCAGAGCACAAACAGCGCGAGAAATGTGATGGCAAGGCCGATCGACCACCATCCAAGCCGGGTCCGCGGCATACCGACGAAACCGGGGCTCCGGCCCGAGCAATCTTGGCTGTTGCTCATCCTGTCACCTCTCATCTTGGGCTGATACGCTCCAACCTGATGGCCACGGCCAAGATGGCACGCCACCTAACGCCCAGCATCAGCTGCGGCGCGCAGTGCCGTCAGCTGCATGCTGCTGTTAGGCCGCATGCTCAATTGGCCCTAAAGATCGTCTTGCCTTCCTTAATTGTCTCGACGACCCTAATGTCCTTGATCTGCGCTGGATCGACCCTGAGGGGATTCTGGTCGAGTATTACCAGGTCTGCCAGCTTACCCGGCTCCAGCGAGCCCTTGCTGGCCTGTTCACCGTACTGTTCGGCCGCCCAGATCGTCATGGCCTTCAAGCCCTCGATAGGCGTGACGCGCTGATCAGCGCCGATTTCCGCACCCGCCCTGGAAATGCGATTCACGGCCGACCAGAGCATGAACATCTGGTCGAGCGGGGCGACCACGAAGTCCGTGTGGTTGGTCGGGTGCAGCCCCGCGTCGATCGCATCGCGCATCGGGCTGATGTACATCGCCTGCTCTTTGCCCCGGTTGGCGATGTGCGCCTCCGCGAAGTAGTAGGTGTGCAGAGTGTAGAACGAGGGTCGGATCTTGTACTCGACGTACTTCGGAATCTGGTCCTTGCGGGTGAACTGCGCGTGGATCATGGTCACGTGCCGGTCCTTCGTGAGGTCGTCAGCGGCAGCAAACTCGTGCGCCTTCAGAAACGCGTCGATCGCCCCGTCGCCGTTGGCGTGGAGATTCAGTGGAACCTGCAGGTCGTAGACCTTCTTGACCATCTGGTTGACCATATCCTGCGAGAACGTCAGCTCGCCGGTCCAGTTCGCCTCGCCGCCAGGACCGCCGTTCAGATAAGGCGTGGTGAAGACGGCGGTTTTCCCCTGCGGCGAGCCGTCGATCGTAACCTTGACGCCACCGATCTTGAGCCGCTGGTCATACTTGCCCCATGCGGACAACGGGAACTCCTTGAGGATGTTGTCCACTTCCGTTATGAAGGGGTAAGCGATAATGTCGATGATATTGGCTCCGGAATCCGAGGCGCGCTTCATCGTCTCCAACGGCGCCAGGCTGGTTGCCCCTTCGTGGGCGGTGGTCACGCCGGCTTCGGCATAGAGCATCTGGCCAGCCTTGGTCCACGCTATTTCCTGCTCCGGCGTCATCGGCTCCACCATTTCCATGACCGGGAGAAACGCGGTCTCCATGATCAGCCCGTAGGGCTCGTCGGTGCCGGGCTTGCGGACGATCACGCCGCCCGGAGGCGTCTTGGTGGCGGCGCTGATGCCATACTTCTTGAGCGCGAGGCTATTCAGCACGGCCCCGTGCATCGACACGTGATCGACCCGGACCGGGTTGTCCGGGAAGGCCTTGTCCAGGTCGTCCCGGTTCAGGAGCCGGCCGGACGGCATGACATTCTCGTCATAGCCGTAGCCGATGATGAGTTCGCCCTTCGGGATGTTGCGCGCGTCGGCGAACTGTTTCAGCGCGGCGACGATGCTCTCCACGTCTTTGCCGGGGCCCGCCGGCGGGGCGTAGAGCTTGGCCTGATTGGCGACCATCAGGGAGTTTATGTAGTGGCTGTGCGCGTCCAGGAAGCCGGGCAGCAGCGCCTTGCTTCCCAAGTCAACCGTGCTCGTGTCCGGGCCTTTGTGGGCCCTTTCGATACCGGCGCGCTTGCCGACCGCGAGAATCTTCCCGTCCTTCACCGCCAGCGCCTCGGCGCTCGGCTGCGCATCGACAATCGTGATGATGTCACCGCCGACGTAAATCGTATCCGCAGTGTCGAGCGGCGCCCTTTCGCAGCCAGTAATCAGAAACACTCCTACCAGGACTACTAGCGCGAGCGGGATGGTCAACTTCATATACGTCTCCTTTAAGGCTGGATCATGCGGCATAACGCCTGAGCTGAGCGCCGCGCGCTATGTTACTGGCTATTGGCACTTTACTCTCCACGCGTGCGCTCCAGCGATTGGTTAGGTTGCAACGCCACCGCTTCAACTGTCCTCCTCGCCGCGTGGACGAGGCGGCTCCACGCGGGAGTTTCAAGTAAGTCATCGATGCTCCGGTCGTTTTGGCCTAGCTCCCGGTCACTAGACTCGTAAGTTGCAGCGAACGACTTTAGCGCGGCCAGTTCCGTTTCCGAAAAGGCCGCCCGGTACAAGCTTGTTTCCGGATCGAAGTCGTCGAACCACCAGAAGAAGAACTCAGACGAGTAATCCGAATACGTCACGCGCGACGCAAACGTGCGCTGCTCGTCTGGATCCGCGAGAAACCGTATGACATCAAGCACTGCTTCCCTGAACTCTTCTGCCGACTTATCCATTGCAACCTAACTACTAATTAGACGGCAGTATTGACGTGTTTCAACACGTCAATACTGCCGTATATGCAACTGGCCGGGACAGCAACACCCTGATTTCATTGCGCGCCACCTGGAGTTAAACGGGCCGGGGCCCGGGGTCTGGCAATTCTTCACCCATCTCGCCTCCAATCGCAATGCCGGCGTCTTCAGGTGATGA
>JAQBGF010000069.1:0-3452 GCA_032122615.1 Gammaproteobacteria bacterium | reverse complement strand
ATCTGGTCGGGGACGTACAGCGTGGCGGCGGACGAACCGCACAGTCGCGCGGTGTATCGCCTGCTGGAGATCGCGAGGGAGCGTGCCGTGGCGGCACGGACCGCAGCGATTGAAGTTCCGGATCTGACTGACGCCGAGCTGCTGCGCAAGGGCGCCGGGAACTACGCCGCCATGTGCGAGGGCTGTCATCTGCATCCCGGTCTGGCCGAAACGGAAATCCGGCGCGGGCTCTATCCCCAGCCCTCAGCGTTACCCAGCCGCAATCCGGGTGACGCGGCGCGGGATTTCTGGATTATCAAGCACGGCCTAAAGGCCACCGGCATGCCGGCCTGGGGCCTGAGTATGGATGACGGAACGATCTGGGGGATGGTGGCGTTCTTGCGTTCGCTGCCGGGTCAAAGCCCGTCCGGGTATCAGGCAGCCGTGGCGGCCAGTAGTGGCCACTCTCACGGCGGTGCTGATGCCGAGATGGCCGAGCACGAACGAGGGGAGGAGGGCGATCATAAGCACGAGGACGGCACTGATCACGACCATGATGCTACGAATTTGCCCGGTGACGAGGACGACCACCGGCATTAGTACCCGGAATATGAGCGGCAGTGGCTGCAATGTGATACCCCGAAGTACTGATGCAGATCGTTGCTGTCAGCGTGGGAGTTCCTGAATACCTACGGGGCACTTGGCGCAGTCGTCAGCACGAGACGGGCCATGCAGCTGATTGAGCCGGGAAGCGGTGGGTGTCTTCCGACGGGTCTCGCAGGCCAGTCGGGCAGGATAGCCCGGCGCCAGCCTGCGTGAAGTGAGCGTAGGCCAGGGATGGCCGAAGCGAATGTCCCGTTGGAAGGTATCCGCCGCTTCCCGGCGTCGCGCTGACGCTGAAGTCGCGCCTGAAGGCGCTCCTACTCGGGCCGCGCCTACGCGGCGACTTCGAATCCGGCAGCGGTAATCGCCTTGGCCAGCGCGTCCTGCTGGATCAGCGCCGGATCAAATTCCACGGCCACCTTGCCGCTGGCCCGATCCGCCTTCGCTGTGACCACACCATTGTGGCTCGTCAGCGCGTTCTGCACGCTGCGCTCGCAGCCGCCGCACGTCATGCCCTGCACATTGAATTCAGCCTTCATCATTTGTTGACCTCCAGTCATCATTTTAGGGTAGGCGTTCCTGACGCGTTGCCGGCGCCACTAGTTCCGGGGCCGCCAGCGGCGCAACAACAGCGAATTGCTCACCACACTCACGCTGCTCATGGCCATTGCCGCGCCGGCCAGGGCGGGGCTTAAGAAACCAAAGGCGGCCAGCGGAATGCCGACAATATTGTAGATGAACGCCCAGAACAGGTTCTGCTTGATCTTGCGAAACGTTGCGCGGCTGGCCTGGATGGACCCGGCCACCAGTCGGGGATCCGCGCGCATCAGCGTGATCCCGGCGGTTTCCATCGCGATGTCGGTGCCCGTGCCCATGGCGATGCCCACGTCGGCGGCCGCCAGGGCGGGTGCGTCGTTGATACCGTCACCCAGCATGCCGACCACCCGACCGCTGCCGCGCAACTCCTGAATGACCAGAGCCTTGCCTTCGGGCCGGACGGCGCCACGGGCTTCATCGATGCCAACCTGCCGGCCGATTTCTGCCGCCACCAGTTCCGCATCTCCGGACAGCATGATGGTTCGGATGCCCATTTTTCGCAGCGTGGCTACGGCCTCCCGCGCCTCGGGTCGCAGCGGGTCGGCGATGGCCAGGACACCCAGCACGCCGTTCCGATCGGCAACAAATACGGCCGTGCGACCCTGCTTCTCCCAGTCGCTGACCCGTTCCGCCGCGTCGCCAGCATTGATCCCGTGCTCTTCGAGCAGGCGGGTGTTGCCGATGTAGATCTCGCGCCCGTTTACGCTGCCGCTGACGCCGCGGCCGGTGTGACTGCGAAAATCGCTGACCGGCGAGCGAGACAGCTGCCGCTGTTCGGCGGCGGACAGCATCGCGTGGGCCAGCGGGTGCTCGCTGCCGTGCTGGACAGACGCCGCCAGCTGGATCAATTCGTCCTCGGTGCCCTGAAGCGTCGCGGTGCCGACAATCGTGGGCCGGCCCGCCGTCAGCGTGCCCGTCTTGTCGAAGATGATGGTGTCGAGGCGGTGGGCCCGCTCGAGTGATTCCACGTCCTTGATCAGGATCCCGGCGCGGGCAGCGGCCCCGGTGCCGGTCATGATCGCTGTCGGCGTTGCGAGCCCAAGCGCGCAGGGGCAGGCGATCACCAGCACGGCGACCGCGGAGATCAGGGCCCTTTCGAATTCACCGAAGACACCAAACGTGACGGCAAAGGTAATGACGGCCAACGCGACGACAATCGGCACAAAGATTTCGCTGATGCGGTCTACGAGGCGCTGCACGGGCGCCTTGCCACCCTGCGCGTTTTCAACAAGACGGATGATCCGCGCCAGCGTGGAATCAGCGCCGACGGCCGTAGCACGCACTTCCAGCAGGCCTGTGCCGTTGATCGCGCCGCCCGTCACCTTGCTGCCCGGCTGCTTGTCTACCGGCAGGCTTTCGCCCGTGATGAGCGATTCATCGAGTTCGCTGCGGCCCGCAACCACTTCCCCGTCGACCGGGATGCGCTCACCCGGGCGGACGATCACGAGATCGCCGGTCCGCACGTCGCTAATGGACACTTCTTCCTCTGCGCCATCGGCACGACGGAGGCGGGCCGTCTGCGGACGCAGATCCATCAGCTGCCGGATCGCCGCTGTCGTGCCGCGCTTGGCCCGGCTTTCCAGGAACTTCCCGAGCAGGACCAGCGTGATGATGATCACCGACGCCTCGAAGTACAGCTTGCCCATGGCGGCAACGTGGCCCAGCGAGAGCAACAGGTACACGCTGTAGGCATAGGCGGAGGTGGTGCCCAGCACGACCAGCACGTCCATGTTGCCGGAGCGGGCCTTCAGGGCCTTCCATGCCGACCGGTAAAAGCGCGCGCCAATCACGAACTGTACGGGCGTCGCGAGCAGCAACTCTACCGGCCCTGGCAGGTGCCAGCCCAGGTCGAGCCACATGGCGACCATCTGCGCCATTAGTGGCATGGCGAAGGTGGCCGAGATCAGCAGGATGAGGAGTTCGCGCCGCAGCTGCGCCTGATCGCGCTTTCGATGCTCCTCCTCGGCCTGGGCCTGGGAGGCGGCGGGTGATTCGATGCGCGCGCTATAGCCGGCCTTCGTCACGGCGTCGGCGAGTTCTGCCAGGCGAGTGACACCGGCGACTCCGCGGATGTCGGCCCGTTCAATGGCGAGATTGACGTTGGCCTCGACAACGCCGGGGACCAGGCGCAGGGCCTTCTCGACGCGGGTCGAACAGGCGCTGCAGGTCATGCCCTCGATCGGAAACGAGAAGCTCTCGGTCGGTACCTCGAAGCCGGCCTTGACGATGGCGTCGGCGATCGCCGGCACGGCAAGCTGTCCGGCGTCATACCG
>JAQBGF010000068.1:0-36236 GCA_032122615.1 Gammaproteobacteria bacterium | reverse complement strand
ACCGATGTCGCCGCGCGGGCCGGGGTGTCGATAAAGACCGTTTCGCGTGTTATGAATCGAGAACCGAATGTCCGCGTTGACACCCGGGAGCGGGTGGAAAATGCGATTGCGATTCTCAAGTACACACCAAACCCATTTGCCAGAAGTCTCGCTGGTAACCGCACGTTTGTTGTCGGACTGCTGTACGACAATCCCAGCTGCAGCTACGTTATCGACATCCAGCGGGGCGCACTCAAGGTCTGCCAGCGCGAACACTATGAATTGCTGATTCACCCCTGCGACTTTAAAAGTAGCGAGCTGTCGGCTGAAGTCAGCCACCTGCTCAGGCAGTCCAAGGTGGATGGCTTCCTGTTGACGCCGCCGCTTTCAGACCATGGGCCCCTGCTGACAACGCTAAGGGATTCCGATGCCCGTTTTGTCAGAATAGCCCCTGGCGATCATGCCGAGATCGCCAAATCCGTGTTCACCAACGACCGGGAATCCTGCGCGGAAATGACCGGGTACCTTGTGTCGCTTGGCCACAAGTCGATTGCCTTTATTATTGGTGATCCCGACCATAAGGCCGTCGCGGAGCGGTATCGTGGTTACGCAGATGGCCTCAAGACTGCCGGCGTGCCATTCGATCAGCGCCTGGTAAAGCAGGGCTTCAACACTTTCCCGTCCGGCGTTGAGTGCGGTCTTGAATTGCTGCGGCAAAAAGATCGGCCGACGGCAGTTTTTGCCAGTAACGACGAGATGGCGGTTGGCGTAATGCGTGTCGCGCATCAATCCGGAATACGCGTTCCCGAGGACCTTTCGGTAGTCGGGTTCGATGACATACCGATGGCACAGCAGATTTATCCTGCCCTGACCACGATCCGGCAGCCGGTTGAAGCGATGGCGATGACGGCGACGGACCTGCTGCTTGGGCAGTTACGCGGTGTGTCGCACGCCAGTGAAACGATCGTAGTCGAATCGGTCATTCAGATCCGGGAGTCGACCGGGCCCGGGCCGCATAGCCACTAGGCCCGTCACCCGCGGAATATTATCCAGACCACGACCACGGCTGCCACGACGGCCAGGCTCAGGTACGCATCCGTGCGCTTCCGTCCCGCGTCCTGGCGCTTCGCAGACTGGTCGGTCGTCTGCATGGTGAGCCCGGCAATCTCGCTCTCCGGCGGCGCCGGTGTCGCCAGGCTGACGAGCACCATGATGATTGAACAAACGATAAACAGAAAAATCGCGAAATGCAGGAAGTTGATATCGCTGTACCAGAACAGCAGGCCGTCCCCGAGGGAGTCCTTGTTGATTTCAGCGACCAGCCGGCCGATACCCAGGACGAAGCCCGCTACCAGCGATGCAATTGCGCCCTGTGAATTGATCCGCTTCCAGGCGACACCGAGCAGGAAGGCAGCAGCGATGGGGGGTGAAATATAGGCCTGCACGCTTTGCAGGTATTGATATATCTGCCCGGAAATCAGCTTCATCATCGGGATCCACAACAGCCCGAAAACCACCAGCGCAATCGTGGACAACTGGCCGACCCGGACCAGGGTGCGCTCTTTCGCCTCCGGGTACAGTTTTCGAAAGATGTCCCACGTGATCAGCGTTGAGCAGGAATTGAACACGGATGAGAGAGAACTCATCAGAGCGGCCAGCAGTCCGGCGACGACCAGACCCTTGAGTCCGGTCGGCAGTAGAGTTGCGATGAGCGCAGGCAATGCCTGGTCCGGGCTGGCCAAAGTCAGCTTGCCCTGCTCTGCGAGCGTGTGAGCGATGATGCCCGGGATCACAAAGATGAACAGGGGCAACACTTTCAGGAACCCGGCCCATATTGTCCCCCGGCGTGCGTTTGCAAGGTCCTTGGCGGAAAGCACCCGCTGCACGATGAACTGGTCGGTGCACCAGTACCAGACGCCAAGGATCGGCGCACCGAGCAGGATGCCGGTCCACGGGAAATCGGGATCGGACATCGGCCTCCACATATTGAAGAAATCGCTGCCCGCAGTCTGGTACATCGCATCCCAGCCGCCGACGGCGTTCAAACCAATGACCGTAACCGCGATGGCGCCGCCGATCATGACAAACATCTGCAGCAAGTCGGTATAAAGCACGGCTCGCAGGCCACCGAACACGGTGTAGATGCCGGTCGCAATAACCACGACCAGGGCGCCCGTCCAGAAGTCGATGCCGAGCAGCGCCTCAAAAACGATGCCGCCGGCGGCGATGGTGACCGATATCTTGGTCAGTACGTAGCCGACGATGGAAATGACGGCCAGGTACCATCGGGCTGCCGCGTTGTACCGGCGCTCCAGAAACTCCGGCATGGTGTATACCCCGCTGCGGAGATAGAACGGGACGAACACCCAACCGAGTATCAGCAATATCAGGGACGCCAGCAGTTCAAACTGGGCGACGGCAACCCCGCTGGCTGCCCCGGTCCCGGCCAGGCCCACCAGGTGTTCGGATCCAATGTTCGATGCGAACAGTGACGCGCCGATGACGAACCAGCCGGTGTTGCGCCCGCCCAGAAAGTAACCTTCCGGCGTCGCGCGCGTCGATTCGCGGCGGGTGACAACGATTGCGACCACAAAGACGGCGACGAAATACAGGGCGATAATCACCCAATCGGCTACGGCCAGCATTGTTGTCCCCTTGTTTTGGCGAGTGACGCCACAAGTTGAAGGTCGTCAATTCTCCCCGATTCTCCGGTCGGCGATCACCGCCTTAGCGCGCTTCAGGCGCTCGGCGAGTTCCGGACCCTTCTTCATTGCCATGCCGACGGAAAGGACATCGACGATCACGAGGTGAACCATCCGCGTGGTCATCGGTGCGTACACGTCGAGGTCCTCGGGCACGTCAGCGTACAAGCTGACATCTGCCAGTTGTGCCAGAGGCGAACCGCTTGCGGTGATCGCAATGACGGAAGCACCGGCATCGCGGGCGATCTCCACGCTGCGAATCAGCTCGCGCGTCCGGCCCGTTCCGGAGATGGCCACTACGACATCGCGTTTGCCGAGCAACGATGCCGACATGGCGTGCACATGAGGGTCGGAGTAGGCCACGACGGGAACGCCCAGCCGGAAGAGCTTGTGCTGGGCATCGGTTGCCACAATGCCGGAGTTGCCGAGGCCATAGATCTCGATCCGCTCCGCGCGCGCCAGCAGCTGCGTGGCGCGCTCCAGCGCAACCGGATCGAGGTGGTTGCGGACGGTCAGCAGTGCGGCAATGCTGCGATCGAATACTTTCGCGCCCACATCGGCCATCGAATCCTGTGCGCCGACATCCTGGTGTACGAACGGCACGCCATTCGCCAGGCTTTGTGCCAGCCGCAGCTTGAAATCCCGATAGCCCTTGAAGCCCGCGGCGATACAGAAGCGCGCGACGGTTGGCTGGCTGACGCCCGCTCGCGCCGCGATCTCGGGAAAGGGCAGGCTGATAACCAGGTTCGGATGGCGCAAAACAAACCGCCCGACCAGCCGCTCGGAAGGCCGCAAATCGTCCATCAGGCCGTCGATGCGGTCCAGCAGCATGGCGGGCCGATCCCTAGTGGCCACAGAGGCGTTCCGCACGAATGGTCATCAATCCTCCCGGCACGGCTCAATAGTCCCGTCGAATTGTGTAGTTTGTCAACATTCCCGGCGGTTCCAGCACCTTTGGAGATTAGCCTGGGCCATCTTATAGCAATATTTACAGCTTTTTCTCGGACCAAGCCTTCTGGCGGCATTGACCGGGTCTTGTAGATTATCTACACTTTTCGGCCCCACGGACCTGCGCGTCGAAGGAGCTGGTGGTATGGCCATGCACAGAACTGTTTCGTCAATCACCGAGAGCATCAGAATCCGCAGCGAACTCACGCGCTCCGATTACCTCGGGCGCGTGGATCAGGCGCGGGCAGCCGGCAATTCGCGGGGTCGTATCTCCTGCGCCAACCTGGCCCACGCGTTCGCCGCGGAGACCACAGCCGACAAGTTGGCGTTGCGCGAAGGCGGCAGACCCAACATCGGAATTGTCTCGGCCTATAACGACATGCTGTCGGCGCACCAACCGCTTGCACGGTTTCCTGAACTGATCAAGAGCGCGGCCCGGGAAGCCGGCGCCACCGCCCAGTTTGCCGGTGGAGTCCCTGCCATGTGCGACGGCGTCACGCAGGGCCAGTCCGGGATGGAGCTGTCACTTTTCTCGCGCGACGTCATCGCACAGTCGACCGCAATAGCGCTCTCGCATGGGGTGTTCGACGCCGTCCTGTGCCTTGGCGTCTGCGACAAGATTGTGCCCGGACTGCTGATCGGCGCCCTCCACTTCGGGCACCTTCCCGCCATATTCGTACCGGCCGGCCCGATGACCAGCGGCCTTTCCAACGACGAGAAGTCCAGGATTCGCCAGCTTTTCGCGGAGGGCAAGCTGGACCGGGCAGCTTTGCTTGACGCCGAGAGTCGCGCCTATCATGGCCCCGGCACTTGCACCTTCTATGGCACCGCCAATAGCAACCAGTTGCTGATGGAAGTGATGGGGCTGCACTTGCCCGGCGCAGCCTTCGTTACACCCAACACGCCGCTGCGCGACGCCTTAACGACGGCCGTCGCACGGCGAGCTGCTGCGATCACCCATTTCGGCGACCAGTACACGCCAATTTCGCAAGTGGTTAATGAACGCGCCATCGTCAACGCGATCGTCGGTTTGCTGGCCACGGGAGGATCGACCAACCACACCATTCATCTCGTTGCGATTGCGCGGGCAGCGGGCATCATCATCAACTGGGACGATTTCGATGCCCTGTCAGGCGTCGTGCCACTGTTGGCGCGCATCTATCCGAACGGTAGCGCCGACGTCAATCACTTCCATGCCGCCGGCGGCGCGGGCTTTGTGATTCGGGAACTGCTTTCCGCAGGGCTGCTCCATGACGATGTGATGACCGTGGCCGGACCATCTCTTTCCCGCTACACGGAGGAGCCTGCGCTCGATAACAACCAGGTTGTCTGGCGCCCGGCGCCCACCTCGAGCGGGGATGAAGGCGTCCTGCGCACAGCAGCAGCGCCGTTCAGTACCGACGGAGGGATGCGTCTTTTGCGCGGAAACCTTGGCCGCTCCATCATGAAGGTCTCGGCTGTGAAGCCTGAGCATCGCGTGGTAGAGGCGCCGGCAGTGATTTTTGATGACCAGAATGAGTTACTCGCAAGTTTCAAGCGCGGGGAATTGAACCGCGACTTCGTCGCCGTGATCCGCTTTCAGGGACCACGCGCCAACGGCATGCCCGAACTGCACAAGCTCACGCCGACGCTCGCTTCGTTGCAGGCAGCAGGTTTTCACGTTGCACTGCTGACCGACGGCAGGATGTCCGGTGCGTCCGGCAAGGTGCCGGCGGCAATTCATGTGTCCCCGGAATGCCTCGCGGGCGGGTCGTTGGGCAAGGTTCGCAATGGCGATGTCATTCGCGTCGATGGGAACACCGGCAGCCTGGAGGCCAGGGTGGCACCGGATGAATGGGCACGCCGTGAGCCAGCAATCGCCAACCTGGCGGCGAACCAGTACGGCACGGGACGTGAGCTCTTTCAGTCGGCCCGCGCCACTGCGCTCACCGCTGAGGAAGGGGCCAGTACGTTTGGATCGACAGTCGAGCAACGTCCGGCGACCAGACCCGAACTCGCGCTGACCGGAACACTGCCATGACGTCAATTATTGAAATCATGGCAGCAAGCCCCGTAATGCCGGTGATCGTCCTTGATCGTGTGGACGATGCGGTGCCATTGGCAGAGGCACTGATGAGCGGGGGTATTCGCGTGCTTGAGGTAACCATGCGGACACCCGCTGCACTCGACAGCGTCCGAGCTATTCGCGCCGCCCTTCCGGACGCCCTGGTGGGGGTTGGCACGATCACGAATGTCGCCGATCTGGAAGCTGCGCGGGCGGCTGGCGCCCGCTTTGGAGTGAGCCCCGGCACGACCCCGGATCTGCTTGCGCATGCCCGAGGCTGGAACTTTCCGTTCCTGCCGGGTGTCATGACGCCTTCGGACGTCATGCGGGCAATCGAGGCAGGCTTTGCGGCGATGAAGCTGTTTCCGGCCCGCCAGGCCGGCGGGGTGGAAATGCTCAAGGCCCTCGGCGGACCGTTTCCGCAGGTGAGGTTTTGTCCAACCGGTGGCATTGATGCCGATTCGGCAGCCAGCTACCTGGCCCTGCCGAATGTCGTGTGTGTCGGCGGTTCGTGGCTATCACCCCCTGCCCTGGTCGCCACCAGGGACTGGGGGCAGATCCGCCGCAGAGCAGAAGCAGCCGCGCAGCTCGCCAGAAACTCTGGCAAAACCACTTGATCGGACCAGCCCCTGCTATGCCATCGATAGCCGCTACCGACGAATGCCGCGCATTAGTGCTGTTCGGCGCAACCGGCGACCTGGCACGCCGCATGCTGTGGCCTTCGCTGTACGCGCTGGATACAGATGGCCTGCTACCGCCACACTTCCAGCTGGTGGGTGCAGCCACCTCGAAGCTGTCGGATGAGGCGTTCATCGAAAGGGTGAAGCGGGCGATCCAGGCATCAGGCAGCGCACCGCCATTCGACGAAGCCACTTTTCAGGCCTTCGCCAAACGAATCCGCTACGTCACGGTCGATGTTCAGGCAACCGGCGGACTGGAACCAATCAGGAAAGTGCTTCGGCCGGGTCCGGGCGGAGTGATCTATTACCTCTCCACCGGCCCCCAGCTGATCAGCCCGATATGCCTCGCTCTGCGTGATGGCGGGATGGTAGACAGCTTAAGCCGCATCACCATCGAGAAGCCGATCGGAACAGACACAGAGTCGGCCCGTCGGGTCAATGAGGCCATCGGGGCCGCCTTCGAGGAGAATCAGGTCTTCCGCATTGATCACTACCTTGGCAAGGAGGCGGTGCAGAACCTGCTGGCCCTGCGCTTTGCGAACGCGATCTTCGAACCACTGTGGAACGCCAACGCTATCGAGCAGGTGCAGATTACCGTGGCGGAAACGGTTGGCGTCGGCGGCCGCTGGCCGTTCTACGACGGCACCGGCGCGCTAAGGGACATGGTACAGAGCCATCTTCTGCAACTGCTCTGCCTGGTAGCCATGGAACCGCCAGCCAGCTTCACACCATCAGCCGTGCGCAACGAAAAGGTGAAGGTACTGTGGTCGCTCCGGCCCATCACTGGTGCCGAAGTGGCCAGCCACACCGTCCGTGGTCAGTACACGGCGGGCTTTAGTGGCGGAGAGTCCGCGGTGGGCTATCTTGAGGAGCCTGGCGCCGGGCCGGGTAGCGACACCGAGTCCTTCGTCGCGCTGCGCGTGGAAGTTGACAACTGGAGATGGGCCGGCGTGCCGTTCTACCTCCGCACCGGCAAGCGCCTTCAGAAGCGCTCCAGCGAAATCATGATTCAATTCAAGCCGGCCCCGTACAACATCTTCGCCGGCATTGGCGCGACCCTGGCGCCCAATACCCTGCTGATCAAACTCCAGCCCGAGGAGATGATCACGCTGACGCTCATGCACAAAGAACCGGGGATGAATGACGTGACACTAACGCAAGTGCCACTAAATCTCTCGGCAGGCAGCTCATTTGGCCAGCGGCGCGGTCGCTCAGCCTATGTACGCATGCTGCTCGATGTGCTCAGGAACAACTCAGCACTGTTCGTGCGTCGTGATGAGGTGGAAGCGGCGTGGCAGTGGGTCGACGGCATCATCGAAGGGTGGCGCACCACTGGCCAGAAGGCCAGGCCTTACAGCGCCGGAAGCGCGGGACCGAGCGCGGCGATCGCCCTGACTGAGCGCAACAATCATTCGTGGCACGAATAGGCTGCTCAGCTCCTGACCAGCACTTTTTCAAGCTCTTCGAGCGACCGCCCCTTCGTCTCCGGAAGGATCCGCATGACAACGCCGAGGCCCAGGATGGCGAATACGCCATAAACCAGGAATGTCGCCGAATTGCCGAGGTTCTCGAGCTCCCAGGGGAAAACGAGCTGCACCCCAAAGCTCACCGCCGAATTAATAAGGCCGGCGAACGAAATGGCCAAACCGCGAAGCTGGTTTGGAAACAACTCCGAGAACAATACCCACATGACCGGTCCCAGCGATACCGCGAAACTGGCAACAAAACCGAGAATACCGAACAGGATCAGCGCCGAATTAATAGTGATCGCAGCACTGACCAGTTGCGACTCGTTCTGCCTGAAAACATCCGCGCTGATTTTCGCCGATACAGCTTCCCTGAAAGCCACATCGCTGTCGTACACGACGTCTGTCAACGGCGCAATGCGTTCACGATCAACCTGCACCGGTAGCGCGTCGATGGCGTCACGGGTCAGCGTATAAGTTGCTGTACCGAATCCGTAGGCCAAAGTCAGCATGCATACGGCAATACCCGTGAGCCCGAAGGCGAGCAACGGGCGGCGACCGAGTTTGTCGATCAACAAAATGGCGACAATCGTAAATACCAGGTTCACGATCCCGACCAGAATCGCCTGCATGAACGATGCGTCGGTGCCTATGCCAGACTGCTCGAAGATCATGGGTGCATAAAAGAACACTGAATTGATGCCCGTTATCTGCTGCAGAATCGCGACCGAAACGCCGATTGTCAGGACGAGCTTCATCGCGGGACGGAACAGCTGGCGGATCGATGCGCGTGGATCCTCGACCTCTGCCCTGAGGCTGGCCTGCACGGCGGCCAGGTCGGCTCTGGCCTGCTCACCTCCGCTGACCTTCTCGAAGATTTGCAGTGCCTCTGCTTCCCTGCCGTGCATTGCCAGCCAGCGTGGGCTTTCCGGGACAACCATCAAGGCAAAGAAATAGAGAATTGCTGGCAGCGCCTCAACACCCAGCATCCAGCGCCAGCTCCAGTCACCGAGTCGCAGCACCGCCGCGAGGCCAACATCCGACTGACCGAGGGTCAGAATCAGGTAGTTGCTGAAAAACGCAACAGAGATGCCGATGACAATATTCAGCTGGTTCAGCGACACCAGCCGGCCCCGCATCTTCGCAGGCGCGATCTCGGCAATGTACATCGGCGCGATAATCAGCGCTGCACCGACCCCAAGTCCGCCGATCATGCGGGCGATGACGAGCCACAGGAAATCTGGTGCGGCAGCCGACGCTATGGCTGAAACGGCAAATAGCACCGCGGCTATCCTGAGCACCGGTATACGGCCCAGGCGATTGCTCAACGGCCCGGCGACCATCATGGCCAGCGTCGCCGTCAGCGTCAGTGACGCGACCGACCAGCCAAGCTGAAGCTTCGTCAGGCTGAATTCGCGCTCTATGAAGCCAACAACGCCGGATATGACCGAGGCATCGAAGCCCATGAGGAACCCGCCCATGGCAACGATGAGGGCAATGGTCACCGTGAATCGCGTGCGTTGATTCGTCATTGTTGTCCCGCGCTTGCGTCGCCCTTGATGAGGCGGAATCCCGTTTTGAGCTGGGTTTCAGAGCTGCCGCCGATCCAGGCATGAAACTCCCCCGGCTCGGTAATCAGTCGCATGTCCCGCCCGTAGAACGCGAGATCGTCGGTATGCAGTTTGAACTCAACCGCCACCGTCTGGCCTGGCTCGAGGCGCAACCGGCGGAAGCCCTTCAGTTCCCTGACGGGTCTCGTAACGCTGCCAACGAGGTCACGAATGTACAGCTGCACAATTTCATCGGCGGCAACGTCGCCCTTGTTCGTCAACTCAGCACTTATGGTCACGGCGTCGCCGAGCCGGACTTCATCCGCGCTCAGGCAAATGTTCTGGTAATCGAACCGGGTATAAGACAAGCCATGGCCGAATGCGAACAACGGTGTGTAACCAGCGTCCAGGTGAAACGAGCTCATCCCGAACGAGGTTTGTGATGCGTGTGTATCGATGTCGTCGATGTGCAAAATCGTGCCCGGCGAGGGTGGCTTGCCGGTGTTCTTCTGGTTGTAGTAGATCGGGATCTGCCCCACCATGCGGGGAAATGTTGCCGGCAGCTTGCCCGACGGCGACTCGACACCAAACAAAAGGTCGGCAATCGCCGGTCCTGCCATCGTCCCCGGGTGCCAGGCGAACAGAATGGCGTCGACCTGATCAACGATGTTCGTCAGCGTCAACGGCCGGCCGGCCAGTATCACGGCGATCACGGGTTTACCGGCCTCTCGCACGCGCCGCACGAGTTCTGCCTGATCGCCCGGGAGATTGATGTCGGCGCGGGAATGCGCCTCGCCGGACAGGATCGATTCCTCACCCAGAAACAGGATCGCCACGTCCGAGTCGCGAGCGCTTTTCGCTGCCTCGTCGAACGACTCACTGGCCCGGCTGCGTGAATTTTCCATCGCACGCACATAGCGAACCTCAGCCTCTGTACCGAGGAAATCACGGATCGCCTGTAGCGGCGTAACGCTGCGCTCCGCGTCACCGTCGAAGACCCAGGTGCCCAGCTGTTCGTACGGCGCGTCGGCCAGCGGGCCAATGACAGCAACGGAGCTCAGCTTTCCGGCGGACAACGGCAGTACGCTGTGTTCACGCTTCAGCATGACGATGCTTTGCAGTGCCGTTTTCTTCGCTATCGCCAGTGCATGCTCACTGGCACCTGGCGACAGGTCTGATGGGACCGTATACGGATTATCGAACAGCCCAAGGCGAAACTTGACACGCAGAATATTGGTGACAGCCGCATCAATCGTATCGACACTCACCAGACCCTGCTCGACCAACCCGGCAAGATGGTTGCTGTAAGCATCACCCGCCATCTCCATGTCGACCCCGGCTCTCACCGCCTCCAGGGCTGACTCCCCGTCATTAGCCGTGAGACCGTGAACGCCGAGCTGGCGAACCGAGTCCCAGTCGCTGACCACGAGTCCGTCAAACTTCCATTCGCCTCGCAATATCCGCCGTAGCAGAAATTCGTTACCAGTTGCCGGCACACCGTTCAGGTCACTGAACGATGGCATGAGCGACATCACACCGGCATCGATGGCAGCCTTGAACGGCCGCAGGTAGACATTACGCAGCTCGTGCTCCGGGATATTCGTCGTGGCATAGTCGCGGCCACTTTCGGCGGCGCCATAGCCCGCGAAGTGTTTGGCGCAGGCAGCGATCGCGTCATTCGCCGACAAGTCGTCACCCTGAAAGCCCTCAACCATCGCGACAGCAAGTTTGCTTGCGAGGAAAGCGTCCTCGCCGAAGCTCTCTGCGACACGTCCCCAGCGTGCGTCGCGCGCTATATCCATCATGGGCGCAAACGTCCAGTTGACGCCTGCCGAAGCGGCTTCCTGCGCAGCGACGTGTGCCCCTTCCTTTACCAGCTCAGGGTTCCAGGTCGCCGCCTGCCCCAGCGGGATTGGCATGACGGTTTTGAAGCCGTGAATGACGTCGCGACCAACCAGCAGTGGAATGCCGAGACGGCTTTCCTCGACCGCGATGCGCTGCAGTTCATTGACGATGGCGACATCAACCTGGTTGAGGATCGAACCGATGCGCCCGGCTCGCAATTCGTCCGCAAGATAGTCCGGGGCGTAACCATCACTCGCATTACGCTGGCTCATCTGGCCAATTTTCTCGGCCAGGGTCATGCGCTTCAGGAGCGAGCTGATGCGTTGCTCGATTGAGCCTCGATCCAGCAGGGGATCAGCGATTGAGACAGTCATTATTAGTAGTGATAACAGGCCGCAGAGTGAATTGAATAAACCCGCTGACCATTTACCGGCAGCGACATCTGGCCGACTCGTCGCTCCGAAAAAGCGCAACCCGTTCGAGTATCACGAAGCCCCCTCGAGTGTTAAGCAGGCCCTGAGCATGCCCGGACTTTTAGCAATGTTTGACAGCGCTGTCAATTTGGTGGACGATCGGGAAAACAAGAATAGGCCCTCATTCGGGGCGTGAGATAAATGGCATGAGCCAGGCTACGCACTACGAAACGGCGCCCGAAGATCGCATCCCGTTTCAGCTCAAACTGATCTACGGCCTCGGCGCATTTGTCAATAATCTGCTCGCCGCCGCCATCGGCGGCATGGTGATTGTGCTGAATCTCGGCCTCGGCATGAATCCGGCGCTGGTCGGTCTGCTCGGCGCCCTGCCCCGCCTGACCGACGCGCTCACCGATCCTGTGATGGGCTACATCTCGGACAACACCAGGTCGCGGTGGGGCCGACGCCGACCGTACATATTCGCCGGTGCGATAGTGGCAGGCGTTGTCTTCGCCCTGTTGTGGCAGTTGCCCGCTGGCCGCAGTGAGTCTTTCTACTTCTGGTACTTTCTTGTCGGCTCGCTGATCTTCTACCTGGGATACACGATTTTCGCGACGCCGTGGGTGGCACTCGGTTACGAACTGACACCGGACTACCACGAACGCACGCGCCTGATGGGCGTGCAGAATTTCGTCGGTCAACTCGCCTATGTTGTCGCCCCCTGGTTCCTGCTCTTCATGCAGAGCAAGACGTATTTTGACGACATGGTGGACGGCGCCGCCGGGCTGGCCATCCTGATCGCCATTGTCACCATTACCATCGGCGTCCTGCCCGCCATATTCCTGCGTGAACGCTTTAAGGCCCTCCCTGTGGCGGCTGTGCAGGGGCACCATGAGAAAACGGTCGGCGCGTTTACCGTGATGAATCGCGTTATCCGCGATTTCTTCCGCGGTTTTGCGACCACACTGAAATCCAGACCGTTCGTCAAACTCTGCGTGGCGACCTTCCTGGTCTTCAACGGCTTCATGCTGATTTCGTCATTCGGGTTTTACGTCATCATCTACTACGTGTTCCGCGGCGATAAAGTACTGGGCGCGGAATACGCCGGTTATGCCGGCACGCTGAGTGCGATCTCGACATTCGTGGTGATCATGATCGTCACCTGGCTGGGCACCAGGATAGGCAAGCGCAAGGCGTTCTTTGCGGCTATCGGCCTGTCGATGGTCGGGTACGCTTTGAAATGGTTTTGTTACAACCCCGACCTGCCCTGGCTACTGTTACTCCCGGCGCCGTTCCTTGCGTTCGGTCTCGGCGGTTTGTTCACACTGATGCCGGCGATGATCTGCGATGTCGTCGACCTCGACGAACTTGAAACGCACGAGCGGCGTGAAGGCATGTACGGCTCCATCTTCTGGTGGGTGGTGAAGCTGGGCATGGCGGCGGCGCTCGCGGCCGGTGGTTTCCTGCTGAATGCGACCGGCTTCGACGTGGCGCTCGAAGGCAACCAGGCGCAGAGCACGATAACCCTCATGCGACTGTTCGATGCGTTCGTACCGTTCGTCACATCAGGCGTGGCAATCTGGGCAATAGCGAGTTTCTCCATTACCGAGGAGCGCGCACGCGAGATACGGCTGGAACTTGAGCGGCGCCGCGGCAGCCTGGATGCTCCTAAAGCTGCGGTTCCATTATCCGGCAAGCAGGAACTTCCGTCGGGATCGGCCCGGCACGAGCCCATTCCTCCGGCGGCCCGGCGGTCATCCAACCTCGCAAAAGAACTTTACAAACGGCATAAAACCATGACACGAGAAGAAACCATCGCCTTGTACCGCGGGCCCGTGTCGCTGCAGGGATTCTTCTCTGCCGATATTTCCGATGAGGACTTGCGTTCCCAATTTCGCCACGTAATTGACGGGAAGATCCACGGGCTTTCGTTCAGCCCCTACGTGGAAGGGCAAGGGCCCGGCACCAGGATCGGGGAACCCCAGATCCGCAATCGATTGGCCATCATTCAGCCTCATATTAGTTGGCTGCGCACCTTCTCATGCACCGAAGGCAACGAAGAAATTCCCCGGATTGCCCACGAGAGCGGGTTGAAAACCCTGGTCGGCATCTGGCTGCAAGGCGATCACGAGAAGAACGAGAAGGAACTTGAGAATGCCATCAGGGTCGCCGGAGCGGGATTGGCCGACATTGTCGCGGTCGGCAACGAAGTGCTCTTGCGCGGTGATCTGTCCGAGGATGAACTACTTGGCTATATTCACCGCTTCAAGGAGGCTGTTCCGGGTGCCCAGGTCGGCTACGCGGACGCCTATTTCCAGTTCATCGATCACCCGCGGGTAACCGATGCTTGTGACGTCATACTCGCCAATTGTTACCCTTTCTGGGAGGGCTGCGCAGCCGAGCACGCCACGCTCTACGCGAAAGAAATGTATCGTCGCACCGTCCAGGTCGCCAACGGCAAGAAGGTCATCATCAGCGAAACCGGCTGGCCGAACATCGGCACACCTGTCGGTGGTGCGGTCCCCTCCGAAACCAACGCGATCCGGTACTTCCTGAACATCTGCAAATGGGCCGAAGAAGACGGCATAGAGGTCTTCTATTTCTCGTCTTTCGACGAGACCTGGAAAATCCGCGACGAGGGTGATGTTGGCGCCTTCTGGGGTCTTTGGGACAAGGATGGCCGCCTTAAGTACGTCTAGCCCTGGGTCATCAGTGGATCAGGAATCAATGCATTTTCAGACAGGCAACGCCATTTGTTATTCCGGCTATCGGGAGGGCCAGTCTCCGCAAGACGGCACGTTTCCAAGCTACGCCCAGATCAGCGAAGACCTTCGTATCCTGAGTAAAAACTGGAAATACCTCCGCTTGTATGACTGCACCCTGCATGCAGAAACGGTCCTCGACGTGATCAGCACCGAGGGTATGGATTTCAAGGTCATGCTGGGCGCCAACATGTGTGCCGAGTTGAGCAATCACAACTGCCCCTGGGGCGCTCAGTACAATGACGAGACCCTGCGAGCAAATCGGCGGGAAAACAGCGCGGAGATCGACCGATTGATCCGGCTGGCTAAGCGCTACCCGGCACACGTCTTTGCTGTCTCCGCAGGGAATGAGGCTACAGCCGAGTGGACGGATCACATGGTGCCGGTGGAAAAGCTGATCGAATACGTGCGCCAAATAAAGAGTGCCATCCGGCAGCCGGTGACCTTTTGCGAAAACTATGTGCCCTGGACCAACAAGCTCGAACCGCTCGCGGCCGAGCTTGACTTCATATCCCTGCACACCTATCCCGTGTGGGAATATCAGACCGTCGAGGCTGCGCTCGACTACACCAAGGAAAATTATTACGGCGTTGCGCACCACTATCCCGGCAAGTCGGTTGTAATTACGGAAGCCGGCTGGACGACCTCGTCAAACGGGCGGGGAATCGAGCCCTGGAATGCTTCGCAGGAATTGCAGGCCATCTACTACCGGAAACTCGTCGACTGGACCCGGGAAGCCGGAATTCTCACGTTCGTGTTCGAAGCCTTCGATGAACCGTGGAAAGGCTCGGCGGATCCGCTGGAGCCGGAAAAGCACTGGGGGCTGTTTACCGTGGATCGCATGCCGAAACTGGCATTGCAAGACATCTACGCCGATCGGGTGTCAAACTAAAATGCCGGATTCAGCACGCATGCGCACGCCTGTTCACATTGCCAGCGAAGTAAGCGGTGCGTTCGTCACGCTGGAGGGCGAGCGTTACTACGCCATTGGCAATGTCGACAAGATTCCACCCTTCTTCATCAGCCTGGTATCCGACAGCGACCACTGGATATTCGTGGCATCGAACGGTGGCCTGACTGCCGGCCGCGTGTCGCCGGACACTGCTCTGTTCCCGTATGTCACGGTCGACAAAATCTACGACAGCACTCCGCATACTGGCAGCACCACACTGCTGCGAGCCGAAGTGGACGGTGAGCGTCACCATTGGGAGCCGTTCAACAAAGCACATGACGGGCGCTATGCAACTACGCGCAATCTCTACAAAACTATCGACGGCAACAGGCTGCTTTTCGAGGAGATCAACCACGATCTTCGCCTGACGTTCCGCTATCGCTGGGTTTGCAGTGACACCTATGGCTTCGTCAGGCAAGTCGAACTGGAGAACCAGGGCACGAAAGATTGCCGCGTCGAACTGGTCGACGGCCTGCAGAATATCCTCCCCGCCGGCACACCCCGCTTCGTCCAGACCAATTCGAGCTATCTGGTGGATGCGTACAAGTGGAGTGAACTGGACGAACCGACCGGACTGGCTCAGTTCACCTTGTTCTCCGGGATCTCCGATCGTGCCGAACCTTGCGAGTCCCTCCGGGCCACGACGGTGTTTTGCCTCGGCCTCAAAGGGCATCAGGTGCTGCTCTCGAGCGAGCAACTCGATCGCTTCCGCCGCGGCGAGGCCCTTGTGCAGGAGACCCGCAAGCGTGGGGTACGCGGCGCGTATCTGGTCAGCGCCTCGCTGGCGCTGACCGCCCATTCATCCCGCCGCTGGCAGGTGGTGGCAAACGTCGAGCAAAGCCAGGGCGACGCGGTCGACCTCATTCGTCAGCTTCGTGACCCGAAAGCCGTGACCGACGCGATCGCCCGGTCCGTTGAAAAGGGCTCCGATGCACTAAATCGTATCGTGGCGGCCGGCGACGGGCTGCAAAAGACTGCCGAGGAGAACGTCTCGGCACACCACTATGCGAACGTACTGTTCAACATCCTGCGCGGCGGCATCGTGACCGACCAGTATCTGGTTCCGTCACGAAATTTCGGCCTGCACATAAAGGTTTTCAACCGCGAGGTTCATCGACGGCATCGGGCGCTGCTTGAGTCACTGCCGGAGCGGGTTGACTACCGCCAGTTGCGGTTGACCATCGAGCAGACCGGTGATTTGCAGCTGCTTCGCCTTGCACAGGAATTCCTGCCGATCACCTTCGGCCGTCGCCACGGCGACCCCAGTCGCCCCTGGAATCAGTTCACCATCAAACTGATAGACGATCAGGGCAATCGGCCGCTCACCTACCAGGGCAACTGGCGCGATATTTTCCAGAACTGGGAAGCGTTGCTGGTGAGCTACCCGGAATTGATCGAAGACGTTATTGCCAAGTTCGTCAACGCGTCCACGGTGGAAGGCTACAACCCCTACAGAATCAGCGATGAGGGCATCGACTGGGAAGTGGAAGACCCGGACGATTCCTGGAGCTACGTCGGCTATTGGGGCGATCACCAGATTATCTATCTGCAGAAGTTGCTGGAGCTTTCGCAGCAGTTTCACCCGGCCCGGCTCGGCGAGCTCTTGCGCCAGCCGCTGTTCAGCTATGCCAATGTGCCCTACAGGATCAAGCCGTTTGAAGCCGTGCTCGAAAACGCCAAGAGTACGGTCGACTACGACGATGACCTGGCGCAACGCATCGGGCAGCGTGTGGAAGCGCTGGGTGCCGACGGCAAGCTGCTGCTGGATGCCGATGGCCAGGTGTACCAGGTCACTCTGCTCGAGAAGCTGCTCGTGCCGCTGCTGGGCAAGCTCGCTAACCTGGTGGTGGACGGTGGCATCTGGCTCAACACCCAACGTCCCGAGTGGAACGACGCCAACAACGCCCTGGTCGGCCATGGTCTGTCGATGGTGACGCTGTATTACCTGCGCCGCTACATCCGGTTCTTGCAGACACTGCTGGCGCCTCAACAGGGCGAGGTGAACCTGTCGAGGGAAGTCGGTCAATGGCTGGCCGAGACCACCGTGTCGTTGAGCAGGTTGCGTGAACACCTGGTGGACGGTCCCATAGACGCGCGGCAGCGCTATCGGGTGCTGCTGGAGCTGGGTCAGGCCGCAAGTCGTTATCGAAAGACCGTCTACGCCCAGGAATCCTTCTTAGGTACGGCATCGCAGAGCCTGAAGCCGATTGCCGGCATGCTCGACGATGCATTGGCAGCGATCGACCATAGCATTCGCAACAACGTGCGCCAGGACGGCTTGTTCCAGGCTTACAACCTGCTCGAACTGAAACCGGACGCAGTGGAGATCGCTACGCTCTACCCGATGCTCGAAGGCCAGGTAGCGGCGCTCAGCTCGGGTGCCATCCCACCGGCGCAGGCCGTCGAATTGCTGGAAGCCCTGTTCGCCAGCGAGGTGTTCCGCCCGGATCAGAATTCGTTCCTGCTCTATCCCGATCGCGAGCTGCCACGCTTTCTGGAGAAGAACCGCGTACCGGCTGCGCACGTCGCGGCAATACCACTGCTCAAACGGATGCTGGACCAACGCGACACTCGCATCATCGAATGCGACGCCGCAGGGACCTATCGCTTCAATGCCGACCTGACCAATGTCGGCGACCTGAACGCGCGGCTGAATAGCCTCGCACCGGCCTACGACGAGCTACTGGAGCCAGCTCGAGAGCCACTGCGGGCACTTTTCGAAGCAGTGTTCAATCACAAAGCCTTCACCGGGCGTTCCGGTGGCATGTTTGGCTTCGAGGGACTGGGCTGTGTCTACTGGCACATGGTGGCCAAGCTGCTGTTGGCCATCCAGGAGAATTTCTTCGCCGCCCGGGAACACGGGGCGGATGAGGTGATCTGCCAGCGACTCGGTAACTTGTATTACCGCGTCCGCGAGGGCATGGGCTTCAATAAGACGCCGGCGGAATTTGGCGCCTTTCCAACCGATCCGTATTCGCACACGCCGAGACACATGGGCGCACAGCAACCGGGAATGACCGGTGTGGTCAAAGAAGAGATCCTGACCCGCCTGGCCGAGCTGGGCGTACGCGTGAATGCCGGATCGGTGCGGTTCGAACCGGGACTGCTGCGTGCTCGTGAATTCATCGCTGAGCCTGAACCGTTCCGCTTCCTGGATGTGGACGGGCAATGGCAGGAACTGACGGTGCCGGGGGGCGGGCTGGCTTTTACCTGGTGCCAAGTGCCCCTGGTCTACCGCCTGGACGAGTCCGCCGTACCCACCGTGGCCGTCACCCGGGACAACGGCGAACGCCAGGCACTGCCGGCGCTGGCGCTGCCTCCCGAAGTGGCTCAACAGATTTTTCAGCGTAGCGGCCGTATCCGCAAGATCGAACTGGTGCTGACCAGCCGCCAGCTGCATTCCGGGTAAAACGTCTTCGCAGGGCGGATTTTGGCTGCCCGAACTTCATTCGTGGACAGCCGCTGCGCCACAGCATGAGGGGCTCGGAATGCTGCGCCGACCCATTCGGTTCCCTCCCCTGCGGTCGATATCGGGCAAGAATTGACACCGCTGTCACTTCTTGCTAATTAGTTGGAAACATTAGGGCAAAGACAACCAGGCCAACGTGGTACTGCTCGAGCCAGACAAGCCTCCAAAACAAGAATATGGCCCCTGAAAACAAGGCTGCCCAGAGACACATGTCATGCACTTAATAGACTCCGCACGCCTGATACGCGCTCTGGCCATCCTGCTCCCGGCCATTGTCCTGGCGGGTTGCGGTACCGGCAGCGGGAAAACACCGATTCGTGCCACGCCATATGTCGGCGTGCTGGTTGACTCACCGGTTGAGGGCGCCAAATTTGTTACGGTGACCCAGTCGGGACTCACCACTGCCGACGGCGAGTTCAGGTACTACCCGGGTGAGGCGGTTACGTTCTCCGTCGGCGGCATTGAACTGGGCACCGTGCCGGGAGCTCCTCTTATCACGCCTGTTGAACTGACCGGCAGCGCCGACCCGGGAACAGCCGCGACGCCTAATGCTGCGACCAAAGTAATGCGTTTCCTGCAAAGCGTTGATGCGGACGGCAACTACCTGAATGGCATCACGATCAGCGACGACACGCGGACACTGGCAGCAGGCCTGACGCTGGATTTCCAAACCGCCAGTGATGCGGAAGTAGACAACGTCATTGGCATGGTAACGAGCAATCCGGCTATCGATTCGGAAACTGCCCTGGACAACTTTTACGAGACTTACAAGTCATTAGGGGGTTCAAACACGTTCAGCTGGCCCTTCCCCGGCTACCCTGCGTTCCCGGGTAGCGGCACCGTAGACCTGCTGACCAACGGCGGTTTCGAGTCCCCCGACGCCTCGGCCGCTGACCTGTACTGTTCGACCGGCTGGCAGTGCTTCAATGCCGGCAACTTCACGAACAGCACGGACGGTCCTAGCTCCGGGCCGGTGTCGCACGAGCCGGGCACCCAGTCGCTGAAGCAATATGGCATCGACAGTGGCGCCTTCCAGACGGTCGAGGCTGTGCCCGGCGCGACCTATGTGGCCTCCGTGTGGGCCATGAACTGGTCGGGCGATGCCCTGAACAACCTCGGTATCGTCCAACTGACCTTCTGGGACGGGCCCGATGGCACCGGAAACCAGCTCGGTGCTGCGTTCGAGGACTTCGTTGATTCCATCGACGACGGCGTAAATATCTACCTGCCGGTGCAAGACGGGGCCGAGGTCACCGACTGGACCCAGGTGACGGTGTCGGGCACGGCCCCACAGGGCACGGTGTCGGCCAAGTTATTGTTGATCCATGTTCTGACGCCGCCCGCCCTGGGTAGCGGCACCGTTCGCTGGGACGACGCGACCCTGACCGGGCCTGCACCGGAACAACCACCTTCAGCTGAAGAATTATTGACCAACCGCGGTTTTGAGGCGCCCGACGCGTCGGCCGGTGATTTGTACTGTTCGACCGGCTGGCAGTGCTTCAATGCCGGTAACTTCACGAACAACACGGCCGGCCCCGGCTTTGGACCGGTGTCACACGACGAGCCGGGGACCCAGTCCCTCAAGCAGTACGGCATTGACAGCGGTGCCTTCCAGACGGTTCCCGCTGTGCCCGGCACACCCTATGTGGCCTCCGTGTGGGCCATGAACTGGACGGGCGATCCCCTGAACAACCTCGGTATCGTGCAACTGACCTTCTGGGACGGACCCGATGGCACCGGCAATCAGCTCGGTCCTGCGTTCGAGGACTTCGTTGATCCCATCGACGACGGCGTAAATATCTACCTGCCGGTACAAGACGGAGCCGAGACCACGGACTGGACCCAGGTGACGGTGTCGGGCACGGCCCCACAGGGCACGGTGTCGGCCAAGTTATTGTTGATCCATGTTCTGACGCCGCCCGCCCTGGGTAGCGGCACCGTTCGCTGGGACGACGCGAGCGTGGTCGGAGCTTCAACCACGCCTCCGGGCGGTCTGACACTCGTCTGGCAGGATGAATTTGATTCGGGGACTTCGCCTGATCCCAATACCTGGACGCTGGAAACGGGTTACGGCGGTTTTTTTGGCTGGGGCAATGACGAGTGGCAGTTGTATACCAACGACCCGGGCAATATCAGTATTGTCTATCCGGATACGGGCGACCCGAACAACGGCTACCTGAGTATTACTGCGCGACTGGATACGGCGCAATGCCCCTCGCCTGCACCACCACCGGGATGCGGGAAACGCGACGGCTCGATCACTTCTGCACGGCTCATCACGCTTCCGAGTCAGCCCGGCCAGGGATTTGCCTTCACGTTCGGGAAAATTCAGGCGTCCATAAAACTCCCCGTCGGACTGGGCACCTGGCCTGCTTTCTGGATGCTGGGCGAGAAGTTCCCGATCACTGGCTGGCCGAAGGCGGGCGAAATAGACATCGTGGAATTGTTCGACTCCGGAGGTACGACTAACCAGCAACCAGTCTTCGCGATCCACTGGTGCGATGAAACGCTCTTAGTGGGCCTGTGTTCATCGACCAACGGCTTACGCACGGTCTCGGGCAGCACAAACCTGGGCGTGTCACTGGGCAATGCTTTTCATGTTTACGAAGCAGAGTGGAACGCCAGTGGGATCACCTGGAGAGTGGATGGCGTGACCTATTATTCCGCGGCTATCCAGCCGGCCACGATGGAAGAATTTCTCGAGAACTTCTTCATCATCCTTAATGTCGCCATTGGCGGAAGACCTGTACCCACCCCGAGCGCGACAGGATGGCCCCGGACCATGCTGGTTGACTGGGTCAGGGTTTACCAATAAGCCGGTAAACACGTCATTAAAGCGACAACTACACTAACACTGCACTGCTCAAGATATTCACGGCTCCACCAACAAGAATATCGCCGCCAATAACCAAGCTGCCAAGAGACTGACGTCATGCACTCAACAGCCTCCATGCGTTTGATACGCGCGCTCGGCGTCGTGCTCCCGGTCGTTGTCCTGACGGCTTGCGGCACCGCCCACGGGATAGCTTCAGTTACCGAAACGCCTCACGTGGCAGCGAATGGAGACACTTTCGTGCTGGTATTCGCTGACGAATTTGACAGCGGTACGGCGCCTGCATCCACAAACTGGACAATCGAAACCGGCTACGGCCCCAAGAACAACGGATGGGGCAATAACGAATGGCAGTTATATACGGACTCCCCTGACAACGTGCGTGTGGAGAATGGCAACCTGGTGCTTACAGCACAGTGCCCTGTGGGGCCCTGTGGCGTGCGGGACGGAACGGTCACTTCCGGCAAGATTAATTCACTGGGCAAATTCAATTTCACGTTCGGCAAAATCATTGCGCGAATAAAGCCTCCCGTGGGCGATGCCGCCTGGCCGGCATTCTGGAGCCTGGGGGCAAATTACCCCGTTGTGGGTTGGCCATGGTCGGGTGAACTGGATGTTTTGGAAATGCATAATTTTCATTCGGACGAAAGAACAACCCACACCACCATGCATTGGTGCGAAGAAACGCTACAAGCGCCAGAGCCATGTTCATTTCCGGATGGCTGGGTTTTTGATACCCAACACAAGACATTTCCCGCTTCACTGGGCGACGATTTTCACATCTGGGAAGTGGACTGGAACGCGGAAAGGATCATCGGGAGAATTGATGGCGAAACGTATTACACGCGAGCAATCAATCCCTCGACGATGGACGAATTCCTCAAAGAGTTCTTCCTGATATTCAATGTGGCCATGGGTGGAACGCTCGGTAGCGGCGACCGGCCGCCTGACGGCGGCGAGGCATTTCCGCAGACGATGCTGGTTGATTACGTCAGGGTTTTTCAGCTTAAGAACATGCGGCCCGGACTAACTGCGGTACGTCTGCCATGACCGTGCGCTTACGAAGCCTTCCCAATAAATCAGCTTTCGCAAACAGAGAGTGGTCGCTATGTCGGGTTTAATCTTCTTCCGGGGCACGAAAAATGCCTGCCGAGTTCTGGCAAGCATTCTGTTTCTTTCTGTTTCGTTGCTAGGTCAGGCCAATGCCGCCGAGAAAGTAACGACGTACAAGGATGAAAACGGCTGGAAGCTGAAAGTCGATGGCAAGGACTACTACGTCAAGGGTGTCGACTGGGGCTACACGCCGAGGGGCGAGAATTACAACTACAACTTGTACGGTCAATCCGATGATTTCATCAGAAAGGTTCTCGATTACGACTTTGGCCTGATGAAAGCCGCGGGCGTGAACACGGTCCGCAGTTTCAGCTTCATGCCCCCTAAATGGATCACGTATGTTTACCAGGAATACGGGATCATGACGGTTATCAATCCGCTCATGGGTCGTTACGGTTACAACGTTGGCGGCAAGTGGATCCCGTTTACCGATTACTCCGACGAACTCACGCGCACGACCCTGAAGAAGGACATGCTGGAGCTGGTCGAACAGTACAAGAACACCCCCGGCGTGCTGATGTTCGCCTTCGGTAACGAAAGCAACTACGGCCTGTCCTGGAAAAGCTTTGAAATCGAAAACCTGCCCGAAGGCGAGCGCAACGCGGAAAAAGCCAAGTACCTGTACAGCCTTTTCAATGAAGTGATCCGCTCAGCCAAGACTCTCGACCAGAATCATCCCTTTACCATCGTCAACGGGGATCTCCAGTACATCGATCTGATTGCCGAATACTGCAAGGACATCGATTTACTGGGCGTGAATGCCTACAGAGGCAAGAGCTTTACCGGCCTGTGGTCAGAGGTAAACGAGAAGCTCGATCTTCCCGTCCTGTTCTTCGAGTTCGGCAGCGATGCGTATAACTCGCGGACCTCTGAAGAAGATCAGCTGGCCCAGGCCACCATCCTGAAGGAACAGTGGCGGGAGATGTACAACAAGAGCTACGGGAATGGCGAGGAAGGCAACTCGATCGGCGGGTTTGTCTTCGAGTGGCGGGACGAATGGTGGAAGTACCTGCAGGAGGAGAGGCTGGACATCCATGACACGCACGCGTCATGGGCCAACGGCGGTTACCCGCAGGACTTCGTCGAAGGCCAGAACAACATGAATGAAGAGTGGTGGGGAATCACCGCTCTCGGAACGCCAAACTCCGATGGCGTCTACACCGTCAGAACCCGGATGGCCTACGATGTCTTGTCAGCGATCTGGCAGATGGATCCTTACCAGTACAAGAAGGAGGCAATCAACCAGGCGTTCAATGACATCAACATGGATTACTTCGCTTTAAAGAGCGAAGTTCGCGAGCTCAAGAGTGAAAGCAAGGAAAAGCGCCAGTCCCTGAGCTTCACGGGCGGCCGACTCATGGGCCAGTTCGTCCTGAGAGGAAATGAACAGGACATCGACGAGCGGGGCGAGAACGGCACTGAGTTCTCAGACGGCGAAATGGTGTTCCTCGATTTTGCCTTCCAGCCCACTGAACGAATTGAAGGGCAATTCACGGTCAACATCCTGGGGAACGTCGCCGACACGCGGCCAATCGAATTTCAATACGGCCAGAGAGGACTGCCTGTAGCGGTTGCTCTCCCCCCGGGTACCACTGGTGATGATGGCGTCAATTTAGTGACTACAACCACTTTCAACGATCGTGAAAGAGTCGAGATTTATGACTTCGAAGCGACCTACAAGGGGGACGCCCTCGACTTCACGGCCTTCTACCACGTGCCTCGCTACCACTGGAAGTATGAAGGTGACTTCTTTGGCCTCGTGCGAGAGACAACAGACCTGACCAGCGAATATACCGGCGAGGACATCTGGAATGCGAAAGCCCCCGAAGGCGTCGAGTTTGCCGGGAAGGGACAGCTCGATGGACTGAAAGTGATCATGGGGCCGGAAGTCTACTGGGGCGCAAACCCGAAGGCCGTACTGAAGTACCGCTCCACTCTCGGACGGGTGGACTATACGTTCATGCACGCCGAGGACGTTGCCAGACAGGATCAGGGAGCCCAGGCCACAGCGGCGACCGAAGTACAAACGCGCCAGACCACGCTTTACGGCAAGACGAATCTCTCCGACAAGATCATCCTGGAGCTCGGCGGAATCATGGCATCCACTGAAAAGGCAGATGACCAATACGTGCGTGTGTCGGGAGACAACATCATTCTTGACACAATAGACTTCAAGGACACGCTTGGGATAAAGGCGAAACTGACTTTCGATCTTCTTGGCACGCAGGCGTATGTGGCCGGCCAGTACGCCGGGCTGGTGGCCGATGGCGGCGCGACGCTCGTGGAATTTGGTACACAGCTGCCCTATGCCGAGTTCGGCAACAAGGAAGAGTATGAAGCGGGCGTCATGATGAACTTCGGCAACCTCATGATCTTTCCGCGCGCCCTCTATCGCAAGAATCTCGTGGATGCGAATCCCTTTATTCCAACAGAAATCGACCCCGGCGGATCCATTTTGTTTCCGGGCGTGACCCCGCGAAACCGGGACGCCGACCCTTTTGCAGTTCTCGCCAACCGGGAAGCCAAGGCCGCGGAGCTCATGATTACCTGGGATCCGACCGGTGCCACGCCCTTCTATCAATGGGATAACGACTGGCGGGAGGATGCCCGCTTTGCCTTCAACATCGGCGCCAATTACACGGACTATCCAACCGCCACTGACTCCTATCAGTTTTTCTTCGATGTAACGGGAGAAAACGCCCCGTTTGGTACGGGACTGCCCGAGGAACAAGTGTGGAGCGTTTCGAGCAGGATGGTATTCAACCCCAGTGTCAATGCCAGATATATCCTGAACCTGAGTGCGGGTTACCAGCAGTCGACCGGAGATCCGACAGGCGGAACGCGCAAGTTCTACGAAGCCGAGACCAAAGTCGTTCTGCGCAACAAGCACATCATTTCCGGCTATTTCAAGAAGGACGCCTGGGGTCCTTACGATTTTCAGCGCCAGTTCAACTTCACCTTCCCTGAACAGTACAAACTGGATTATTCGATCCTTCTTGATAACCGTGGCAATGAACTCGTTTCCACGAGGGTCGGTATCAGGGGGGTGTTCCGGACGCTTGATGAGAATTCGCCAGGCGGTGACTACCTGGACGGCGCGAATGACTATCAGTTCCTGACTGACCTTTATTTTACGTTCGCGTTCTAGCGCCTGAACGAACGACGCCGGAGAATCACGCCAATGAGAAACAAATATCCAAAAGCCGCTGGCCGGGCAGGCCGCAATGTTCTGGCAATAGTGTTGTGCAGTCTGGTTGCCGCCGTCGTGACCGGCTGCGGAGGGCCTGACAGCGGTGACGGGACCGTGATCAACGAGATCATACTGCCGACCGACACGCTGCTTAATCTCGCTTGCGCAGAGGTAGGCATCAACGGCGAGCCGTGTATATTGGACGACCCCGAGAACCCCTTCGTGAACGTCGGTATCACGGAGTTTGATGTCAACGATCCTGACGCGGAGAACAAGTTCGACCTGAACAACGGTATCCCGGTCGGGCCCACTGGCGCGAAAGCACGCTTCTATCTGTGGGCCACGGCGCTCGCAAGACGTCCCAATGGCGAGAATCAGTGGTACACGGCGCGGGCATTGCATGAACTGTTCACCGCGAGCGGTGATCCGATCGTGCAGGATCAGGCCCTGAAGGCCTACCGCTCGGTGCTGGATAATTTTTTCGGGTCGTTCACCTTCTTTGAATGCTGCGGCGAGGTGGCTTTTCCAGCAACACTCAATGAGCTGACTGCCGACTTTTTATACCGGCCCGACGGCTACGGTCTTGCGCCGCTCGTTCCCGGGCCGAGCATCGAGGTGCTGTCGCTCCTCGGTACGTGGGGTTACGCCTACCGGCCGGCAACCCCACCGCTTTACACCGACGGGCTGGTATTTGTAGCCACGTTTTGAAAATACCCGGCGATCCGTCATGGGAGCGTATCTGGCACCCGCGCGCAATCACCAGGACCGCGATAGCACTCCTGGTGCTGGGCGCCAGCCTGGCGCTGGCGCCCTCCCCGGCGTCCGCTGAGCCGATCCCGGTTGAACTGCGACAGTCAGCGCAAGGCTGGCAGCTGTTGCGCGGCGGTGAGCCGTACTTGATTCGTGGTGCCGGCGGCAAAGGCTCCCTGAAACAGCTGGCGGCCGCCGGGGCCAATTCTGTTCGCACCTGGGGAGCGGACGACATCGGCGCGTTGCTGGACGAGGCGCACGCACTCGGCTTGAGCGTGACCGTGGGCATCTGGCTGGGCCACGAACGCCATGGCTTCGATTACAGCGACAAGACCCAGGTTCGCGAGCAGTTCGAGCGCGCCCGCCAGGCCGTACTCCGTTACAAGGATCATCCGGCGGTACTTCTCTGGGGCATCGGCAACGAGATGGAGGGCTACGAGGCCGGCGACAGTCCGGCAATCTGGTCGGCGGTGAACGATGTGGCCGCGATGGTCAAGCAGCTTGACCCGGCGCACCCGACCATGACCGTGACGGCCGAGATCGGCGGCGGTCGCGTTGCGAGCGTGGAAAAGCTCTGCCCGGCCGTTGATATACACGGCATCAATGCTTACGGTGGCGCGCCGTCTCTGCCCGAGCGCTACCGCAAGGCCGGCGGAACCAAGCCCTACGTGCTTACCGAATTCGCCCAGGCAGGCGCCTGGGAAACCGGGAAGACCACCTGGGGCGCACCCGTGGAGCAGACCAGCACTGAAAAGTCGGCCTCCTACCGTCGCGCTTACGAGGGCGCCGTTTCCGGCGCACCAGGGCTCGCTTTAGGCTCCTACGCCTTCACCTGGGGCTTCAAGATGGAAGCCACGGCGACGTGGTTCGGCATGTTCCTTGAAGACGGCTCTCGGCTCGGGACAGTCGATGCCATGACTGAGCTCTGGTCGGGCGCCCCACCGGCGAATCTCGCACCCACCGTGACGCCCCTGGTGATCGACGGTGACGCAGAGGTGGATCCGGGTGCCGAGCTGCGGGTGGCCGCAGACATTGCCGATCCCGAGGGCAGGCCAATCCGCGTTCACTGGGCACTGCGTGCGGAATCGAACGAGTATGCAACGGGTGGTGATTTCCGGCCCATGCTGCCCGACATTGAGGGCGCCATTCTCAAAGGTGGCATCGACGGCGCACGAGTTCGCATGCCGAAAGAGCCGGGCGCTTACCGGCTGTTCCTCTACGCCTACGATGAGGCTGGCAATGCCGCGACGGCCAACGTGCCGCTGCTGGTCAAAGGCGAGGTGCGCACGCAATTTCCGGTTTCTGTCTACGATGACGATTTCGAGGGCATGCCCTGGGCGCCATCCGGCTGGATGGGGTCCATTGAGTCCCTGACGCTGGACGGGGACCATGACGGGAACCCGCAGGCGGGCAAGGCCTGCATCAGGCTGCGCTACACCGGTGAGTTCGGCTGGGTCGGCGTCGCCTGGCAACACCCCGCGAACAACTGGGGCAAACAGGACGGCGGGTTTGACCTCCGGGGTGCTACTCAGCTGGAACTCTGGGCTCGCGGCGAATACGGCGGTGAGCAAGTGAAATTTGGCGTTGGACTGCTGGGCAAGGACACGGCGTACCCGGATTCCGGCATCACAAGCGTCGACGGTATCGTTTTGAAGCAGGAATGGCAGCGCTACCGCGTGCCACTGAAAAAGATCGACCTGTCGAGCATCAAGACCGGCTTCGTGGTGACGATAACGGGCCGGCGCACACCCGTTACCGTTTACCTGGACAGCATTCGCTTCGTGCGCTGAGTTAATCAGTGTCACACGTGCGGCCTGCGTTCATGACCACACACCACGCACTCAACATCGGCATCATCGGCGCTGCCCGGGTTGCTGTCTATGCAATGATCGCGCCTGCGCAGGAGAACCCGCGGGCACATGTGGCCGCCATTGCCGCTCGCGACCCGGTGCGGGCCCGCGGATTTGCCACGGCGCACGGCGTTCCCCATGTGCACGAAACTTATTCTGCGTTGATGGTCGATCCGGACATCGATCTCGTTTACATCGCCACTCCGCCGGCGTTTCATGCAGAGCATGCGATCGCGGCGTTGCGTGCGGGAAAGCATGTCCTGGTCGAGAAGCCGTTCGCCATGAACGCCGCGCAGGCGGCTGAGATGGTAGCGGCAGCGGGACTTGCGGGGCGGCGCGTATTCGAGGCGTTTCATTATCGCCATCACGCGCTGTGGCAGCGCATCGTCGACATCGTGGGCGGCGGCCAACTCGGAGCGCTCAAAGCCATCGATGCGGCGTTTTATGTTCCAATCGAAAACGCGCCTGCGGAGTTTCGCTGGCACGCGGAACTCGGCGGCGGAGCGTTGATGGATCTGGGATGTTATCCATTGCAGTGGGCGCGCGTCGTGACGGGGGAAGAGCCCGTTGTTTCGTCGGCACGCATGCGGTTCGTCGCCGGGGTCGATGCGGAGACGCAAGCCGAGTTGCGTTTTCCAAGCGGTTTGCCGGCGCGCATTTCGTGCGGCATGGATGGGGACAGCTTCAAGGCGTTCGTCACCGTCGAGGGCACTTTCGGCCAGATGAGTGTGATGAACCCTCTGGCCCCGCAAATGGGACATCTGCTTGAGACCCGGATCGAGGGCGTGGTGCGCAATGAAACCGTCGATGGACCGGCGACGTTCGCGGCCCAGTTGGAGGCTGTCGTTGCGGCGCTGCGCGACGGCGCACCTTTTGTTCTGGCCGATGACGATCCGATCAAATCGATGGCAGCGATCGATGCAATCCGAGCGGCGGCGCTGTCGGCTTAGCTCCGCTCGATCAAAACGACATACGGCGCGGATCGCGCTTGGGATTCGAGTACACGCCGATGATCGAATCAACAAGATTCGAGACCATCCTGAACGCAGACCACAGCTGTCGTTCGGCAGGCGTCGTCAGGCCATGAAAGTCACTTGTGCGGAACTTGAACGTGAAAAATGAATGGAGCGCGGAGAATGTTTTGCGCCCCGACTGAATTATTCTGGAGCATCAATCCACGCATGAAAAAGGCCACCATCAACAACGTAGCAGACCTCGCCGGGGTATCCATAAAGACCGTGTCCCGTGTGATTAACCTGGATCCGAATGTACGTGCCGCGACACAAGAAAGGGTCGCTCTGGCCATCGCGGAGCTCAATTACTCTCCCAATCCGGCCGCCAGGATTCTGGCTCGCCGGCGCGTAGTGAACAGGTCTTTAGGACTGCCCACAATTGACGGGTCTGCGGTCTGACTCAAGCAACCGTCCCGTCAGCGGCGAGAACGGGCCGAACGTCCCGCACCGATATTGCCGTTGGCAAAAAAAAGAGGCCCCGCAAGCGGGGCCTCGATTATTACCTTTACTTGTAGCCGACTTGATCAGATCGCCTTGCGACGGATCCAGCCGAGCATCCCTAGCGCAGAACCGAAGAGCCAGACTGCAGCGGGCACCGGAATAGCAACGCGTTCCAGCATGAACGCATCGTCAAAACGGGGTGCGCCCGCCTGTCCGCCCGGCAGGAAGTCGCCGGTGATCAGCACGAGCCGTGCAAATGACGTGCCCGCAATAGCCACACCGCTAACCGTCAGGAAGTTCCAGATATCGGCTGGTGTCGCTGCGGTAATTGTGGGCCCGAGTACGGCACCAAGAGAGGTGATGCCATCGGCTGCAATCCACTCGATATTGACTGCGGCAACCTGGCCGCCGCCCATCAGGTCGAACGAATCGTTCAACGCCCAGGCGCCACCGTCCCAGGTCTGCCCCGCGGAAGCCGCGAACTGCTGGTACACGCCGCCGAAACCGAAGACCTTCAGGACCTGGTCACCGGTATGCGCGCCAGCCGGTCCGATTGGTCCGGCAGAAATGGTGTACGTGGTACCACCGAAGTCCGCCCAGCCGGTTGCACCGAAATACTCAGGCGGAGCGCCGCCTGTCGCTGGGTTTTCAAAGCCCGGGTTGACGAGCAGGTTTGCCGAGGCCGTGGAAGCGAGCAGCATCGTCGCTGCGACTCCCAGTAGTAAACGTGAATATTTTCTAGTCATTAAAGGTTCCCCTTAAAAGTAGGCGTTTTATTAGTTCTAAAAATTGGGCGTCTTATTACTTCTGAAGTTGATTATTTAATTTTCAGTAAGTCCTTTTTACCCCACCATGAAAGCGCTGTCAACGATTACGGCCAAGGGCTGCCGGTGATGCTAAATGGCTGTTTGGCTTATGTTAACGGCGCTCCGCAGCGCGGGGGTACGGGACCTCGAAACTGGTGAGCAGGGACGCACCGTCGCCCCCGGCCGATGCCACCGGTTCACGGCATCGGCGACGCGGGAAACCGTCGCGCTTGTGTCAACGCAGCAAAATAAACAAGTCTGCCGAATAACACGAGTTCTGCACTTTCCGCAGGCTCGCACCTCCCCGGCGTTACCGGGCACCCTGCCCGCCGGAGCCTTCGCCACTGTCCAGGTCGAGCTTGAAGACCCGCCGAAGCGGGTTCCATGGTGCAGTCCGTGAGTAGAAGTTAGCAGCTGATCTTCCTGCGCATCACACCCATCACGCCGAGGGCGGAGCCAAAGAGCCAGACGGCGGCCGGCAACGGAATTACAGATTGTGCGCTAGCCTCAAGGCGTGCCCAATCGTCATTGCCGTCTGAGGGACTGGTGAAATTCAAACCTGATACGAGTTCAAGGGTGGCCAGATCCGCAGGATTGAACAAGCCAACTCCAGACAAGGTGATTGACCCTGACACAGTTGTACCCGCTGTAAAAGGCACAGTATTGTTAACGGCATTAATGAAGAAAACGTCGTCATTCCAGGCATTGCTCGAGTTATCCTGGGCTTGCGTCAGACTCGGCGGCAAGCCTCCAATCAAGATCGAGTTAACGGTTATTGCCGGGGTCCCACTAAACCATTCCGTGTGAACACCGATATTGTTTGACCAGTCATTCTTGACCGCCAGATAGCCCGGAAAAATACCGATAGTATCCGCGTCAAATGTTCCGCTAATAGAGAATGACACTTCATCAGTCGTATACGTATTTATTAAAAAGACCAGTGACGCATTGGCCGACGCACTTATTAAGGACAACATAACGGCGCAGAGCGCGCCGATCAGACGTGACTTATTCATCGTATTCCCCGGTTAATACTTATTGTTATCAATCCAAACCCAGTCTTTCGGCACGGCGCGCAAACATCGCCCGCGCCAAATCAGCGCCTGCAGCCGTCCTTGAGTGTCGCAACGCCCTGCGAGTGAGGGTATGGAATCCGACCTAATTGAGGCTTCGCCCTGAAGCCCATCCGGTCGGCGGGATCGACAATCCGTTTTTCCGCCAATTTAATGCGGCTGTCAAGCACCCAGGCAGGCGATGTCGCTGCGTTTTACATAACACGCACAGTGCATTCCGTATGGCCCGAATGCCAGGGTGCGCAATGCCCACATCCTGCTGATTCATCTGCTCGCGACCATCGCCAGACTTCTCATGCCCGGCGGTGCCCGCTCAGCCTCGCTCCGCCCTCTCCTCCAGGATCGCCACGGCGGGGAGCGTCTTGCCCTCCAGAAATTCGAGGAAGGCCCCGCCGGCGGTCGAGATGTAGCCGATCTTCGGGCCGATGCCGTACTTGGCGATCGCGGCCAGCGTGTCACCCCCGCCCGCGAGCGAGAATGCCGGCGAGGAGGCGATGGCGCGGGCCACGGTTTCCGTTCCCGTGGCGAACTGGTCGTACTCGAAGACGCCCACGGGGCCGTTCCACACGACTGTCCCGGCACGGCCGATGATGTCGGCCAGCTTCTGCGCCGACTGCGGCCCGATGTCGAGGATCAGGTCGTCGTCCGCCACCTGATCCAGCGTCTTGAGGGTGGCGACGGCGGTCGGAGAAAGCTCCTTCGCGCAGACCACGTCGACAGGCAGCGGCACATCGCCGCCGCGCGCGCGGCAGGCCTCGATCACTGCCCTCGCCTCATCCAGCAGGTCTGCCTCCGCCAGGGACTTCCCGATGTTCCGGCCCTGCGCTGCCAGGAAGGTATTGGCAATGCCCCCGCCGACGACGAGCTGGTCGACCTTCGCCGAGAGGTTCTTCAGGACCGTGAGCTTGGTCGACACCTTCGAGCCGGCAACGATCGCAACCAGCGGCCGTTTCGGTTTGGCCAGCGCATTCGACAGCGCATCGATTTCCCGGGCGAGGAGCGGTCCCGCGCAGGCCACCGGCGCGAACCTGGCGATCCCCTGCGTGGTCGCCTCGGCCCGGTGCGACGTCGCGAAGGCATCCATCACGAAAACGTCGCACAGCCTGGCCATCTTCTGCGCCAGCTCGTCGGAGTTCTTCTTCTCACCCTTGTTGATGCGGCAGTTCTCCAGCATCACGACTTCACCAGGCTTGACCTTAAAGTCCCCGTCGACCCAGTTCTGCACCAGCCGCACCGGTTGTTCAAGCAGCTCGGACAAGCGCCGTGCGACCGGCGCCAGCGTGTCCTCCGGCTTGAACTCACCCTCCTTCGGCCGGCCGAGGTGGGAGGTCACCATGACGGCGGCGCCCTTGTCGAGCGCCAGCCTGATGCCGGGCACGGAAGCACGGATGCGCGTGTCCTCCGTGATGTTGCCGGCGTCGTCCTGGGGCACATTGAGGTCGGCCCGAATGAAGACGCGCTTGCCGGCGAGCTCGAGATCGGCCATTTTAAGGATGTTCATCTTGTGCCCCGTCAGGTTCAGGCTTCACTTGCTGATGGCGCGCGCCATCTCGAGAACCTTGCAGGAGTAGCCCCATTCGTTGTCGTACCAGGCCACGACCTTGACGAAAGTGCTGTCCAGGGCGATCCCCGCGTCCGCGTCGAACACCGACGTGCAGCTCTCGCCGCGGAAGTCGGTGGCGACCACCTTGTCACGGGTGAAACCGAGAACGCCCTTCATGGCGCCCTCCGACGCGGCCTTCATCGCCGCGCAGATCTCCTCGTAGGTGGCTTCCTTGTTGAGCTCCACGGTGAGGTCAACCACGGAGACGTCCGACGTCGGAACGCGAAAGGCCATGCCGGTGAGCTTCTTGTTGAGCTCGGGGATCACCTTGCCGACCGCTTTCGCGGCGCCGGTTGAGGACGGGATGATGTTCTCGAGGATGCCGCGGCCACCGCGCCAGTCCTTGTTCGACGGGCCGTCGACGGTCTTCTGGGTGGCCGTGGCCGCATGCACCGTGGTCATGAGGCCGCGCTTGATGCCCCAGGTGTCGTTCAGCACTTTGGCCACCGGCGCCAGGCAGTTGGTCGTGCACGACGCGCAGGAGATGATGGTCTGCCCGGCGTAGGTCTTGTCGTTCACGCCGTAGACGAACATGGGGGTGTCGTCCTTGGACGGCGCCGACAGGATTACCTTCTTCGCCCCCGCTGCCAGGTGCTTCTGCGCGGTCTCCCTGGTGAGGAACAGGCCGGTGGATTCGACGACGATGTCGGCGCCGACGTCAGCCCACTTGAGCTCGGCGGGATCCTTGACCGCGGTCAGGCGAATCTTCTTGCCGTTGACCACCATCGTGCCACCGTCGATCGTTATTGTGCCCTTGAAGCGGCCGTGCACAGAATCGTAGGCGAGCATATAGGCCAGGTAATCCGGCTCGAGCAGGTCGTTGATGCCGACCACCTGGACATCGGGAAAGTCCCTCGCTGCGGCGCGAAGCACCATCCGTCCGATGCGTCCAAAGCCGTTGATGCCCACACGAATTGTCATGACTATCCTCCATCGATTTGGTGAAAGGTTGAGATTCTATTGCGAATGAAAAAAAAATTGGGTCAGGCCTCGCGCGCGGGAGACTGGTCCGGAGAATCCAGCTCGTGCGCCCTGGCCAGCCCCTCCCGCATGGCGGCGACCACTTCCGTCCGCACCGCCTTGTTGGCCACGCGTATGGCGTTGGCGATTGCACGCCTGCCACTGCGGCCGTGGGCCTTGATGCACACGTGGTCAAAACCCAGGACGGGTGCCCCGCCGTACTCCTGCCAGTCCGTCAGCTGGCGCAACTGTCGGATACCACTGCCCAGGAACATCAACCCCGCGCGCCAGAAGATGCTGGACCGGTAGGCGTACCTGCCAATGTTCATTACCGTTTCACTCACGCCCTCCAGCATCTTGAGCACCACATTGCCCGTGAACCCGTCGGTCACAATCACGTCCGCCCTGCCGTGTGGCAAATCCACGCCCTCCACGTTACCAATGAACGTTATGGCCCGGTTAAGTTTCAGCAACTGGTGGGCTGCAACGATCTCCGGCCGTCCCTTCCCGGGCTCGCTCCCGCTGGACAACAGGGCCACCAGTGGCTGCGGGTTTCTTGATATGCGCGCGGCATAAGCGCTGCCCATAACAGCAAACGCCACCAGATCCTGGGCACTGGCCTCCAGCGTGGCACCCACATCCAGGATCAGTGAAAATGGATCCTGATTCTCGCCGCGGCGACGTTCCGTGGGAAACACGGCCGCCAACGCGCAGCGCCGTACGCCTTCCAGCCGGTTCCAGATGGTGCTGCAGGACAGGATCAACGCGCCCGTGTTCCCCGCGCTGACCAGCGCGTCCGCCTTGCCCGCGCACACCGCGCGGGCGGCCACGCTGATCGACGCGTCCGGGAGTCTGTCCAGCGCCTCGCGCGGCGTCGCGTCCATGGGCACCGCCTCCTGTGCCGCCTCAAAGCTGAACCTCCCGGGTGTGTGCTCGTGCTTCTTCAGCTCCGCCTGGATCCGCCCCACATCCCCGACCAGGAGGAGGTGGGGCCCGCGTTCATCCATGCTGGCCATGGCCGCGCCCGCCACCGGTTCCGCCGGCGCGAAATCCCCGCCCATTGCATCCAATGCCACCGTAACCATGCAGGCACTTTACTCCGGGTAGACCGAGCCATGGATGGCGCCAGGCTTATGCGCCTCACCGAAGCTTCTACAGCCATATTTTTTATGATTTTCCGGACCTGGTGCCGCTGACTATCGTGGATTTCCGAGGTTCCGGTTTTCGGCTCACAGAACGCTTCGGCCGGAGGCTCGCCTGCATCCCTGGTTGCCCGGAAGGCAGGTGTTACCCCGGGATGGCGTGCGAGTACACTACGCCCCATTCACCGAGGTTAGCCCGATGCGCTACTTCCCTTCTTCCCTGCTGGTGCCCGCGCTGCTGTCGATTCTTTCCGCAGCTGGCGCGGCTGCAGGTGAAACGCCCGTGCGGGTGGTCGTGAGTAACGTCGTGAAGCCGGGCGGCACACTGCTGGCCGGCGCCTACAGCAGCCTGGAGACCTGGCTCGGCGCCACCACCGTCGCCAGTAAAGAAGTGCCGGTTGCCGGCAATGTCCACGACGGCACCGTGACCTTCGAGATGCTCCTGCCACCCGGGAGCTACGCACTGTCGGTGCTTCAGGACATCAACGGCAACCGTAAGCTCGACACCAACTTCATCGGCATGCCGACCGAGCCTACGGGTTCGTCCAACGACGCGCCGGCGAAGTGGAGCGCGCCGAAGTTCAGGGACGCAGTCTTCACCGTTAGTGACCAGCCCATGGAACTGAAGATCACGCTCAATTAGCCACGCGAC
>JAQBGF010000067.1:0-8439 GCA_032122615.1 Gammaproteobacteria bacterium | reverse complement strand
CGTCGTGCAGTTCGAGATCGTTGGCGACGAAGGGGGCTTTCAGCAGTTGCTCGACGACCGGGTGCCGGCCGCCACGAATGCGCAGGCCGGGTTCATCGCTCAACTCCGGCCGGCAATAGTTGAGGGTGCGCGAGCGCTCGGCCAGCGTTGCCAGCACATCCAGCTCGGCGATTGCCGCGGCGAGTTCGCGCAGTTCCGGCAGGCTGTTGCCGAGTGTCGTCAGCAGTTCGCCGTAGAGTTCTTTCTCGCGCGCCAGTGAACGGTCGCGCGCCGACAGCACCTTGCCTTCGAAGTCCTTCAGCTCGGGCGTGATGTAGCGCTCGGCGCCCTTCAGCGTCTGGCGCCGCTGGTAGTCGTCCGGGGCCTGCGCCGCCTGGCCGCGGGAGAGTTCAATGTAGTAGCCGTGCACGCGGTTGTAGCCGACTTTTAGCGACGGCAGGCCGGTGCGCGCCCGTTCCCGCGCTTCGAGATCCGTGAGGTAGCGGTCGGCGTTCTCGCTGATGTCACGCAATTCGTCGAGTGCGGCGTCGTAACCGCTGGCCAGCACGCCGCCGTCGCGGATCAGCTGCGGCGGTTGTTCGATCAGCGCACGCGCCAGCAACGCGTGCGTGGCGCCGTGATCGCCGAGCCGGCCGCGAAGGTCGTGCAGCAGCGGGGAATCTAATGCTGCCAGGTGCTGGTCGATCTCCGGCACCAGGCCGGTGGCGGTGCGCAACTGGGCGAGATCGCGCGGGCGCGCCGAGCCGAGTGCGATGCGCGACAAGATGCGTTCGAGGTCGCCGATATCGCGGAGCACGCTGCGCAGCGCGTCGTCGCTCGTGCCGCGCAGGCTGTCGATTGCCTGGTAGCGCAGGCGCAAAACGTTCTGGTCGCGCAGCGGCCGGTTGAGCCAGCGCCGGAGCAGGCGGCTGCCCATCGTCGTGCCGCAGTGGTCGAGCACGGCGGCGAGGCTGGCGGATGAGTCGCCACTTAAGCTGGATTCGAGTTCGAGATTGCGGCGGCTGGCGGCGTCTACCTGCAGCGCGTCGGAGTGCCGTTCGGCGACGATGCTGCGCACATGGGGCAGGGCGTTGCGCTGGGTGTCGCGCACGTATTGCAGCAGGCAGCCTGCGGCGCGCAGGCCGTCGGTAAGATCCGCGCAGCCGAAGCCGGCCAGGTCGCGTGTGCCGAATTGTGTGCACAGCAGGCGCGTGGCGGTTTCGGCGTCGAAGTGCCAGGGCGGCATCGGGTGGCGGGCGATTCGGCTGTTCCGGTCGGTGTCGAGGCTATCGAGTTGCAGGCTTTCCTCGACCAGCAGTTCGGCCACGCCCAGCCGCGCCAGTTCCGCGTCGAGGTCGCTCGTCCCGGCGATTTCGGTGAGACAGAAGCGGCCGGCGGAGAGGTCGAGCCAGGCGAGACCGAAGCCGCCGGGTCCGCGGCAGACGGCGGCGACGAGGTTGTCGCGCCGCGCGTCGAGCAGCGCGTCGTCGGTCAGCGTGCCCGGGGTGATGACGCGCACCACCTGGCGGTCCACCGGGCCCTTCGAGGTGGCCGGGTCGCCGATCTGTTCGCACAGTGCCACCGACTCGCCGGCGCGCACCAGTTTGGCGAGGTAGCCCTCGGCCGCGTGATAGGGCACGCCGGCCATCGGGATGCTTTCGCCGGCCGACTTGCCCCGGGCCGTCAGCGTTATGTCGAGCAGCTTCGCCGCCTTGCGCGCGTCGTCATAGAACAGTTCGTAGAAATCCCCCATCCGGTAGAACAGCAGCAGCTCCGGGTGCTCCGCCTTGATGCGGAGGTACTGCTGCATGACGGGCGTGTGTTCCAAAAAGGTACCGGACCTTAGTTATTTGGTTATTCGGGACTGCTGATTGTGCCAGCGCCGGGGGGTTGCGCCTAACAGCTGGCGGACCCGGATTAGGTATATCCCACGATGACCAGGCGCCCTGTCGGCCGCGCAGTCTGTAGTCTGTCCGGACACCCTCCAGGAGGGTGTCATCACTATTGAGGTATGAGCGTGTCCCACCATCAGAAGCTAACCGCCCGCTGTGCAGCCGGCTTGGCCGCCGTCATCCTCTCGGCTTGCGGAGGCGGCGGGGGCGGCGGCAGCTCGTCGTCGGTTGACTACCTCGAAATCACGTCCGGCAACGCCGGGGACGTGGCTGGCGCGGTGGTACAGACCGTGGCATCCACCCTCGACCTGGCAGACGCGGGGGGTGGCGAAATCACCGCCAGTCCCGCGGACGTTGCGGCGGGTGCCGGCGCGCTTGCCGTGGGCCGCTACCTGCCATTGCTGCCGAAGCTCCGCAGGCAGGCCCTGGGCGTCGGCCCGCTCGCGAGTGTGGGTCCGGTGGAAGAGCCGTGCCTGGTGGGCGGCTTCATCACGCTGTCCGGTAATGTCGCCGATCCCGAGACGCTCAGCGTGGGCGACCGCATCACCGCCGTCTTCAACGACTGCGACGACGGCGACGGCGCCGTCACCGACGGTCGCCTCGTGCTGGTGATCCGCACATTGCAGGATCCCCTGTCCGTGGCCTCCCTGATCCGCGCCGATGTCGATCTCACGAACCTCGTCGTCACGGAGAACGGCGAGACCACCAGCGCCGACGGTGCCTTCGAGCTGACCCTGGACAGCCTTGCCTACCCGGAGGTCAGCACCCGCCTCAGGGGTGACAGTCTGGAAGTCGTTTACGGCGGCGATACCTTCACGCTCACCAACTTCGACGAGTCGGTGGAATTCACCCCGACCATCGTGCCCTTCCGCGACCTGATCACCGCGGTGGGCACACTGGCCAGTCGCCTGCTCGCCGGCAAGGTGGATTACGGAACCACGACGCCCGTTCAGGGGCCGGTCGGTGACGCGCCGGAGACTGGCGAAATCCTGATCACCGGTGCCAACGGCGCCACCATCCGCGTCGTGATCCAGAGCCAGTCCGCCGTCGACCTTGAGCTCGACCTGGACGGCAACGGCAGCGTGGACGAGGTGCAGTCCACCACCTGGGCCGAGCTTGGTGGCGACGTCGCGCCGGGCGTGACTGCCGGGAACGCGACGGCTGTCGTCCGCGAGGCCCTGGCCGCGACCACGCAGCTCGGCATGGCCGTGCGGGATGCCGGTGCGCAGTTCGGCTCCGACGGCGCGTTCTACAACGCGCTTTTTTCACCTTCAATCACCGTGCCCGGTCCCTTCGGCCCGGTGGAGGCACTCTGCCTGGCATCCACCGGCCCGGCCTTCGTGACGGGCCAGCTCGCCGTGTTGGGGGAGTTCACGGTCGGCGACCAGTTCTCCGGCGCCTACACGTCCTGCCTCCAGCAAACCCCGCCGGGCCAGTTCCCCATCGGCGCGATGGTCGTCAATGGCGTTCTGGACACTGCGGTGACCAGTTACACCGGCTTCGGCGGATTCTTCACGGTGGGCTTCGATGGCGTGTTCAACGACTTCAACGGGACCACCGGCGAGTTCGCCGGAACCTACGACCGGCCTGACCCCAACATCATTGCGTACGGCGGTACGTCGCCAGCCGTTCAGCTGACGGGTGGCACCGGGCCACGGGCGTTCAACGCGGTGTCCGTGTCCTCGAACAGCAACTCTTTCTCCAGCCCGCCACGCCTGACGCGCACCGTCAACGGCGAGCTCTACACGACGCTGATCGCGGGCCGCTTCATGATCGAGACGCTGACGCCCCTGGAGTCCGACGGTGACAACATCCTGGCCACGGGGCCCGACACCGGCGAACTCAAGATCACTGCCGACAACGGCAGTGCGGTTCGCCTTGTGGCTGTGGACGCGCTCAATGCCCGCCTGGATCTCGACCTGGACGGCAACGGCAGCACCGACCAGAGCATCACCGTGCCCTGGCTGGACCTGTTCTGAAAAGGTACCGGACCTTAGTTATTTAGTTTGTTTAGTTGTTTGGCGAATCCTGATCGACGCAGTGATGCGCCCGGGCTGAGGCGCTGCGTGAAGGTTGTTTGCTTTAGCAGACGTGGGCGTTTCCGCTGTTTCGCCCCGTGCCGCTGTAGCCTGGTGCCGCCTCCCGGAGACGCCAGTTGTCCGGGTCTCTCTTCATATGCAGAACTGCAACCACGACGACGGCCTCGTCGTGAACGCGAAAAAAGACGGCATAAGGAAATCCGGGAACCAGGGCGCGCCGGGTGCCCCGGTATATCAACGGGTACCGGAGTGGTTCCTGCCTGATCTGGACAACGAGCCTGTCCAGGGCCGTGAGAAATCGGCGTCCGAGTCCGGGTTCCTCGTGCTCATACCACCCGGCAGCCGCAGTCAGATGCCCGAAAACCCGGGTCCTGAACGTCAGCTGCCAGGCCACAACGCCTTCCGGACCTCGTTCATGACTTCATCGGCTGGCCGGCCGTCATCGCCGTCTGCGTCGAATTCGTCCAGCAACCGGTCCAGTTCCCGCCGTTGCGCAGCCGGGAGCGACGAGGCGAGTTGGGTTTCGGTGGGCAGGCTCGCAAGCAATGTTTCCGCCAGCCGCAGGCGCTCAGCCGCGGGGAGCGCGAGCAGTTTGTCGAGGTCGGAAGACACCCTCAGAATCTACCCCCGGCTCACTGCAGGCACAACCGTCAAAATCTCGCAATTTCCAGGGTGTCCTGGTAAACGCTGGCCGGCCTCGCCCATTGCCAGCACACTGGGCGTTAGAAGAATCAGGGATCGGGTACATTTTTGAAGACGCGGCCGGCAATAGCGGAGATTTGCAGACGTGGCCCTGTGACACCGGCGCCTGAACGACTGGCCGCGATACGGAGCAGTTTCCTGCCAGAGATGTTCGTGTGCGCGCTCGCTGTTTGTGCCGGTAATTCGGCTGCTGCCAGCGACGAGGCGGCGAATGAGTTTGTCCTTCGCGCCGCACTCGGCCGTGTCGTGGACGGCGACACCCTGACCGTGATGCTGGACAGCGGCCCGATCACCGTGCGGATGCACGGCATTGACACACCGGAGCGTAACCAGGCCAACGGCAAGACGGCGACGAAGCTGCTGCGGACCCTGGTCGAAGGCGAGGCCCTGGAGATCGAACCCATCGAGCAGCGCGACAGATACGACCGGATGGTCGCGAAGGTCTTTGTTCGCGGCGAGGACGTGAACGCCCGAATGGTTAGCAGCGGCTACGCCTGGGCCTATCGCCAGTACCTGCGACGCGAGCCCGCTGACGAGGCGTATTGCCGGCTGGAGGCCGAGGCGCGCGACGAGGGCCGGGGACTGTGGGCTGCGGCGCGCGCCCGCCCGGAGCCACCGTGGGTGTTCCGTGCGCGCAAGGACGGTCGGGAGGTGGCGGCGATCGATTACCGGGAGGAAACCGCGGAGAAATGCCTCGCCGCGATTGGACAGGCCGCTGTGGGCAGCAGTTCAGCGTGCCCGATCAAGGGCAATATCAACGCTCGCGGCGAAAAGATTTATCACGTGCCCGGTTCATCGTCCTACACCGCCACGCGCATCGATGCGGGCAAGGGCGAGCGCTGGTTCTGCAGCGTCGAGGAAGCCGAGCAGGCGGGCTGGCGTGCGCCGAGGGGGCCGCGGTGAAGACGCTGCACATCGAATCCGGCCGACATCTGTATGGCGGCCCCCGCCAGGTCCTGCTGCTGCTCGACGGCCTGAAAGCCCGCGGCATCGAGGCCACGCTGGCCTGCCCGGCCGAGAGCGCGATCGCCAGCGCGGCCACCGCCGCGGGCCACGAAGTCATCACTCACCCCATCGGCGGCGACCTCGATATCTCCGCAATCTCCTTCCTCACCCGCACCGTGCAGCGCCGCAAGCCCGACGTGCTCCACGCGCACAGCCGCCGCGGCGCCGACTTCTTCGGCGGTCTGGCCGCAGCGCTGGCCGGCGTTCCCGCCGTGCTGACGCGCCGCGTGGACAACCCCGACACGCCCGTGGTCGGCAACCTCAAGTACCTGGCCTACGACCGCGTCGTGGCAATCTCCGACGCCGTACTCCAGCAGCTCGAAAGCCAGGGTGTGCCCGCGGCAAAGCTCCGGACGATCCGCAGCGCCATCAACGCCGATACCTGCCAGCCCACCTGGAGCCGTGAGCAGTTCCTGGCCGAATTCGGCCTGGAGGAGTCCCAGCGCGTGGTCGCCGTGGTGGCCCAGCTGATTCCGCGCAAGGGTCACGCCGTGCTACTCGACGCCTGGCCGCTGATCCGCAATCGCTGCCCCGACGCGCGGCTGCTGGTTTTCGGTGCCGGGCCGCTCGACACCGAACTGCGCCAGCGCGCTGGCCTTCTTAAGCCGGAGCAGGGCGGCACGGTGACCTTCGCCGGCTTCCGCCCCGATTTGCGGGAATTCCTCGGCCGGGTCGACCTGCTCGTGCACCCGGCCACCCGGGAAGCGCTGGGCGTCAGCCTGCTTGAGGCCCAGGCCGCCGGGGTGCCGGTGGTGGCCTGCGCCGCGGGCGGCGTGCCCGAGGCCGTAGCCGATGGCATCACCGGCCTGCTGGTGCCCCCCGCCAACCCGGCCGCCCTGGCAAAGGCCGTGATTCAGCTGCTGGACGACACCAATCAGCGTCGGCAGTTCGGGGCCGCGGCTGCCGGGCGGATCCGGGCGGAATTCAGCCCGGACCGCATGGTGGAAGATTACCTGGCCCTGTACCGGGAGTTGCTGGCATGAACGACGACGACATCCTCGCCACCCGGGTGGCCGAACTGGCCGGGTTGCTCGAATCCCGCCAGCTGCGTGTCAGCACCGCCGAATCCTGCACGGGCGGCTGGCTCGCCAAATGCCTGACCGACCAGCCCGGCAGTTCAGCCTGGTTCGAGTTTGGCTTCGTAACCTACGGGAACAACGCCAAGCTCGCCCTGCTCGGCGTCAGCGAGGAAACACTCGCCATGAACGGCGCCGTCAGCCAGGCGGTGGCGGAGGAAATGGCGAGGGGTGCGCGGCAGGTGAGTGGCGCGGATCTCGCCGTGGCCATTACCGGTGTGGCCGGCCCCGCGGGCGGCAGCGCCGACAAGCCCGTGGGCACGGTGTGGCTCGCCTGGGCGGGTCCGGACGGCCTGCTCGGCGCGGAACTGCGTCTGTTCCCGGGCAATCGCGCGGCGATTCGCAGCCAGGCGGTCGCCGCTGCGCTCGACGGCACGATTGCGAGAGTTCCGCGGCAGAATTAGCCTGTTTTTCAGCGCCGGAGAATCCCGGCACTGTCACCAGTTTTTCAGGCCAGTGCGCCACCACCATCTGTGAAATAATCCGGGCACACACCCGGAGGCTCAGCAATTCATGGACGACAATCGCAAGAAGGCACTATCGGCTGCACTCACCCAGATTGAACGGCAGTTCGGCAAGGGCTCCGTCATGCGGCTCGGCGACTCCGGGCCCACCAAGGATGTGGAAGTCATCTCCACCGGCTCCATCAATCTCGATATCGCGCTCGGCGTCGGTGGCATTCCCCGCGGCCGGGTCATCGAAATCTTCGGGCCGGAGTCTTCGGGCAAGACCACGCTCACGCTGCAGATCATTGCCGAGTGCCAGAAAAACGGCGGCACGGCGGCCTTCGTCGATGCCGAGCACGCGCTCGACCCCGGGTACGCCGCCAAGCTCGGCGTCAACGTCGACGACCTGCTGGTCTCCCAGCCGGACACCGGCGAGCAGGCGCTCGAAATCACCGATCTGCTCGTGCGTTCCGGCGCTGTCGACGTCGTGGTGATCGACTCCGTCGCGGCGCTCACGCCCAAGGCCGAAATCGAGGGCGAAATGGGCGACACCCACGTCGGCCTGCAGGCCCGCCTGATGTCCCAGGCCCTGCGCAAGCTCACCGCCAACATCAAGCGCTCCAACACCTCCGTGGTCTTCATCAACCAGATCCGGATAAAGATTGGCGTGATGTTCGGCAACCCCGAAACCACGCCCGGCGGCAACGCGCTCAAGTTCTACTCCTCGGTGCGCCTCGACATTCGCCGCATCGGCGCCATCAAGCGCGGCGACGAAGTGATCGGCAACCAGACCAAGGTGAAGGTGGTCAAGAACAAGGTGGCGCCGCCGTTCCGCGTTGCCGAATTCGAGATCATCTACGAGAAGGGCATCTCCCGCGAAGGCGAGATCATCGATCTCGGCATCAAGCACAACATCGTGGCCAGGTCCGGCTCCTGGTATTCCTACGAAGGCGACCGCATCGGCCAGGGCCGCGACAACGCCCGCGAGTACCTGATCGCGAACCCGAAGATTTCCGCCGAGATCGAGAAGAAGATCCGCGCCCTGCTGATGCTGAAGGTGGTTGACGGTGAGAAACCCGTGGCAGCGGTCGAAGAAGCGCTCGACGAAGCCTGACGAGGTCGACGCGCCCGACGCGCCCGACGCGCCCGACGCGCCCGACGCGCCCGTAGGAGCGGCTTCAGCCGCGACTCCAGCTGTGTCGTCGGGCGAGGCAGATACCCTGCCCGGCGAGACTCGCGGACTCGATTCGCCGGACAGGGGCTCCCCCTCTGCCGACGACCTCACCGTTCCGCAAGCGCG
>JAQBGF010000066.1:0-7333 GCA_032122615.1 Gammaproteobacteria bacterium | reverse complement strand
CCGACTCCGGCAAGGGAAACGGTCGCGGCTGAAGCCGCTCCAACAAGCGCTTCTTCGCCGGCTTCCGCCGCACCAGCGCCCGGCAAGTCCTATTCAGGCCCGATCGACCTCGAGGCCGACGTGGTCGTGATCGGCGCCGGTCCCGGCGGCTACCCGGCCGCCTTCCGTGCCGCGGATCTCGGGCTTAATGTGATTCTCGTCGAGCGCTGGCCGACACTCGGCGGCGTGTGCCTGAACGTGGGTTGCATCCCGTCCAAGGCGTTGTTGCACGCCGCCCGGGTCATCGACGAGGCCGAGTCCATGGCCGAGTGCGGCGTGAAGTTCGGCCACCCCGAGATCGATCTCGACGGCCTGCGCGGCTGGAAGGACAAGGTCGTTGGCAAACTCACCGGGGGCCTTGCGACGCTGGCGAAGCAGCGGAAGGTATCGGTGGTAAAGGGCAGCGCCACGTTCCTGTCGGCCCATCACCTGCAGGTCATCGATGGTGACGCGAAGCAGGTGCTGGCCTTCAAGACCTGCGTCATAGCGGCCGGCTCGGAGCCCGTGAAGTTGCCGGGCTTTCCCGATGACCCGCGGATCATCGATTCCACAGGCGCGCTGGAACTGAAAGCCATCCCGAAAACGATGCTGGTCGTTGGTGGGGGCATCATCGGGCTGGAAATGGCCACCGTTTATGATGGACTCGGTACGAAGATCTCCGTCGTCGAGCTGACTGACGCGCTGATGCCCGGCACCGATCCCGACCTGGTGCGGCCACTGCAGAAGCGGATCGCAAAGCGCTACGCGCAGATCATGCTGGGCACGAAGGTGACGAAGATCGAGCCGGCGAAGGACGGCCTGCACGTGAGCTTCGACGGCAAGACCACCGGCACGCAGGTCTTTCACGCGGTGCTGATGTCGGTCGGCCGCTCGCCAAACGGCAAGCGCATCGGCGCCGAAAACGCCGGTGTGCACGTGGATGAGCGGGGTTTCATCCCGGTCGACAGGCAGATGCGCACCAACGTGCCGAATATCTTTGCGGTCGGCGACATCGTCGGCCAGCCAATGCTGGCCCACAAGGCCAATCACGAAGGCCGCGTAGCTGCCGAAGTGATCGCCGGCATGAAAGTGGCGTTTGATGCGCGGGTGATTCCGTCTGTGGCCTACACTGACCCCGAGGTCGCCTGGGTGGGGGTCACCGAGACCGAGGCGAAGGCCACGGGGATTGCCTACGGCAAGGGCTCATTCCCGTGGGCAGCCAGCGGCCGCGCGCTCGGCCTGAACCGGGACGAGGGCATGACCAAGCTGCTGTTCGACGAGGCCACGCACCGGGTGATCGGCGCCGGGATCGTTGGACCCAACGCGGGTGATCTGATCAGCGAAGTGGGTCTGGCCATCGAAATGGGCTGTGATGCCGCCGATATCGGCCTGACAATTCACCCGCACCCGACCCTGTCGGAGACCGTGGCCTTTGCGGCCGAGGCCTTCGAAGGCACGCTGATCGATTTGTACCTGCCCAAAAAGAAGCAGGGGTAGACTGCTAAGTGCAGCTTCATGGACCTCGTTGAATAACATCAGAGGAGAATAGAAATGCCAAAGTTTGTGATCGAACGTGAAATTCCCGGTGCGGGGAAACTTTCTGCGGCGGAATTGCAGGGGATTTCCCGGAAATCGTGCGGAGTTTTGCAGGAGCTCGGACCGAAGGTTCAATGGGTGCACAGCTACGTGACCGATAACAAGGTTTACTGCGTGTACATCGCTCCAGATGTAGCTGCTGTGCGGAAGCATGCCGAAATGGGTGGATTCCCCGCCAATACGGTTGCGGAGATTCGTTCCGTCATCGATCCAACGACTGCGGATTGACGGCAAGAACCGGCAGCGCGACCAGCGACGTGGTCGCAGCGGAATAGCATGATGCCGGTCGAGCACTTTCAGATTGCCGAACGATTCCGTGGCCCGCCGCGCTCCGGAAACGGCGGTTACACCTGTGGCCGAATCGCGAGGCATTTGCACGGAACCGTGGCGGTCCGTCTCAAGCTGCCACCGCCCATCAGTACCGGGTTGCGGCTCGAGTACGCAGATGACGAGGCCCGGCTTTTCCACGGCGCCGCGCTGGTGGCCGAGGGCAAGCGCGCGCAGCTGGACCTGGCGGTACCACCAGGTCCGTCCTATGCAGAAGCAGAGGAGGCCTCGAAATCGTTCATCGGCTTCAAAGCGCATAATTTCCCGGGTTGCTTTGTCTGTGGGCCCGCGCGCGAGTCGGCGGACGGGCTGCGGATCTTCCCCGGTCAGGTGCCGGGCGGAGCCGTGCTTGCGGCGCCATGGCAACCGGATGTGTCGCTGGCCGGTGACTCGACGAGAGTGAACCCGGAGTTTCTGTGGTCGGCACTCGACTGCACGGGGGCATTTGCCGTACTGCCCTCGAAGGCCGATGTGGCCATCGTTCTTGGCGAGCTTTGTGCATCCATCAGGGGCGAGATCACACCGGGGGAGCGTTGCGTTGTGACGGGGTGGCCGCTTGGTCTCGAGGGCCGCAAGCGTCTGGCGGGGTCGGCGGTTTACGGTGAGAGCGGTTGCCTCGTGGCGCTGGCCCGGGCCGTGTGGATCGAAGTGCCGTTGAGTGACTGGAAGTGAGTGACCGGAATTGGCTGGAGAAGCGCAATGAATAAATTGCTGGCCGCGTGGCCGCCCCACCTGTTAAGCCTGCTGCGGATCGTCACGGGCTTCCTGTTCGCGCAGCACGGCGGTCAGAAAGTGCTCGGCTTCCCGGCCCCGCAGCACGGGCCGTTTGACCTGTTCTCGATCATGGGGGTGGCGGGCGCGCTGGAGCTGGTTGGCGGGTTACTGATCGTTATTGGCCTGTTGACCCGCCCCGTGGCCTTTGTGCTGTGTGGCTTGATGGCGTTTGCCTATTTCATGGCTCACGCGGGCCAGGGATTCTGGCCTCTGCACAACGGAGGCGAGCTGGCGGCGTTGTATTGCTTCGTCTTCCTGTACCTGTCGGCGGCGGGCGGTGGCCCGTGGAGCATCGACAGAATGCGTGCCGCCCGGTGACATCGCAGGCTTGTCGGCGGTAACGATGTCACGCTACGAATCCCTGCGGGACGAACTGCGGCACCTCCGGCGTCAGCAGGTCATGGCTGTCATGGCGCCGGCGGTCGCCGGGGTAGTTCTCGTGGTGATACTTGCCGACGGTGGCACAAGGTTATGGGCGGGGCTGGCCGCTGCGATTGCTCTCCCGCTTGTCGTGCACTGGCTGTGGCGCCTCAGCTTTGCGGCATACCGGGTGCAGACTGACCGTTCATCGGTAATCCGCGCCGAGATTGCGGGACTCAGGCGGCAAATCGCGTTGGTGTTCGACAAGTACCGGGCGCGGGAAAGAGGTGAGCATTTCAAGCAAGTCTATGCTCTGTCCGGCCGCCCGGTGCGGGAACTCGAAGAAGCGTTGTCCGTTGGTATGTTCCGGGAGCGGCGCGAAGTTTTCGTTACCGCCTTCATGCGCGAGGGGGTGGCGGTCCGCGTCACCGCATCGATTGGCACGCCGTTCCGCTGCCGGGCCGCGGACAATCCGGCGAGCTGGAAAGAGCATGTCGCCCGACTCCGCTGCGATGAAATCCGGCAGTATCACAATCATCCGGAGCACAACGGCAGCACCGTGCCGTCGAAGACGGATATCCGGTCGTCGGGCGCCATCCGGCGGCTGCTTGGTCCCCACGCGGCGAAACTCCGTTCCCTCATCATCTGCTGGAACGATCTGCGGGAGTGGAAGGTCATTGAGTACGATGCGGCCGGGAGGCACTCCCTGCACTATGAGTTCGACGCCGCAACAGTGGTTGCCTGTGTCGCGCAATCGCAATGTGAGGCCTTGTGATCATGCGGCTTACCTCGCTGGAGCTAAGGATTCCTCCGCCGGCCATTGGGCTGCTGATTGCCGGGGCGATGTGGGCGATTTCCCTGGTTACGCCAGTTATCGACGTGTCGCTGGTAGTGCGGGCGGCGGCGGCGATCGCTCTCGCGTTGCTCGGTGGCGGAATCAGTTTCGCAGGCGTCTCTGCATGTCGCCGGGCGCAGACCACGGTCAACCCCATGAAGCCGCAAACATCGTCATCACTGGTGAGCGGAGGGATCTACGCCGTCACCCGCAATCCGATGTACCTTGGGTTGTCTTGCATCCTGCTCGGCTGGTCTGTTTTTCTGGCTTCCGTCTGGACATTGCCTGGGCCTGCGGCCTTTGTCATGTACATGACGCGATTCCAGATCGTGCCGGAGGAGCGGGTATTGCTGTCGTTGTTCGGAGCGAACTACACGGCCTACACCGCTAAAGTTCGGCGGTGGCTTTAGCCCGTTTCTGATCGGATAGTTCTGCTTATAAATGATTGGTAAGCTAATGATATTCAGGCAGTTACACGACCCGGAATCTTCGACCTGGACGTACCTGGTGGCAGGCCGCGCCGGGGGCGAGGCGCTGATCATTGACCCCGTCGTTGGGTTGATGGATATGTACGTCGAATTGCTGGGTCAACTCGATCTCAAGCTCGCGCTGGCTATCGACACCCACACTCACGCGGACCACATCACGGCGCTGGGCGGACTGCGCGAACGGACGGGCTGCGCGACGGTCATGGGTGAATTCAGCAAGGCATCGTGCAGCCGCCGTGTGCGCGATGGCGAGATCATCGACTGCGACGGGCTCAAGCTTGAAGCGATGTATACGCCGGGACACACGGATGAATCCTTCAGCTTCCGCCTGGCCGACCGGGTGTTCACTGGCGACGTGCTGCTCTACCGGGGAACCGGCCGAACGGATTTCCAGAGCGGCGACGCGCACAAGTCCTGGGACTCGATCGTCAACAAGCTGTTCCACCTTCCGGACGATACGCTCGTGTATGCGGGCCACGACTACAAGGGCTGGACGGTCTCGACGATCGGCGAGGAGAAGCGCTTCAATCCGCGGCTGGCCGGCAAGACCGAGGCCGAGTACGTCGAGCTGATGGACAACCTGCATCTCCCAAGACCCAAGATGATGGACATCGCCGTGCCGGCCAATCTCGCCTGCGGAACGGGTCGGCCCGCATGATCTCGCCGGACTGGGTTGGCGGCCTCGGTGGCGGCGCGCTGGTTGGGCTGGCGTCGGTCGCCCTGCTGGTACTTGACGGCCGCATTGCGGGCGTCTCCGGCATTCTCGGCGGCCTGCTGAGTTCGCCGGGAGACCGGCCGTGGCGACTGGCTTTTCTCGGCGGCCTGCCGCTGGGTGCGGGCATCGTTGCCGCGTTGGCGGGTGGCTTGCCGCAGGTGATGCAGGGCTCGCCAGGGTTGCTTGTTTTTGCCGGACTGCTGGTGGGTCTTGGTACCCGGCTCGGCGCCGGCTGCACCTCCGGCCATGGCATCTGCGGGCTCGCTCGCCGTTCGCCACGGTCGGTGGCTGCCACGCTGACATTCATGGCCGCGGGGATGCTCACGGTGTTTGTCGTCAGGCAGCTAATGCCGTGAAGGTGGTGCTGGCAGCGTTGTTCAGTGGCACGTTGTTCGGCGCCGGTCTGGCCTGGTCGGGCATGACCAATCCGGCCCGGGTCCTCGGCTTTCTCGATATCACCGGTAACTGGGATCCGACGCTGGTACTGGTAATGGGCGGCGCGCTGGCCGTCTCCGCGTCGCTGTTTCCGCTCGTGTTGCGCCGCCCGCACCCGGTGCTGACCAAGGTGTTCGCGCTACCGTCCAACCGCGACCTGGATGCCCGGCTGCTGGGCGGGGCCGCCGTATTTGGTGTCGGTTGGGGGCTGGCGGGTTTGTGTCCCGGGCCGGCAATCGCCGGACTCATCACCGGGTCGCCGGCTATCGTTCTCTTTGTCACGGCGATGCTGCCCGGCCAGTGGCTGGGCTGGGTGATAGTGCGGCAAGACCAGGCGGCGGTCAGGCAGAAGGACAATTCCGGATGACAGAGCACAAGGCCGGTTACACGCGTGCCGTTCAGCCGCTGGCGGCCAGCGCAACCACGACAGACAGTGCGGGCCTGGCAACGGGCAGCATCCGTATCCCGACGGCCGACGGCGGCATTCCGGGCTTCTACGCCCGGCCGAAAGCTGATGGCCCGCATCCCGTCGTGCTGGTGGTCCACGAGATCTTCGGACTCCACGAATACATACACGACGTCTGCCGTCGCCTGGCCAAGGCCGGCTATTTCAGCGTGGCGCCCGATCTTTACCAGCGCCAGGGAGATGTTTCGCAGATCGAGGATATCGCGACCATCATCAGCAACGTGGTGGAGAAGGTGCCTGATGAGCAGGTACTCGGCGATCTCGACGCGACAGTGGCGTGGGCAACATCAAATGCCCATGCTGATACCACCCGCCTCGGGATCACAGGCTTTTGCTGGGGCGGGCGGTTCGTCTGGGTGTATTGCGCACATCATCCGGGAATTCGTGCCGGTGTTGCCTGGTACGGTCGACTGGTGGGTGCGGGGCCCGGTGCGCTGGGTAGAATTGCGCAGGGCCGTACCTACCCGATCGACGTCGCTCCGCGCCTTTACGGGCCGGTTCTGGGGCTGCACGGTGACCAGGACATGGCCATACCCCAGGCGACCGTTGAGCAGATGCGCGCGGCGCTCGCTGCCGCCAGCGACGCTTCAGAGCTGATCGTGTACCCGGGAGCGCAGCACGGCTTTCACGCCGACTACCGCCCGCAGTATCAGGCCGCGGCCGCCGTCGACGGCTGGCAGCGCCTGCTCGACTGGTTTCGCCACTACGGCGTTTAGGGGGAGGCGCCCGTCACCAGCCCGGAAGGTCCTGGCGGAGGTCCGAGCAGTTTTCGGAACATCGGGACGTCCTGGGCGTTCACGACTCCGTTGCAATTGAAGTCAGCAATGTTATAGGTCGGAGCAGTGGTCTTGACACCCAGCTGGGTGCGAAATATCGTGGTGTCCTGAGAGTTCGTAACGCTGTCGTTATTCAAATCCCCATCACAGTGATTACCGAAACCGTCGCCGTCGGAGTCGCACTGGGTCGGGTTGGGTTTCAGGGTGCAGTTGTCACTCGGATCCGACACACCGTCGCCATCGGTATCGGGCAGCAGGATCGTGTGCCACGCCAGCGCATAGTGCCAGTCGAAGTCGTCCTGGCCGCTGGTCCGCGTTACCTGTAACGCGTATTCGCGACCGGCGGCCAGTGGCAGCCAGAGGTTCTCGGTGTTGTCGGTAGTGCTCCGGGAGTAACCCACACTCACCCAGTTCGAGGCATTCGTGACATCGAACAGTTCCAGGTCAAGATGGTAGAAGGTCGCGGTGCTGTTGAAGGACCCGGCCGTGCCGCCGTGAATCTTCAGGTTCCACACCAGCGCCGCGGTCAGGTTGCCATCCGTC
>JAQBGF010000065.1:0-39399 GCA_032122615.1 Gammaproteobacteria bacterium | reverse complement strand
GATCTCCAGGAAAATCAAGGCGCTTCTGCCTGCCACCACCATTATCGTTGGTGGCCCGCACATTTCGTCGATGGGTAAGGAGACGATGGCGCGCTTCCATGAATTTGACGTGGCCATCGTCGGCGAAGGCGAGGAGGCGTTGGTACGGTTGCTCGAATCACTACAGGAGCACCGCGGACTCGGTTCCGTGCCGGGCGCCGTCTATCTGGAGGGTAACGAGGTTCGCAGCAACGCGTCGCTCCCGATCACCCGGGACCTCGATCACCTGCCAATGCCGGCCTGGGATCTTTTGCCGAACTTCCCCGATGCCTATCCCGCTGCCGTCTACGATTTTCCACGGCTGCCGGTGGCAACGATCGCGGCGTCGCGTGGCTGCCCGTTCCACTGCAAGTTCTGCGACACCTCGACGTTCGGCGCACAGGTCCGCGCCTACAGCCCCGAGCGCGTCTTCGAGATGATCCAGCACCTTCAGTCCAGGTACGGCGTCCGCCATATCCTGTTTGTCGATGACCTGTTCCTGGCCAGCAAGCCTCGTACGCGGAAGCTGTGTGAACTGATCCTCTCCACCGGCACCAGGATTACCTGGAGCTGTACGGCACGCGTCGATACGGTGAAACCCGACATCCTCGAGCTGATGAAGAAGGCCGGCTGCTGGGAGATCAGCTTCGGCCTGGAGTCCGGCTCCAACGAGGTGCTGCAACGGATGGACAAGGCGGCGGATATTGCACGGTCAGAACAGGCACTACGCTGGACCGCGGCGGCCGGCATTCGCACCAAGGGCCTGTTTATCCTCGGCTACCCGGGGGAGACCGTGGAGACCATCCGTGTCACCAAGGAATTCATCCGCCGGATTCCGATGACGATCATGAATCTCACAAAGTTCACGCCGTATCCCGGGTCGCCAATCTATCGCGATCTGTACGGCACGAACATCCGGGACGATCACTGGAAAAAGATGAACGGCATGAACTTCCTGTGGGCACCCGAGGGGATGACCTTCGAGGAGCTCGACCGCCACTATCTGGATATCCTGATCAGCTTCTATCGACGGCCGCGGATGATGTGGTATTACACGAAACTGACGCTGCGCTATCCGGCGCATCTCGTTCGCGTGATGAAGTTTCTCGGCCAGTTCGTGGCGGCCAAGATGCGTAGCGTGCTGACAGGACGGGGCGGGCTGCTGTTGCAGGCGCAGGTCCAGCAGCCACTGGACCGCATTGAGTAACCCCAGGGCATGTCCTTCAGGCCCTGCATCATTATTCCGATCTACAACAACCGCGACACGATCCAACCTGTAGTCGAATCGCTGGCCAGCACCGGCCTGCCGTGCCTGATCGTGGACGACGGCAGTGATGTGCCCACGAAAGACGTGCTGGGCCGGCTGGCCACCAGTTTTCCCTGGGTCCGGCTCGTCACGCGCCCGAACAATGGCGGCAAGGGTGCGGCGATGCGTGAGGGCTTTCACGTGGCTTTCGGGCAGGGCTATACCCATGCCGTGCAGCTCGACGCGGACGGGCAGCACGATGCCGGCGACACACCCCGGTTTATCGAAGCGGCTCGTCGGGCGCCGGAAAGCCTCATCATGGGCAAGCCCGTGTTCGACGCGGCCGCGCCGCGGGCCCGCCGGTACGGTCGCCTGGTTACCCAGTTCTGGGTCGCGATCGAGACGCTATCCTTCGAAATCCCGGACGCCCTCTATGGCTTCCGTTGCTACCCTCTGGCGCCGGTCGTTCGCCTGTACCGCGAGGCCACGATTGGGGATGGCATGGTCTTCGATACGGCAATTGCCGTAAGGCTGTTCTGGGCGGGCGTGCCGATCGAGCCTGTGGAGACCCGCGTCAGCTATCAACCTGGCGGGATCTCGCACTTCCACTATCTGCGGGACAACCTGGGCATCAGTTGGTTGCACACCTGCCTGACAATCGGGATGGTGCTGCGCCTGCCGAGGTTGTTACTTCGTCGGGTCTCGCGGGTGCCGGACCGATCGTAGGCGCGCACGACCTTGATGATCCCTGGACTCGCAGGACCTTTTCCCAACAGGGGCTATCCTCCCCGGGCCATTCGTGCTGGACCACCCGACCGGTCGTTGCCGCGTCGTTACCGGGGGCCAGTCGGACGACCGCCAGCATGAGGTGCGCTGCCGGGGAGAGAACTTCGGCCGACCAGTCCACGTCGGTGGGAGCCGCCGCGTGCCAACCCTCTCCGTCCCGCCAGATCTGGCACTGTCCCAGGGCCTGGCCGAGGTTGATATTCAGGGCCTTGGCGCAGGCTTCCTTGAACGTCCAGAGGGCATAAAAGTGCCTGAGACGGGCCCGGTCGTCGAGCGCCGCGAGGTCGGCGCACTCGCGCGACGAGTAGGCCAGTCGGGCGATGGACATCGCATCCCGCTGCCGGACATGTTCAAGATCTACCCCCACTTTGAACCCCGGTCCGGCGACGGCCAATGCGGCATAACCGTTACTGTGCGACAAGCTGACGGGCAGTCCGGGCGGCGGCGAGACGCCGTATCGCAAGGCCCGGCTAACCATCCAGTCGAGCCGACGTCGCTCGCCGCGCTGGCTTCGCCACCGTGCCTGATCTTCGCTACTCTGGTCGGCAGGATTGAACAGGGCTTGTGCGGCAGGTGTAGCCAGCCAGACCGCAACGGTGTCGGGGGTGTGCGTGAGATTGATCGAGGGCATGGCTGCAAGTATCGCCACAGTGGTTACGAGAGCTGATTATGCCTAATGGGTCGACCGCTGTTGCTGCGACTGGCGACCGACCGGACGCCAAGCGCGATTCCTATTACTGGAGGCTGGTCGCGACAGGGCTGAGCTTTCTCGTCTTCGGCATCGGCCAACTCGTCTTAGGCCTCCTTATATTTCCGATAGTCCGACTGTTGCCAGGGGATACGACCACTGACAATGCCCGGGCGCGGGCTCTGTTGCGGCGCACTTTCCGTCTTTTTATTGAGTTTATGCGGTGTACCGGGGTGCTCACTTACGACTTCGGCGGCGTCGCGCGCCTTGGCAAGCCGGGCCAGTTGATTCTCGCCAATCATCCGTCGCTTATCGATGTTGTGTTTCTACTGGGATTTACCCCTTCGGCCGGTTGCGTCGTGAAGGTCGAGCTTTGGAGCAATCTTTTTACCCGGTTTGCCGTGGCATCGGCCGGCTACGTCAGCAACAGTCCAACGGACCTCATGATCGAAGGCGCAGCGGCGGCCCTGGCCGGGGGGCAACCGCTGGTGATGTTCCCGGAGGGCACGCGAACGCGGCCGGGAGAGCCGCTGCATTTTCACCGGGGAGCCGCCAGCGTGGCGCTTTCGGCTGCCACGTCGGTGACACCCGTCTATATAGACGTCAACCCTACGACGCTCACAAAAGCGGAACCCTGGTATCGGATTCCAGCTCGTCGACCGCATTTTTGCCTGCGCGTCGGCGCTGATATCGATATGGAGTCTTTCCGGCGCATGGCATCCCCGCCAGCTGGATCGCGTGCCTTCAACTCGCTGCTGCTCGATGTGTTCTTCCGTGAGCTGAAACTGGCTCCGAAAGATGAACGGGGCCCCCCGACTGAAATATAATAGGCTCGGAGTTGGCCCGTCTTTTGAGCCAGTACTCAGGACAGATCGGAGCAGGGGGCCAGATGTACACGAGGGAGGCGATCGTCGAGCAGGTTCGCACGACGCTATTCCAGCTATTCGAGATCCCGCCGGAGCGGGTAACGCTGGATGCCAGGCTGTACGAGGATCTCGAAATAGACAGCATCGATGCCGTCGACCTGATCGATCAGGTGCGTCGCTACACCGGGAAGAAACTTTCCGCCGATGATTTCCGCTCGGTGAGGACTGTCGGTGATCTGGCCGATGTCGTGTATCGGCTCGTCCAGGAAGCCTGAAACGCCCGGCAGCCGGCCTGTCTTTGACTATTAATCAAACCAACAGGGCGCACGGGCAACGGGATCTACTCTCCGTCGCGAGCCGGCTTGAAGGCCATCCTTGGGTGGCTGCAGTGCAGTCAGTCCTCCGGCCGGGAATCAGCGGCCTGCTCATCGCGCCCACAACGGCAGGTCTCGATGCCTATCGCTGCACGGGTCGCGCTGGCATCGCCGCCGACTGGGCTGCCCACCTGGGTGCTCCGTTACCCTGGCTCTGGCGCCTGGTCGAGGCGCTGCCGCAAACGCGGGGTGGAATTCGGGCCGAGGCAGCTGAAGCGATCCTGCGTGAGCCCCTGCCCGACGGGCCAGTTGAACGGTCGGTTGCCATTGGCACGGACGGTGAAGTCCGTTACGGGCTGCGGGTGCCGCTCGAACTGGCCATCTTCAGGTTCCACTTTCCGGTCGCCCCCGTCGTTCCGGGAGTGGAGCAGGTCCGTTGGGCAGTTGCCTTCAGTCGGCGGCACTTCGCCTTTCCGGCCCAGTTCGCAGGCCTGGACATGCTGAGATTTCGCCGGGTGATGCAGCCTGGGTCCGCCCTGCAGCTTACGCTCCGCTCCGTCACCGGTTCCGGCACGCTACACTTCGCGTTCCGCTCCGGGGAGGGGCCGGAAGACCCGTTGATCTCCGATGGCAGGATCCTGTTTCGCGATGCCGGCGGCAACTAGGCCTGCTGCAGTCCCGCTAGTGCGGACAGGTCCGTGAGTTCATCCGACGCCACCTTGCCCGCGTCCTGGGCAACTGCCCGGGAGCGGGGTGTCTACGGGGTGATGCGCTTGATGTTCTGGGTGCTGCAGGTACTGCGGCGGCCGTTGCTGATGCCGATCGTGTGGTTGGTAACCGTCTATTTTTTCCTGATTGGCCGCTCGGCCCGTGCTGCGTCTTACGACTATCTCCAGCGTATTTCCCGTGCGGCGCCCTCGACGGGGCTGCGTGCGGACTGGCAGACGTCCTTCCGGCACTTCTCGGCATTCGGTGACGCCATCCTCGACAAATTCGATGCATGGGCCGGCCGCCTCACCCTGGCCAGTGTCACGCTTGAGAACTACGCTGATGTAGGTCGGGCAATTGACGCGGGTACCGGCGGACTGATCATCGGCACGCACCTCGGCAACCTGGAAGTCTGCCGGGCGCTTGCTGGCATCAACAATCGTGTGAAGCTGAACGTTCTCGCGCATACGCGGCACGCGAGGAATATCAATCGCTTGCTGGGGATGGCGGGCGCCGCCGGGTTCGAGTTGCTGCAGGTAACCGAGATGGACATGGCACTGGCATTCACGCTACGCGACCGCATTGCCGCCGGGGAGTGGGTCGTCATTGCCGGAGATCGTGTGCCCGTGCACGGCGGTCGCACGGTGCAGGTCGAGTTGCTAGGCGCGCCCGCCCGGCTGCCGATCGGCCCCTACGTGCTTGCGGCGCTGCTGGGCTGCCCCGTCTTTCTCGTGTTTTGCCTGCGCCATGACGGGAAGAACCACATCCACTTCGAGCCGTTCGCAAAGCAGGTGGCCTGGTCCCGCGGTGAGAGGGACGCAGTAATTGCGGGGCTGGCGCGTCGCTTCGCGGCGCGACTGGAGCACTATATGAGAATGCAACCGTTGCAGTGGTTCAATTTCTATCCATTCTGGGGGCCCGTACCCGCCGCTTCCCGGGGAAGGCCTCGATGAGAGAGCGTGGCGTCCTGGCGGCAGAGATCGAGGTGCAGGTGCCGTTTCACGATGTGGATCTCGCGCAGGTGGTTTGGCACGGGCACTATCTCAAGTACTTCGAAAATGCGCGCTGGGCCTTGATGGACCAGCTTGATTGCGGGCTTGAAGCCATGATTGGTTCGGGGTTTGGCTGGCCGGTGGTCGACCTTAAGGTGAGGTATCTGCGCTTCAGCCGGTATGGTGACCGGCTACGCGTGCGGGCCGCCCTGGTCGACTGGGAGAATCGCCTGACGATCGTCTATCTGGTAACCGACGCCGCAACCGGCGAGCGTGTGGCCCGGGCACAAACGCGGCAGGTGGCCGTTGACGGCGCAACGGGAGTGTTGCAGCTGACGTCACCGCCGGCATTCGTGGCCCGAATTGAAGCCGCGCTGGTGCGGGCCGGCGTCAGCCTTAGCCCGCTGGCGCCCAGCGATCAGCTGGGCCGCACATGAATCAAGTCGGGGGCAAAACGTCATGAAGCGGGTTGAAGTGGTGGTCATCGGTGCCGGGCCGTCCGGGTCCATTGCCTCGGCGCTCTTGCGTCGCCGCGGTCGGGATGTGCTGGTTCTGGAGCGGCAGCGTTTCCCGCGTTTCTCGATCGGCGAGAGCCTGCTGGCGCACTGCCTCGATTTTGTCGCCGAAGCCGGCATGCTGCCGGCCGTTGAGGCGGCCGGTTTCCAGCACAAGAACGGCGCCGCGTTTGCCTGTCGTGACCGGTACAGCGATTTCGATTTCAGCGAAAAGTCGACACCGGGCCGCGATACCACTTACCAGGTGCAGCGAGCGGCGTTTGACAAGATCCTGGCGGACGATGCCGAGCGTCAGGGAGTCGAGATCCGCTACGAGACTGAAATCGTCGCTGTCAAAGCGAATAGCGGCAAGCCCTGCGTGACAGCCCGAGATGCCACCGGCAAAATTCAGCAGATCAACGCCGAGTTTGTTCTCGACGCCAGCGGGTTTGGGCGCACGCTGCCGCGCCTTTTGGGGCTGGAGACGCCTTCCGCGTTTCCCGTTCGCCACGCATGCTTCACTCATATCGGTGACGGCATTGCCAGCGACGCATTCGACCGCAACAAGATTCGTGTGACCATCCACCCTGACCACAAGGACGTGTGGTACTGGCTGATCCCGTTCGCGGGAGGCCGGTCGTCGATTGGCGTCGTCGCGAGCCAGGAGTTTTTTGCCGCCTATCCGCCGTCACCGGACGAACGTCTCCGAACACTCGTCGGTGATGATCCCGGGCTGTCCGCCTTGCTCGCGAACGCCGTCTGGGACACGCCGGCTCGCAAGTTGGGTGGTTATGCCGCGAACGTCAGAACCATGCACGGGCCAGGCTTTGCGTTACTGGGGAATGCGGCAGAATTCCTGGATCCGGTTTTCTCATCCGGCGTCACCATCGCGATGCGTTCGGCGAGCACGGCCGTTGCGGTCCTCGATCGCCAGCTGGCAGGCGAGTCCGTTTGTTGGGAAGAGGAGTTCGCGAAGCCTCTCAAGCGGGGTGTCGATGCCTTCCGGGCGTACGTGACCGCCTGGTACGACGGGCGCTTCCAGGATGTGGTCTTCTCGCAGAATCAGTCACCCCAGGTTCGACGTATGGTTTGTTCGATTCTTGCCGGCTATGCCTGGGATGAGAGCAACCCGCTTGTCGCCGAGCCCGAACGGCGCCTCGACGCGCTTGCGCAGCTGTGCGCGGGCTGACAAGCACCAGCCGGCGATGATCCGCGGAAGCGATCCTGGCCAGGAGCAATCCGGGACCCGAGTCCTGCAGCCGTTCGGGCTGATTCCGCATGTCGGCGCCGCCGTGCTGCTCGACGAGATTCGCGATACCGGACAGGGCGATCGGCTGAGCGCTACTGTGCTGGTCCGGCCGGGAACTGCATTCAGCAGTGCGGATGGCTCCCTGCCGGGCTGGGTCGGTGTGGAGATCCTCGCCCAGCTCGTCGCCGCGTTTGCGACACTGGCAAGTAGCGAGCCGGCAGGGCCGGCCCGGGTTGGCTTGCTGACCGGCGTCCGGATGTACCGGTGCAGGCCCGATAATTTTTCCCCGGGGACACTGCTCGAAGCCGGGATTGTGGAAGCGATGACTGACGGTTCTGGAATTGGCGTGTTCGATGGAACCTTGACGAGCGCGGGCGAGGTAGTGGCTGAAGGTATATTGACCGCCTACCGTCTCGACGATCCCGAGGCGTTCCTGCGCGGGGTCTTGTCGTGACCGAGTGCGTCCTGGTAACCGGTTCGAGTCGTGGCATCGGCCGCGCGATTGCACTGCGTCTGGCGCGCGATGGCTTTAACATTGTTGTCCATTGCCGCTCCGCCCGGGCGGCAGCGGAGTCGGTGGCGGACGAAGTCCGCGGCTTGGGGCGCGCTGCCCGCGTTCTCGAGTTCGATGCTGGCGACCGGGAGGCCTGTGCCGCCCAGCTTTCCTCGGACATGGAGGCCCACGGCGCTTACTACGGGGTCGTGTGCAATGCCGGCCTGGTGCATGACGCTGCGTTTCCTGCGATGGAGCCGGAGGCGTGGGACAGCGTGCTCCGCGGCAATCTTGATGCGTTTTACAACGTACTGCATCCGGTAGTGATGCCGATGGTCCGTCGGCGTGCTCCCGGCCGGATCGTCACGCTCTCCTCGGTGTCCGGAATCATCGGCAACCGGGGCCAGGTCAACTACAGTGCGGCCAAGGCAGGCATCATCGGCGCTACCAAGGCGCTGGCCGTGGAGCTGGCCAAACGGCGAATAACGGTGAATTGTGTGGCGCCCGGCCTTATCGACACGGGCATCGTCGAGTCGCATGTGCCGGTCGATGAGATCGTCAAGGCGATACCGGCGCAGCGGGCCGGAACTCCGGATGAAGTCGCGGCGGTGGTGAGCTTCCTGGTTTCGGCGGAGGCATCCTATGTGACCCGACAGGTCATTTCGGTCAATGGGGGCCTCTGCTGATGCCGCGGGTGGTGGTTACTGGCATGGCGGGCATCTCGGCGTTGGGCTCAACCTGGGCGGAGACCGAGACCCGACTGCGCGCCGGACTCAACGCCGTCCGCTACATGCCGGAGTGGGAACGACACACGGATCTCGGCACCCGGCTGGCCGGTCCCGTGGACGACTTTAAGCCGCCAGCCCACTGGACCCGCAAGCAGCTTCGCAGCATGGGCCGCGTCTCCCAGCTGGCGGTCCGGGCAGCCGAGATGGCGGTCGACGATGCCGGGCTGCTTGGCGCACCCGTTGTCAGTAGCGGCGCCATGGGTGTCGCTTGTGGATCGTCTGTCGGCAGCACGGCGGATATCAGAGACTTTGCCCAGACGTTGATCACCGGCCGATCCGAGGGGCTGAACGCCAATTCTTACGTGCGGATGATGCCTCACACCACAGCGGCCAATGTGGGCATCTTCTTCCAGCTCAGGGGCCGGATCATTCCGACGTCGAGTGCCTGTACCTCGGCAAGCCAGGGTATCGGCTTTGCCTACGAAGCGATTCGTCACGGTTACCAGTCAGTGATGCTGGGCGGCGGTGCTGAGGAACTCTGCCCGAGCGAGGCCATGGCTTTCGACAAGCTCTATGCCACGAGCCAGCGCAACAGCGAACCCGGCGCCACGCCGCGGCCTTATGACCAGGACCGGGATGGTCTAGTGGTCGGCGAGGGCGCCGGCATGCTCGTTCTTGAGGAGCTGGAGCACGCCCGGAGGCGCGGCGCCCGCATTCACGCGGAATTAGTCGGTTTTGGTACCAACTCGGACGGCTCACATATAACGCGGCCCGAGGAGGAGACCATGCGCATCGTCATGGAGCTCGCATTGGCTGCCGCCGCTTTGGATCCCGGCGCGATCGGCTACGTGAACGGTCACGGCACAGCGACGGAGTTCGGCGACATCGCCGAGACGCGCGCCACGTCGAAACTTTTCGGTTCGCGCATGCCGATCAGCTCCCAGAAGAGTTTCCTGGGTCACACGATGGGGGCCTGCGGCTCGCTGGAAGCGTGGTATTCAATCGAGATGATGAACCGCCGCTGGTTTGCTCCGACGATTAACCTCGAGAACGTTGACGCGCGCTGTGGCGAGCTCGACTACATCGTTGGCAGCGGTCGCACGATAGATACCGAGTACGTCATGAGCAACAACTTCGCCTTCGGCGGCGTCAACACATCACTTATTTTCCGCCGCTGGGAGTGATCGCGGGTGCCGGCGAGTCTGCTGCCGCTGTTTTCAGCTTCCAATTCCGATCGGCTGGTCGCGTGGCAGTCCGGACGTGCCATGACTGCGGCCGAGTTCATGGCAGACGTCACCGTTGTGGCGAACGGCTTGCCGGACAGTCAATGGATCGTCAATCTCTGTGAGCAGCGCTACGCATTTCTCATTGGGTTCTGCGCAGCCCTGCTTCGGAATCAGACAACGCTGCTGCCGTCGTCGCGTGCGCAGCAGGTGGTGGCGGAACTTGCCGCCGCTTACCCCGGCAGCTACCGCTGCGACGACGACACCATTCAGGATGTCCTGGGCGGCAAGTTACGGTTCTCCTCGAGCGCCGTCCCCGGACATCGGGGGCCGGCCGCCAAACAGCCCGCCCTGGTTGGATTCACATCAGGTAGCACAGGCGGGCCGACGCCCCACGCCAAGCTGTGGTCGAGCTTAAGCCGCCACACGGAACTGAATGCGAGTCGCATTCTCGAGACCATCGCGTTTGGGGCAGGGGGCTCGCGGCCCTGGATCGTTGCCACGGTTCCACCGCAACACATGTACGGGATGGAAATGTCAGTTTTGTTGCCACTTCTGGCCGACATGCCGGTGCACTGCGGGCGTCCGCTTTTCCCAGCCGACGTAGCGGCGGCCCTGGCGGAAGTCCCCCGTCCGCGAATACTCGTTACCACGCCGATACACCTGCGGGCTCTCGTGGAGTCAGGCCAGGATTTCCCGGATCTGGCACTGGTGATATCCGCCACCGCGCCGCTCGACGCCAAGCTTGCGGCGAGCGGCGAGCAGCGGCTGCAGGCACGCGTGCTCGATGTCCTTGGTTCGACGGAGACCTGCGCCATCGCCACCCGTGAGATCGTACGGGATACCGCGTGGCGCCCGCATCCCGGTGTGGTCCTGACGGCCGGGCACAACTGCACCGTTGTCGAAGCGCCGTGGTTCGACGAACCCGCGCGGCTCCAGGACATTGTCGAGTTCCTCCCGGGCGGGTGTTTCATGCTCAGCGGCCGGAACGCGGACATGCTCGAGATCGCCGGCAAGCGCGCCTCACTTGCACAGTTGACCCAGCGGTTGCTGGCGGTGCCCGGCGTCGTCGATGCCGTCGTGTTCCAGCCTGAACCCGCTGGCCGGGGTCCGGCCCGACGTGTGAGTGCCCTGGCGGTTGCACCGGGTCTTACGGCCGCGCAGGTTCTGGACCGGCTTAAGGACAGCGTCGACCCTGCCTTTCTGCCGCGACCACTCGTGCTCGTTTCGGCCCTGCCGCGCAATGCGACGGGCAAACTGCCGCGAGAGCAGCTGCTCGGAGCCCTGCGCACGGCCAGTGCAGGTGATACATTATGAAGCCGTCGAGAATCGCCAAAAAACATTGCCTGTAGGACTCCCTATGCCCACTCAGCAGACGGCCGACGAACACGAACTGGCCGAGCTCATAGTTAACGCACTTAACCTGGAAGATGTACCGCCGGAGTCGATCGATCCGGAGGCCACCCTGTTCGGCGCGGGGCTTGGACTCGATTCCATCGATGCGCTGGAGCTTGCGCTGGGAATCTCGAAGCAATTCGGCTTTCAGATGCGCTCCGACGACGAGAGCAACAAGCAGATTTTCAGCTCGCTCCGGGCGCTCTCTCATTACATCCAGGAACACCGCAAGACGTGACGTCCGGGCAGGTGCAGTTCGCGTAGCAACGCTTGTGTTTGTCCTGTGACTGATCAAATTGCTCCATTAAGAATTACGGCCTTCACGGCCTGCTCGGCGGCCGGCGCAAATGCGCGTGAACTGCTGGCCGCGCTTCGCGCTGGCAGTAGTGGGCTGCGCCCGAATGCGATGCCCGATCTCCCGCTAGCCACCTGGCTGGGTCGTGTTGCCGGTGTCGAGGGCCAGCCATTACCACCGGCATTGGCAGCCTGGGAGTCACGGAACAATCGTCTGGCCTGGATGGGCCTTGCGGCCGATGGCTTCGCCGAGGCCGTCCGTGCCGCACGGCTCAGATACGGTTCAGACCGGATCGCGTTGGTCCTTGGTACCTCCACGGCCAGTATTGGCGCAAGCGAGGAGGCCTACCGAAATCTTGAGCCCGACGGGCAGTTCCCGCCACACCTTCGCCAGCCGATCCTGCACGCACCGCATGCCCTCGCTGATTTCGTCCAGCACGCGCTGGAGCTACACGGAATCTGCGTAACGGTGGCGACGGCGTGTTCGTCAAGTGCAAAGGTTTTCGCGCAGGCCGAACGCCTGTTGCGGACGGGTCTGGCGGACGCAGCGGTGGTTGGGGGTGTCGACAGCCTGTGCGGCAGCGTGCTGTTCGGCTTCAACTCACTGGAGTTGGTGTCGCCGGAGCCGTGCCGACCGTTTGACCCCGACCGTCGTGGCCTAAGCCTGGGGGAGGCTGCCGGGTTCGCACTGCTCGAGCGGGACGGCCCGGCGGGTCCGTGGCTGCTGGGCTATGGAGAGTCAAGCGATGCCCACCACATGTCATCTCCGCATCCGGAGGGATTGGGGGCGCGTATTGCCATCCGCGATGCACTCGATCGTGCGGGCCTGGGTGCGAATGACATCGATTACATCAACCTGCACGGAACGGCGAGCCAGAAGAACGATGCAACCGAAGCGCTGGTCGTCGCCGACCTGTTCCCGGCGACAACCCGGGCAAGCTCCACGAAGGGCTGGACCGGGCATACGCTGGGCGCCGCCGGCATCCTCGAGGCCGTGATTACCTGGCTCGCGATGGATGCAGGGTTCACGCCCGGCACCCTCAATTCCCGGGCACTGGCGGCGGAATGTGGCCCGCAGATCCGGCTGGAAAATGAGGCTGCCGAGCTGAGATTCACCCTCAGTCATTCCTTTGGATTCGGCGGAAGCAACTGTGTTTTGGCGTTCGGCAGGGAGCGACCGGCGTGATATGAGCGCGGGTTCGCAGCAAGTGTTCGTCGACGGCGTGGGTCTTTGGGCGCCGCGGCTGCCGGGCTGGGAGATGGCCGGGCCCGTGCTGCGTGGCGAGGCATCCGCCCCGGAAACGCTGGCGGCCCGGCCGAAACCGCCGCTGCTGGCACCGACCGAGCGCCGTCGGGCAACCGACACGGTGGCGATTGCCCTGGAAGTGGCGGTTCGCGCGTGCGAGCACGCCGCTGTCGACCCGCGGGTGTTGTCCAGCGTGTTTGCCTGCACCCATGGTGACCTCGCGACCAGCGACTACCTCTGCGCAACTTTGGCCGGCACGCCAACGCTCGTGTCGCCGACCCGGTTTCACAACTCGGTGCACAACGCTCCCGCTGGCTACTGGAGTATTGGTACCGGAAGTCTGGCACCGTACACCGCGCTGGCGGCAGATCGGCATACGTTTGGCGCCGGATTCCTGGAGGCGGCCGTCCAGGTCGCCTGCGAGAGCAGGCCTGTGCTGTCTGTGGCCTATGACGTTGAAGCACGGGGACCCATGGCAACGGTCGTGCACAGCCGCGGCATGCTTGCCACGGCTCTCGTCCTTGCGCCCCGACCGTCGGTCCACAGCGTCGCGCGGATCACCTGGCGGCTCGTGTCGGCGGTGGATCCGCGCCCGACGCTGGCGCGCGAGAACAATGCAGCTCTGGTTGAGGGCAATGCACTGGAAGCCTGCCTGGTACTGTTCGAGTCGCTCGCCGATGCCGCGCCACGGACAGTCGTCCAGACCCTGACAGGGTCTGCCCTGGAGTTAGTCGTCGAGCCGTGGAGCGTCGCCGCCCCCGCTGCTGGCTGAGGACGCGGACCTGGCCATTACGGCGGCGCGACCTTCGGCCAGCAGTCGCTCATCGTGCAGAACGCGAAACGCGTACTGCCAGCTTGAGCCGCCATCCATAAGCCGCACCGCCTCAACGAGCAGCTCCCCCTCGAGCGGATCGACGCGCCCGACATGCAGTTGCACGTGACGGACAGAGACGAGCACCCGAGGTGCCACGGCACGGGCGGCGCTGAGTCCGCCGTGGACTGCCATGGCCTGGGCGCCGTATTCGCACAGATGTACGGCGCGAAGCTGGCCACCGCTACGGAGTGGATTGTCTGGCGACCGGTGAGTCGCCGTGGCCAGCCGAATGCGGGCCTCGCTCCAGTCGAGTATCCGGTCCAGCAGGCACATGCTGCCCTGATGCGGGATCAGGGCGAGGATGGTGTTGCGATCAAGCATGGGCAGACGACGGGCGCGGTCGGGTGAGCAGCAGAGCAAGTACGAAATTGCTGAGGACACCAAGTGTGACCGTGATGCCGATGCTTCGGAGTACGGGCAAGGATGACAGCGCCAGCACGGCAAACACAACGAAGGTGGCCAGTGAGCAGACAATCACGGCATGCAGCGTGCGCCGTTGCTCATTCGGGTCGGCGGCGGCGCGCTCAAAGAAGAGGGCATAGTCGAGGCCCAGCCCTGCTGCCAGGACCAGCGCGATCAGGTGAAACAGGCTGAGCGAAATCCCGGTACCGTGGAGGATGCCCAGTGTCAGCAGCGTTGTGAGGGCCATCGGAGCGAGTACGCGCCGCGCCCTGGCCACGCTGCGTAGCGCGAACAGCACGACAGCCACCAATAGTGCTGCCGCAACGGCGAGACTCATGAGGATTCGGTTGCGTTGCCCGGCGACGAGTTGCTCTGACGACTCCTTGAGGTCCAGCAAGGTCACGTTGTCCCCTGCCTCCCGGGCGAGGGTTTCCAGGGCGCCGGCGTCTACCACGCCTGTCAGCGTGAGGAGACCGAACCACTGGCCGCCGCGTTCGGACAGCAAGCTCTCAAGCCGCGGTCCGAGAGCTGTAGCCGCCAACGCAGCGGGTGTCAGGGGCGGCAGGCGTTTTGCCCGCTCGACGTCTGCAAGGAACGGTTCGAAGATGCCCGTCCGGAACGGTGTTGTGCGCTGTGCCGAATCGAGCGCGGTGCGTAACACCTTGCGCTCCGGCAGGGCGGCCTGCCGTCGCAGCTGAGTCGCCAGAGTCGGCAGGTAGCGGGCCGGATGGTCGAAGCCGGCTAACGCTCCCTGATTCACCAGTTCCTGCAGTCGCGCCGCCAGCGTGTCGCTGTGGGTGAGCACGCTATCGGCTGCATTGGCCTCGATAACCAGCAGATAACGAAGGTCCGGCGCGCGGAGGGCCATCCTCAAGTCCCGGTCCTGTTCGAGGAGGGCCCGCGGGATCGGCGTCAGCGCGCCAAGGTCGTTTTCCCACAAGGGACCTGGCGCAAACAGCAGCGCGGCGAGCGCCGCCGTTGCCACGGCAGACCCCAACCAGCGAGGCGCTGGCAGTCGGGCGATGGCATTCGACAGCCGAATAATGACGGTGGACTCGCCGTGATCGCGGCCGCTGTCTGACAGTAGTCGGGGAAGGAGATAGCGGGTACTGAGACTCGCAACGGCCAGCCCGGCGATAGTGAAACAGCCGAGCTGGGCGAGTCCGGTGACTCCGGAGAACAGGAAGGCGAAATAGGCGATACAGGTGCTGGCGACGCCGGTTGCCAGGGTTGGCCAGATGCTGCGTGCGCTGTCGAGCGCGGATTTTCCGCGGTGATGATGGCTCAGCACATGGATGGGGTAGTCCTGTGCAACACCGATCAGCGTGAAGCCGAATGCCAGCGTGATGCCATGGACGGCGCCGAACAATGCGCTGACGGCGGCGAGGCCCGCAATTCCGGCGCTGACGAGGGGTAATGCCGCAAGCAGGATGGAGCGCGGGCTGCGATAGGCAAAGATCAGCAGCGCCAGCATCATCACCGTATCGATCGCGCCGATCAGTTGCGCTTCCCGCTGCGTGCGGTCTTTCATCAGCGCAGAAAAAGCCCCGGGACCGGTGACCACCAGCCGCACGTCGGGCGACGCGCGGGTATCTGAAAAATGCCGACGCAATGTCTCGATTGCAAGCTGCTGGGAATCCGGGTCGAAGCCCGCGGCCGTTGTCTGGACGACCAGCAGCGCGGTATCGCCGCGACCATTGAACCAGACGTCGTGGAGCTGCGCTGGTTCTGTCGGCTGCTGCCAGGCCTCAACGAGGTTGAGGAGTTCGAACGTGGGGTCTCGTGGCACCCACGCCTCAAGCAGACTGGCCGCCGGCGACGCCAGGTCGCGGAGGCGAGCCTTGAGTTGCCGGGTCAGGAACGGCGCGTCGAAACTGGCGGCGTCGAGGGTCGGTGATAACAGGTAGCGGTAGGGTAGAAACGCCTCCGGCAACGCGCCGATCTCCGCTTTGCCATTCATCGCGAGGCGCACCGTGGGCTCGCTTTGGAGGCGTTCAGTGAGGGCGATGGAAGATTCAGCCAGCGCTTCCGGCGATGCGCCGGTCAGGCCGACCAGCAGGAGTCGCGAGACCGGTCCCTGGCCGACCTCTTCGAGAAGCAGGCGCTGGGCTGGCGTCGACGGCGCTGGCATGAACAGTCGCAAGTCGCTGCTGATGGTCAACTCCCGCTGCACGTAGAGTCCGAGCAGGATCACAAGGGCGAGCCAGCCCAGCAGAAGAACGGTGCGAGTGGTGCCGGCCAAGCGTCTAGTGCTCCGGTTTCCGGCACAGGCGATCGAGCCCCGTGAGGTCCAGCGGGTCGGGCAAGTTGCCGGAGCCCGTGTCCCCCAGCAGCATGACGCTGGCGTCGCCGTCGGTTTCGGTCACGGTCAGGCAACGGGGAGTATCAGCCCGTCCTGTTACAACGACCTCGCGCAGGCGTTTGCGGACCTTCGCATCGCGGGGCGTCAATACCAGGGCCCACGAAAGATCATCTCCGGTGAGGCCGAGCGTGAAGTAACGCTCCAGCGCTGACTGGTCGCCACTGAGCAATGCGCCAAACGCAGACAGCATCCCGCGCAGCTCCGGCACACGCTTGAGCGAGAAGTGCCGCGGTGACTCTTCCTCGCGGATCACGGTCACGTCACCGCCGCTGATCTCCATCTGCTCGTGATAGGGGTGGTCGATCCGCTTGCCGAGCGCGTCCGCCGAGCGGTATTGAAGTTCACCGGCAACCACAAGCGGCGTGGCCAGCAGGCTGGAGAAACGCACCTCGACGAACGCGGTGCTGGCCGGTGCCGGCCGCGCGATGCGCGCCAGCAGCGCGGCTGGATCCACCGCGCCGGCCCAGGCGATTGCCGGTGTGAGCAGCAGCGTGGCGATGAGGCTACGCATCACGGCGATCCTGACTTGATGCCGGGCGCTGCCTCAACGAGATCTCCCAACGTGAATATTCCGGCAGCAATTTTTTTTCCTTTCCCGCTGACCATGAATTCAAGGGTCGCGTCTGCCAGTTCGAGGCGCAGCGTCGCCTCCTCGCCGGGCAGCAGCGGCGTCAGGAACTTCACTTGCGGTAACCCGGTCGGCGCCAGCGTACAGCAGAGCCATGTTTCCGCGGCAGCCAATACCTGCTCGAGAAGCAGGACGCCAGGGACGATCGGCGTGCCGGGAAAGTGCCCGGGCAATGCCGGGTGATCGGGCGACACCTGGATGCAGGTCTCGTGTCGCCCACCGGGGCGCACCACTAGTCGGCCCGTTTCATCGATCTGCCCGACTCGGCAAAGAGCCGCGGACCCAATGCAACGACCTGCCCGATGAAGCGCAGGAGGTTGTGATAAGGCTCCTGCGGAAACCGGCGGCGGCGGTAGAGGTGCTCAGCCGCAAAGAAGGTGGCCAGGATCACGTAATTCAGAACGTTGGCGAACAACGACCAGACGGCCTGCGGAACTGGCATGAACGGCTCGATCCCCGCCGAGTTCAGCAGTCCGGACGGTACCGCAAGCAGCGCAAGTACCAGATTGACAGCGCTGAGCGTGGCCAGCAGTACGGTCCAGATTCGCGTCAGGCGACGGGCGTAATCCCTGATAGCCGTGTCTATCGGCTTGCCTGGCTCGTGCATCAGCCGTGCGAACCGCTCTATGAGGGGTGTTTTTCCCGGGGCCAGCGTGCGGCCGAAGATCCAGGCCATGAATCCGGTAAACAGCACCGGCGGCGCGAACAGCGGGAGCGATTCGGCGCCAGATCGGATTAACAGAAAGATTCCGGCAATCACCGCCGGCACAGCCAGCCATGCGGCCCGGTTGCCCCTTGCCAGGCCGGGCAGCAGTATGAGCGTGACCAAAAGGACCACACTGGCGACGGCCAGAGGTGCGCTGTGGCGGGCGACGGCAATGTGGGCGGCGACCGGATACGCCAGGGCAAGAATCGTCACGAGCGCCCGGATCTTTATCGACCCCTTTGGCAAATCCATGCTGACTTCGGCCCCGGCCGCGCTTGAGGCGGCGATTCTAGCTGGCCGGGGTCCTGTTTGGCACGTCGTAGCCGAATCGAAAATGTTCTTCTGTCTCACGCTAAACGGCGTAGGCTCAAAGCCTGCTTGAGTAATTGCCACTAGCGACCGGAATTTCGTGTGACAACAGTGATTAGCGGGAGAATCAAAATGAAAATCATGCTGACGCCGGCAATCGCCGCTGGGAGTGATGGCGGGTGCTGCCAGTGCGATGGATGAATCCATGCAGCGCTACGCGTAGATGTTGGCCAGTGGCGGTGTCTCGTCGGTGCAGCGAGGCGCCGAGGAAATTTACAATCAGGGGATCAGCGATCAGGAGTTGCTGGACGTTGCCGCCGAAGTTCTGGCACAGAACTACAACAAGAACACCACGGGCGAGACTTTCGTCGATTCAATGTCCTGAGTTTGCCGGGCACTCGGCAATACGGGTAATGGCCGCTACAAGGCTCTGCTCGACGATGTGGCTAGCAAGGCGGGCGCACGAAAACTCAAAAAACACTGCACCAAAGGCTCGCGAAACCTGCCCTCGGGCGTAGAGCCCTATGCGGTCGGCAGCGTCAATCTCGACAACTACAAGAGCGGCGGTGCAGCCGGGTCTGCGCCCGCGACGGCCGCGGCGCCCGTGACGGGTACTCCGACGCCGTCCCGCAACGTTGACTTCACCAAGATTCGCACCGGCATGACCATGGAGGAGGTCGAATCGTTGATCGGTCCGCCCACCGCCATGAACTCACGCATGACAGGCAAGGCCTGGAGGCCGTTCAACTTCAGTGGCAAGGATTCGGTGCGCTCGTACGCCTTGTACAAGGGAGTAGGCCGTCTGGTCTTGTCGAATACCAGCGCTTACACCTCGACGTATCGTGTGATTGAGATCGTCGACGATCCTACCGAGACGGGTTATCCGTAAGCTGCCTGGTCGGCTCGGTGGAATCGGGCATGACCACTATGGCTTCGCCCTCAAGCAGGCGCGCACCGTGCGAGTCGAGTGCGAAGCCATAGCACTGCCCCGCGGGCAGTGGCAAGACGCACCAGGCACGCACTTCCAGCGGTGATTCAATCCGGTCGAGTCGGTCAACGTGCCACCGCACTTTGTTGACCACCGCCAGATAGCCCCGTCGCGGACCCGCCGGATTCGCCAGTGCGGCGTGCGCTGCCATCGCCTGAGCCGCGTATTCTATGCCCGCCTGTGCCGATAGCCGGTTGTCGTGACGGAGCGGGTTATCGGCGCGGGTGTGGCTCGACGCGAAGCAGGTGATCCCGGCGGCATCCCAGACCCGGATGCCATCCAGAAGACACATGGCTCCGCTGTGCGGGATGAGCGACTGAACGGGCGGCTGCGTATCATCCATGCCTGAGAGTAGCGGGAGGCTTGCATCAATGCCATCGATCGACGGTTCGCACCCCGCCCTCGCAGGTCATTTCCCCGGCGACCCGGTTGTGCCTGGTGTCGTCCTTGTGGATCACATGCTCGATGCCATTGCCGCATGGCGTCCGGGGGTGCGGATACTCGGCGCTCACCGGCTGAGATTCCTCCGCCTCGTTCGGCCGGGCGAATCCTTCGTGATGGAGTGCACTAGCGGCCAGTCGGGACGGCTTCGGGTGCGCTGCAGGATCGGGCAGGAGTTGGTTGCTGAGGCGAGTTTCGAGTTCACGCCGTGATCCCGCCCAGCCAGGGCCAACCTGCGAGAGTGCGACGCACATGAAGCGCGTGCTTCTCATTGCGTGTCAGTCCCAGACGGGGCAACTGGCCCGGGTTGTCGAGTCTGTTGCCGGTCCCTTGCGAGACGATTCCGCCATTACGCTCGATTGTGTGACGCTGGCGTCGGTCAACGCCTACCCGTTCCCATGGCCGTTCATCCGGTTTTTCAACACCTTTCCGGAAACAGTCCATGAGCGGCCAATCCCGCTTCGCCCATTGGCCATACCGGAAGACCGGTGCTATGACCTGGTGATTCTGGCCTACCAGGTGTGGTTCCTCTCGCCACCACCGGTTCTGAGCGCCTTCCTGGCTGGTTCCGACGCGGCCCGCATCCTTGGCGGGAACTGCCCTGTTATCACGATTATTGCCTGCCGGAACATGTGGCTCATGGCCCAGGAGGCGGTCAAGAAGCATCTCGCCGCACGGGGCGCGCGGCTCATCGATAACGTTGTGCTGGTTGATCAGGCGCATAGCGCAGCAACCTTTATCTCGACGCCCCTGTGGATGCTCACGGGCAGGCGCGGACCCTTTTTCGGCGGGCTGGTGCCGGCGGCGGGCATTCCGGACAGCGCAATCGCAGCTGCCCGCCGTTTCGGTCAGGCCATTCGTGCCGCGCTCCCGACTCTGGATCGAAGTGCGCCAAAACCAATGCTCACCGGGCTGGGAGCGGTGACGATTAACGATCGGCTAATTGCGTCCGAGGTCATTGCCAAGCGAAGTTTCAGGATCTGGGGTCGCCTGCTTATGGCGATTGGCGGTCCGGCATCCGTGTTGCGTCGCGTAGCAGTTTGCTTCTATATTTGCTTTCTGCTGACGATGATCCTCACGGTCGTGCCGGTGAGTGCTTTGCTAAAGCGATTTGTCGGCATTTTCTCAGGAGCGCGCGTTGCCCGACAACGTGCCTACTTCGCGGAACCTTCCGGCGAAGACCGGAGCCGGATGAAGGGATTCCCTGATGGCTGAGCGGGTGGCATACGTCACGCGTACAAGTTCCTTGCTGCCGAACGCGCCCGTCGCCAACGACGAGATGGAGCGTCTTCTCGGGCAAGTAGGGCCGCGGCCCTCCCGTGCACGTCGCCTGGTTCTGCGCAGCAACGGCATCCACACGCGTCACTACGCCATAGATCCCGCCACGCTACAGCCTAGCCATACCAACGCCAGCATGACGGCGGAGGCAGTGCGAGGCCTCGCCGGACCGGGTTTCGACATCGACCAGATCGCGTGTCTGGCGTGCGGGACGTCGATTCCCGACCAGCTCATGCCGAACCAGGCCGTCATGGTCCACGGTCATCTCGGTATTCCACCTTGCGAGGTGGTGGCCACGGCCGGGGTCTGCGCGTCCGGTATGACGGCATTGAAATACGCCAGCATGGTCGTGGCCTCGGGTCTTGCGCCCAATGCGGTCGCCACCGGGTCCGAGCTGGCATCCGCCAGCATGCTGGCCGAAAATTTCACGCCGGAGATCGACGCTCGTGTGGAGGCGCTCGAGAAGAATCCGGAAATAGCGTTTGAAAAAGACTTCCTGCGCTGGATGCTGTCGGATGCCGCCGGCGCCGTGCTCCTTGAGCCACAGCCGCGCGCGACCGGAATATCATTGCGGGTGGACTGGATTGACATCCTGTCCTACGCCGGTGAAATGGAAACCTGCATGTATGCGGGTGCCATAAAACAGGACAACGGCAGCCTCCGTGGCTGGCAACGCTTCAGCGCCGACGGGCGAAAGGCGGAATCCGTTATGGCGGTGAAGCAGGACGTCAAGTTGCTCAACGCCAATATCGTCAATTACACGGTCGAAAAGCCGCTGGCGGCAATCATGCCCCGCCGTGGCCTCCGGGCCGCCGACATAGACCACTTCATCGGTCACTATTCGTCGCACTATTTTCGCGATCGGCTCTACGCCGGCATGTGCCGCGCAGGCCTGGATATACCTCAGTCGCGGTGGTTCGAGAATCTGGCCATCAGGGGCAACGTGGGCAGTGCCTCGATGTACATCCTGCTGGATGATCTGGTCCGTTCCGGGAATCTGCGCCCGGGGCAGCGTGTCTTGTGCTACGTGCCGGAGAGTGGCCGCTTCTCAGTGTGCTGGATGCACCTCACCGTCGTCTGACGATATGCGCACCGACCGCGTACCGCAGGACGGCAACACGACAACCTACGGTGGCGGCCGAAAACTCTTGTATGCCGTGGATGGTAACGGCCGTTACGTCGGTGTCCAGTCCATGGGTTGGGCTATTGAAGCGGCTGCAACCCGCCACGCCCTCGAGGAGATTGACCGGCAGCGGGAAGCCGCCTTGAATCGCGTTCGCAGCGGCGCATCGTCTCCTCTTGAGTACTACATGTATTACCGCCGCATGGACCTGGCACTTTTGGCGCAGACCTCCGGGTTCTGGCAGTGGCGCATCCGTCGCCACTTTCGTCCGGCGGTATATGCACGGCTGGGCGAGCGCGTGTTAGCCCGCTACTCGGAAGTTCTCGGCATTGATATGGCGGCATTGCGGGTGCTAACGCTGGATCCCGGCCCGTGAACGCCAACGAATTCGTGCACCGCCAGTCGGCACACTGTGAAAGTGGCGTCGTGTCCGCGATGCTCACGCACCATGGTCTGCCGCTGTCGGAGCCCATGGCCTTTGGACTGGCTGCCGCGCTGACCTTTGCCCGCATCCCGATCGTCAAGATTTCCGGCATGCCGCTGATCGCCTACCGAATGCCTCCCCGGTGCATCATTCGTGGTGTTGCCAAGCGTCTTGGCATACGGATGCGCTTTCAGACTTTTCGCAACCCTGCGGATGGCATGTTTGCCCTGGACGGCATGCTGGCGACCGGGCGCATCGTTGGACTGCAGACCTCGGTGTTCTGGCTGCCGTATTTTCCGGCAGATATGCGTTTTCACTTCAACGCTCACAACCTGATTGCCTTTGGCCGGGACGACTCCGGTTACCACTTGAGCGACCCGGTGTTCGAAGCCCCCGTCACGTGCGATCCCAATGCGCTCCAGAAGTCCCGGTTTGCCCGGGGCCTGATGGCACCGCGGGGGCTCATGTATTACCCCGAGGAGTTGCCGGAGCGTATAAATTTTCCGCGCGTAATTCCGGCGGCCGTTCGCGCCAACTACCGGATTATGACCAAGGCGCCGGTCCCGTTCGTCGGCGTCCGGGCCATACGCCGCCTGGGCCGGGAACTTGTGAAAACGGGCAGCCGGGCGCGTGGTGATTTTCGTTACCTGCGCATGCTGCTCACCCATATTGTGCGGATGCAGGAAGAGATCGGAACCGGTGGCGCTGGCTTCCGCTTCGTCTATGCGGCGTTTCTCGCGGAGTCGGCCGAAATTCTGGGTGATCATCGCTACGCGGAAGCGGCGGACCGGATGACGCAGGCGGGAGACCGGTGGCGGGATTTTGCTGTGCAGGCAACCCGCATGGCCCGGACGAGAGATGAACCTGATCCTGCCGAACTCGCGTCCATGCTGAATGACTGCGCCGACCGCGAGGCCGCGGTCTGGGATCTTCTGCGAGTAATTTGATCCGGCGGGCCGCCGTCCGCCGCAACTCAGCCCCGCTCGATCAGCATGACCGAAAACCGGCCGCTGGGATCTCCATCCACGTGCACCATGCGCGCCTTGCCCGGTTGGCCGAGAAAGCTGCCTGTTGCGGCGGCGGATTGGGAATCGAAACAGGGCAGGCGGCTCCGGTAGTCGAATACGGCATCAATGCCCGACGCTGCCTGTAATTGCGGTAGCGAGGCAGGTTCCAGGTGCTGGCCAACGGCCAGGACCGTGTCGGCAGCCCAGCGCCGTTGCGTGTTGAGCCAGTCCCACAGGCCGGCGCGGTCGGGAAAGGAACGGACCAGTGGGACGTAGCCGAGCGCAGGCGCAGGGTCGTCACGCGGCGCCAGGAGGAGCCAGTGGCTGGCCTCTCCGACCGTCGCGTCGGCCCCGACACAGATACGCTGACGATGCTCGCAAACTGGCGGCACGCAAACATCCACGGCGCCGACCAGAGCATTCGGTACTCCGTTTTCAAGGTCCAGTGAGGCTAGGCGTAGCGCACTTTCAAACGGCGCATACCGGCTCGTCGCGAACGCGCTGGGGCCGTTGATTTGCAAGGTTCTCGCCAGGTAGTAACAGGCAGAGTTACTCACTGTGTTGATAAAGCTGAGTGGCATCGGCGCCTCGTGGCGCTCGAAGATGTCCCGAAGCACCGTCAGCGTGACTTCCAGATCGCCGCGGCCGGAAGCCAGGTAAACCCCCGTACCGGCCGGCGCGGTGCCCGGCTTGAGGCAACGGCCGGCGCCGATCAGCGCCAGCTGGATGAAGCGCCCGATCCGGCGAACAGAAGAACCGGTTGCGGATTCGACGAGGGACTTGAGCGGCGGCACATCCTCATGGACTGCCTCGCAATAACTGCCCGTGGCCAGGATCTTCACACGCGGTCCCGATTGCTCACCACGAGGCAGGTGTTGCTGCCGCCGAAGCCGAAGAAGTTGAGAAGAAAATTTCCGGGCCGAACCGGCCGGGTGCCCTGAGTGAGCGAAACGCCCAGCACGTTGCTGTCGGCGGCGATGCCCGGCGTGCCCGGCACTTGTCCGCGCTCAATGGCCTTGCAAAGGAGGATCAGCTCAACGACGCCGCAAGCGCCCAGTGTGTGCCCGATGAAGGGCTTCAGCGCGCAAACTGCCGGCAGGCGGTCGAAAATCGCGAGCATCCCCGCCGCCTCTGCCTCGTCGTTTAACAGGCTGGCGGTACCGTGTGCCTTGATTGCAGTCACGTCGCCCGGGGCCAGGTCCGCAGCATCGAGAGCTTCCCCGATGACGGCGGCGATGCTGGATCCGTCCGGGTTGGCGGCCGACATGCTGTGGGAATCGCAGCGATTAGCCCCGCCCTTAAGGTGAAACGCTCCCGGGCGCCGGTCGGGTCCGAGTACGATGGCACCACAGGCCTCGCCAAGCACCAGTCCGTCCCGGCCCTGATCGAAGGGCTTCATTACCGAGCGGGAAAACAAACCCAGGCCGTGAAAACCCTGGGCGGTGATGTTGTTCATGAGCTCCACGCCGACCACCAAAGCGTGCTGTGTCCACCCAGCTTCAATGGCGCGCGACGCGTACCACAACGCGTTGGCGCTGGCTGTGCAGGCTGTGTTGAAACTGAAGTCCTCACCGCGAAGATCGAAACGATTGCGCACCCATTCGGCTACGAGGGCGAAACCCGCATCCCGAAGCGGCAGGGGAGGATCACCGCTCGCCAGATCGTGGCGATACTGCTGCTCGGTTACGGAGATATCAAAGGATGAGGAGCCGACGAACAGCCAGGCTTTTTGCAGTTCCTGCGGGCGCAGGCCGGCTTCATCAACGGCCGCGCTGATGACGTCTTCGAGAACCGTGAACAAGCGATCACTACTGAAGCCAGACGAAGCTCCGTCCATCGGCTTGTAGGGGATTCGTTCCGTCCGGCCCCCGATTTCCAGGTCGAAGTGCCGGGGTGGCGGCGGCGGGCGGAACAGACCGTCGACGCAGGCAGAGACAGAAGTTCCCAGATGGCAGGCCAGCCCGACCCCGATGAACGCGGGGCGCGCCTGCTGCGGCCCCCTCAATGGGTTTGGCCTGCCTGGATTGTCGCGGCCAGAGTGACAATATTTTTCAGCGCGCGGCGGGCTTCGCCTCCGCCCTCAATGCGCACGCCGTAGTGCTTACCAACCGCTACGACGATCTGGAGGGCGTCCAGGGAATCAAGATCGAGGTCGCCGCCGATCAGCTGTTGCTCGTCGCCGATCGATTCGGGCGCGAAATCCTTGTCGCATTCCTGCACGATGAGAGCCTTTAAATCGTACTTCAGTTGATCGTTTTCGAGATCGGCCATCGTCTGGAAATCACCCCGCCCGGCGCGACTGAATCACCAGCGCAAGGCTCAATGCGGAAAGCCCAAAAGCCGCGAGGGCGCCAAATTCGGGAAGGACCTGGAGTACCGTGCCGTGACGTAGAAGAATATCCAGGAAGCCATCCAGGCCCCAGGACATCGGCGACAACAGAGCCAGATTTGCCATTGCTTCCGGCATGATGAAACGCGGAACCATGATGCCACCGACAGCGCCGAGAATGATATTTCCAGCGCCTCCTAAGGTTACCGCCTGGTCCGTGGTTTGCGCGACGGTGGCAATCAGCATGCCGTAGCCCAGTGCCGCCGTGCTGACGCCCATCGTGATGACCAAAAGACCCGCTGGCGAATTGCCGAGGGCCAGACCTTCGCCGCCCAGGGCCGGCACCAGATACACGCCCGCGGCGAGCATCAGGCCGGCCTGAACCAGGTTGATCATAAAGTAAGGTACGAGCTTGGTCAGCAGCGGCAAAGCCCGGGGCATGGCGATCGTGTGCAGTCTTCGCAAAGTGCCCTGCTGCCGCTCGCTAATCAGCGCATTGGACAACGGGATCACCGCAAAGAACATGCCGAACACCAGCCACGCCGGCACATTTTGCTGCACCGACGTTGGTTTCACCCCGCGACCGGCCTTGTCGGCGTAAGCCACCGTCACCGGCACTTCTCCGAGCTTTTCAGGGAGTCCGGCGACACCATTGTTCCGGAGGCTCTGAAGGGTCAGTGTTGCGACCTGCATGGCCAGGGCTTGTCGCAGCGAGCCAGTCAGCAGCGCTTCAACTTGGGCGCTGGTTCCAGGACCTACCAGCAGCAATGCATCCAGCGGGCCCAGTTCGGGGTTTCCTGTGTCATTGGCATCAGATAGCGTCAACGCAAAAGCGAAGTCGTCGCGCTCCACGGCTGTTTGCGGATCCTTTGGAAGTTCTTCCGGCGCCGTAACGAACCGGAATCCACCGGTCTTCCTCAGTGCATCGATGAGTTCTGGTCCCTGATCGAGGCCCGATCGGTCCATCACGAGAACGTCGATTCGTGGTCCGTCAGTGCGCAGCGTGTCCTGAAGTGCGAGCGACATGACGATGACGAATATCATGGGCATGGCAAACATGAGCGCCAGCCCGTGCCAGTCGCGAAGCGCGAGCAGGCAATCCTTGCGCACCAGGGCCAGAAACCGCGTCATGTCACTCCCGAAGGCGCCGTTCCGTAACGGCGAGGTAAATATCTTCCATCTGGCTCTGGCCAAACTCGCACTGCTCCACGGACAGTCCGGCACTAGCCAGTGCGTCCAGCAGGTCGGTCAGTGATGTTCGGCCATCCGCCATAATCAAGCGGACCTGCCGGCCATGGACTGTCACGGCACCAAACTTTTCGAGAGCGGCCAGGGCGCCGGGGCTCGGCTCCACAGACAGGGTGAAGCGCGCGGCCCGGGAGCTGGCTCCGTGCAACAACCCGTCCAGCGTTCCTTGCAAGCGCAGCGTGCCGTCGTCGATCACCGCCACGTCGTCGCACAGAAACTGGATCTCTTCCATGTAATGGGACGTGTAGACGACGGTCATCTCACTGTGCCGGAGTCCGCGTATCGCCTCGAGAATGTATCGGCGCGACTGTGCATCGATACCAACCGTGGGCTCGTCCAGATACAGAATGGCCGGCCGATTCAGCAGCCCGATGGCCAGATTCAGGCGGCGCTTCACGCCCCCGGAATAAAGGCCTGCTTGCCGGTTGAGGATGTCTCCCAGGCCGCACGTCTCGGCGGCCTGGGAGATGCGTTCGCGGGCGAGACTGCCACGCAATCCGTGAACGCCTGCAAAGCACTCGAGGTTCTCGCGACCGGTCAGTGCCGCGTAAAAGGCGAAATCCTGTGGCACCAGTGCCGAAGTGGCGAGGGCATCATTGTCCACGGCCAGATCCCGGCCGTTGACCAGGATCGTACCCGCGTCGGGGCGTAGTACCCCTGTCAGGAGCGACAGCAGCGTCGTCTTGCCGGCGCCGTTGGGACCAAGCAGGCCGAAGCACCGTCCGCGCGCGATCAAAAGGTCGATGCCCCGCAAGGCTGGCGTGTCGATACCGGGATACGTGAACTGCAATCCGCGAATGGAAATCGACGATGGGCTGCCTGGATCCGCGGTGGTGGCGGCACCGGAAATACCGCTCAAATGCGCCGGGCCTCGATGTGACGAATTGGCATTTCGTCGTTGTCTGCCACGAGCTCGAAGCCATGTGCGGCGAGCAGGGCGCCGGTGTCCAGGCGATGCCAAGCGGACACGAATGGTTCGCGTACGAGCCTCGCCAATAGCCCGAAATACCAGCCTCGCCAGCCCCAGGCTTGCCAAAGCGATGCCATTGATTGCTGGAGCTGTGTAGCCGACGGTTCCGAAATCTGCAGAAGGCCGCCCGTCTTCATGATGCGGTGGAATTCGCCAAGACTGTGTCGAATGTACTGTCCCGGGATTTCATGCAGCACGAAGCAGACCGCGACGGCGTCGAAGCGGCCGGCAGGAAAACCAGTGTTCTCCGCAGTACCCTGCACAAAAGGAATACCTGGATTTGCCGCGGCGGCGTGTTGCAGGAGATAGGGTGAGGGATCCAGTCCCCACACGTCGGCAATTCCCTGCCGTCTGAACGCCGCCGCCAGCGCCCCACCGCCGCAGCCGATGTCGAGAATGCTGGCACAGTCTTTGGCTCGTTGCGCCATCCGCTCACGGATGCGCCGCATATATCCCAGCATGACCCCGTCGAACCTCTCGGTGTAGGCACGCGTGAATCGCTTGGAGTAGTTGCCGTTGGGGAGATTATGAAAATCGATGAGGCTGTAGTTCGGGATGCGCTCGGATCCTTGCAAGCCATCGGGAAGATCAACCTTTGGAGCCCCGTGGGCGAATACCCGGCGCAGCATGATTGCCAGATCCGCCGGGTGCCACAGGCGGAGCAGATCGGGCCACGCATCCGGAAGTTCCACCTTCGACCAGTCTGGAATATCGGGATCAGCGACGTTATTCAGTCCCAGAAATTTCGCGCCTTGACACATACCGCGATGTTCGCGTGGTAGACCGACCCCGGTCAATGGGCCGCTAACCCATCGTCCGCAAGCGTCGCTTCACCTCCCCGACGTGGCGCCGACTGACCGGCAGCGGCTGGAAATCGGCTTTGAGTCGCACCTGCCAGGCGCCGCTGTCGTCGCGGTCGAGGCTGTCGAGCCACGCGACGGCGATCAGAGCATTGCGGTGGATGCGGAGAAAGCGGTCGCCAAACTCATCCTCGAGGTCCTTCAGCGGTTCATTGAGCAGAGCCTCTCCACCGGCGTAGTGGGCGGTGACGTACTTCTGGTCTGCGTGGAAACACAGCACATCGTCGACGGGGATCATCTGCAGGCCGCGGGTGCGCTGCACGCAGAGATGAGTTCGAGGCGCGGCGCCCGGAATGCGCAGCAGCTGGGCGCGGCCAACGCGCGCAGCGTGGTCCAGCGTCTGCGCCAAGCGCTCGCGGCGGACCGGCTTCAGCAGGTAGCCAACCGCCTGGGCGTCGAAAGCCTGGATGGCATACTCGTCGTAAGCCGTCGTAAAGATCACAGCGGGCCGGCGCTCCCAACCGGCCAGCTGGCTCGCTACCTGCAGGCCGTCAACGCCGGGCATGCGGATATCGAGAAGCACCACGTCGGGGTGCAGGTCATTGCACAGTTCCAGCGCTTCCTGGCCATGGCCCGCTTCGCCGACCACGTGAAAACCGTCGAGGTCGCCGACGAGCTGACGCAACCGGCTGCGCGCCGGCGGCTCGTCGTCGACAATCAGCACGCTGGCCGGATCAGCACTCATGCATAGCTCCGCACGCCATCGGCTGGAAAGCTGATGGTGACAGTGTAGCGGTCAGCCGCCGCATCCACGGTCAGTGCGCCGTCCTTCCCGAAGGCGAGCTCCAGCCGCTCGCGGATGTTGTCCAGGGCGAGACCGTGGCCCGGTCGGCCGGCATGGCCAGCAGGCGGGAGCGGGTTGGTGACAGCGATGCGGATGTGTCTGCCATCCAATTCGCCTGAAACCATCACCATGCCCGGCTTCGGCGACGGTTCGATCCCGTGATAGATGGCGTTTTCGAGCAGCGGCTGGATCGTGAGTCCGGGTATTTCCGCCGTGGCGGGCAACTGACCTAAGTGCCAGTCGACGCGCAGCCGGGAGCCCAGCCGGTGCTGCTCCATGCGTTCGTACACGCGCGCGATCGCAAGCTCCTCCTGCAGCGGAATGAGCTGGCGCCCGTCCCTCAAGGAAGCGCGAAACAGGTCGGCGAGATCCTCCACGGCCTGCTCGGCTGCTGCCGGGTTCGAGCGCGTCAGGGCAGCAATCGTATTCATGCTGTTGAAGAGAAAGTGCGGCCGTATGCGCGCCTGCAAGGCAGTGAGCCGGGCCTCGGCCTCGCGTCGCACATTCCGCTGCCACTGCTGGGACACGTAGAAGTAGCGAAGCAGCGGCGCCATCAGCAACGTGGCAATGGCGACATTCCGGGTCAGGAAGGACCAGTGACCGGTTGGAAACCAGCCGCCCCCCGTGTCAGCCCCCGCGCCAAGGAAGCGGCCTACCCAGAAGGCAACTTCTGAGACGGCAATGACGCAGCCGATTACGACCAGGTAGGCCACCACGCTGCCTTCTCGCACGGTAAAGCGTGTGAGCCACTGGCGGAGCCGACACAGCACGGCCGCGCTGAGCAGGCCCGTCCAGAGCAGCATCAGGGCGGTCGGGGCGAGATGGGAATAGAACGCAAACCAGCCCGGTTGGCCGGCGAGAGTCAGGAGCAGGGCGAGCAGCTGGGAGGCAAGGACAACGCCAAAGACGGCGAGCGGCGAGCAGAGGTCGGGAATCGCGAAATATTCGGCGCTACTTGCCCCGATGGTCGCCCCTGCGGTCGTCTGGCCGGCGCTATTCCCCGGCGCACCACTGATCGACTGCCCGGTTGGCATCGGCACGCTCGGCATCGAGTTCCTCGTTCGTCAGGTAGACGCGCTCACCATTCGGGCCAGGCCTGTAAAGACGCATGGCGTTGCTGTACTTTGCCACACGTTCCCGGGACATTTTGCAGTTGCTCGCCCGTTCGGCCAGCAGCCTCTGGCGATCGGCCTCGGCGGCAGCATCGGCGTCTGCCTCCTGGCCTTCGCGGATGGCACTCGCGGCCTCAAGCTCGGCGTTGGCCTTTGCACTTGCCTGAATCATGCCGCGGTCGGTCCTGCGGAAGCGGATCGGCAGTTCCGTGGCGGAGCTGTCCATCGGGGGCTGGTCGCTGTAGTGCGGAACGCCCTGTGCATCGACCCATTTGTAAACCGAGGATTCCTGTGCCACGGCGACGGCGGCGAATGCGCCCGCCACGCCTAGAACCAGCAACCCGGAAGCAGCGAAACGGCGCTTCATGACGGCAACCTCTATGGAAACCCGGACCCAAAACTCCGGACATTGGCGATTATGCCATCTGCGGCCGGGTCGAAATTTGACGGAGTTCACGGTCAGCCCGCTGGCCGGGCCCGGCCGGGCAATTCCGGCCGGGGTTGGGTGGCTCCGGCGGGGGCGGGGCCTGGCCCGCTTGGTCCCCGCCGGAGTCACCCGGGGGGATCTCAGGTGTAGGCGGTTTCGCCGTGCGACACGGTGTCCAGGCCTTGCCGTTCCTCGTCTTCGGTCACGCGCAGCCCGACCGTTAAGTCCGCGATCTTGTAGGCCGCAAAGGCGACCACGGCCGACCAGCCGAGGGTGATGGCAACAGCCAGCGCCTGGACGCCGACCTGGTCGAGCATGCTGGTTCCCTCTGCCAGGCCGACGCCGCCGAGGCTCTCCGAGACGAAGACCCCGGTCAGGATGGCGCCAACAATCCCGCCGACGCAGTGCACACCGAAGACGTCCAGGGAGTCGTCATAGCCAAACACCCGCTTGAGCTTTGTCACTGCCCAGAAGCAGATCACCGCCGCGATGACACCCAGAACGATCGCACCCATCGGCCCGACGGCGCCGCAGGCCGGGGTGATGGCCACCAGCCCGGCAACGGCGCCGGAGGCACCACCCAGCATGGTGGGGGAGCTGCGGGTGGCCCACTCAATGAACGTCCAGGCGCAGACCGCTGCGGCCGTCGCCAGGAAGGTGTTGAGGAAAACGAGACCGGAGAAGGCATTGGCTTCCAGGTTGGAACCTACGTTGAAGCCAAACCACCCGACCCACAGCATCGATGCACCGACCATGACCAGCGGGAGGTTGTGGGGCGGCATCGGCGTTGTGCCGTAGCCAAGGCGCTTGCCTACCACCAGAGCGCCCACCAGTCCGGCGATGCCGGCGTTGATGTGCACCACCGTACCACCCGCGAAGTCGAGGGCGCCGAGCTTGAACATGAAGCCGTCGCTGTACCAGACCATGCGGGCGATCGGGAGATAGGCGAACGTGAACCACAGCACCATGGCGATCAGCACGGCGGAAAACTTGATCCGCTCGGCAAAGGCCCCGACCACGAGGCAGGCCGTCAGCGCGGCAAAGGTGCACTGGAAGGCCACGAAGACGAACTCCGGGATCACGACGCCGTCGGTGAAGGTCGCCGCCATTGAATCCGCAGTGATGCCGGCCAGAAACAGGCGATCGAAGCCGCCAATCCAGGTGCCGGAACCGGAGAAGGCGAGGCTGTAGCCGTAGATGGCCCACAGCACCGTCAACAGCGAGAACACGACGAACACCTGCATCAGGACCGAGAGCACGTTCTTGGAGCGAACCATCCCGCCATAGAACAGGGCGAGTCCCGGCAGGCCCATCATGATGACCAGCAGCGTGGAGGTCATCATCCAGGCGGTGTCGCCCTTGTCCGGGGTTGGTGCGTCGTCACCGAAGGCCAGTCCCGAAAACATCAGGGCGGGTGCCATGCCGGCGGCGCTAATCAGGTATTTCTTGAACTGAGTCACTGGGTATCTCCTGCTCGATTTCTGTTGATCGGACTCAGACGGCCTGGCCGCCGGTCTCGCCGGTGCGGATGCGGACCACCTCATCCAGGTGGGTCACAAAGATCTTCCCGTCGCCGATCTTGCCGGTGCGCGCGGTGTTAACGATCGCCTCGACGACCTGCTCGACGATGTCGTCGTCGACGGCCAGTTCCATCTTGGTCTTGGGCAGAAAATCCACCACGTACTCGGCGCCGCGGTAGAGCTCCGTGTGACCGCGCTGTCGGCCGTAGCCCTTCACCTCGGTGACGGTGATGCCCTGGATGCCGATCTCGGTGACGGCCTGGCGCACGTCGTCGAGCTTGAACGGCTTGATGATTGCGGTGATGAGTTTCATTTGCGTACTCCTAGTCGACCAGGCCAAATGACTTGCTGACGCTTAACATCAGGGATGTTTCCCCGCTGTCACTGTCGTCACTGTCCGTGATGGAGGTGTCATCCGTGTAGATCAGGGAAATCTTGTAGTCGACGCCGATGGGCTCGAGCTCGTTGCCGTAGCCCGCCTCGTAGTAGGTGGTGTCGAAGTCCTGGCTGAACAGGCCGACGAGGCCGTAAAAGCCCTCGTAGTCCACCCGGGGTGCGATATAGGTGTAGTCGAGGGACGCTTCCTCGAAGTTGTCGTATTCGCCGATGGCCGCAGAAATGCTGAAGATCTTGTAGCCGAGGCTCAGGTTCACTTCCTTGTAATCGTCGTCAAAGGAGTCCGTATAGAAGTAGCCGGTGCCGCCGACGCCGAAGGTGAAATCGCCAACTGAGCCGTTGTAGCCGCCGTACAGGTCCACTTCGAGGCCCTGCTCCACGTCGGCACCCCAGGTGCCCACGTAGAAGCCGTTGAGACTGGCATCCACGCCGCCCATGGCAGAGGAGTCGCTCTGGGATATGCCCCGGAAGATGTACTCGGACATGTAGCCGATGTTGGCCGTCACTTCGACGGCCTGTGCGTTGGCAGCCAGCGTGCACAGCAGCGCGATACCGGACGTCGTCAATACTCGTTTCACCACGAATTCACTCCTAAATGCTTCTTGTGTGCTTGGGGGGGTGCTGGCACGATCAATACGCTGCCGACGTGGGCTATAAGCACGAACCGTGCCAGCAGCACAAAAGCCTGCCGGGCCTGCGTTTCCGGCGTGACGTGCCGGCACGGGCAGCCAGCGCTGCACCATATCGGGGCGCGGCTGTGAACCAATTGATTCGTTGTGGGGCAACCTCGGGTGACGGCGCCTCGAACACTGGAAAACTGGAGCGAAATACATGGACGCAAAATTCGTTGAAGAGCTCGCGCGCAAGCTCGCCGCCAATGTGCCGGGCAGCGTGCGCGCGCTGCAGGCCGACCTCGAGCGCAATTTTGAGGCGGTGCTGGGCAGTACCTTCGAACGGCTGCAACTGGTGAGCCGGGAAGAGTTCGATGTGCAGCGCCGGGTGCTGGAACGCACGCGCGAGAAGCTCACGCGGGTGGAAGCCGAGTTGCAGGCCCTCGAAACCAGGCTTGGAGAAACCAGCAGCGATCTGGCGGGCGGGTCGTAGCCGATTCTCCAATGGGTGATCGCGCCTGAAGGCGCTCCTACGCCGATGCGCCTCGCCACCACACTCACCCGCGCCCAGTTGGGGCTCAAGGCGCCCGAGGTCACCGTCGAAGCGCATGTGGCCGGCGGCCTGCCCCAGTTCACGATCATCGGGTTGATCGAAACGGCGGTCCGCGAGAGCCGGGACCGCGTCCGGGCGGCTATCCAGTCGTCCGGTCTCGAATTCCCCGACGGGCGAATCACGGTCAACCTCGCGCCCGCCGACCTGCCGAAGTCAGGCAGCGGCTTCGACCTCGCGATTGCGATCGCGATCCTTGTGGCGTCGGGGCAGGTGCGCGGCGGGCGTGAGGCCGGTGTCGAGTTTCTTGGCGAGCTGGCTTTTTCCGGAGCACTGCGTCGTGTGCCCGGTCTGCTGCCGGCGCTGCTCAAGGCGCGGCAGGCGGAGCGAATTGCGATCGTGCCGGCCGCGGGTGTCGTTGAAGCCGCGTTGGTCGGCGGCGACCGGATTCGCCTGGCCGGCGAGTTGCGCGAGGTCGTGCACTACCTTAATGGCACCGGTGAGCTGCCGGTGCCGCCGGCGGGCGGGGCGCCACCGCCGGAGCCTGTGACCGAGCTCGAGGACCTTCGGGAGGTTCGGGGTCAGGCTGCCGCCCGGCGCGCACTCGAAATTGCGGCCGCGGGCGGCCATCACCTGCTGCTGGTCGGGCCACCCGGCACCGGCAAGACGATGCTGGCGCGTCGCCTGCCGGGCCTGCTGCCACACCTCAGCGACAGCGAGGCGCTGGAGTCGGCGGCGATCCAGTCCCTCGCCGGCGGCGTCCTGGAGTTTCGCCGCCGGCCGTTCCGCTCTCCCCATCACACGGCGTCCGCAGCGGCACTGGTGGGTGGCGGAAACAACCCGCGCCCCGGAGAAATCTCGCTGGCCCACCGGGGTGTCCTGTTCCTGGACGAGCTGCCGGAATTTTCGCGGCCCGTGCTCGAGGCTTTGCGGGAGCCCTTGGGCACCGGGCAGATCACGATTGCCCGCGTGCTGCGCACGGTCGAATACCCCGCCGAATTCCAGCTGGTGGCGGCGATGAATCCCTGTCCCTGTGGATTCTCAGGGGACCGCGAGCAGGAGTGTCGCTGCACGCCGGACCAGATTCGCCGCTACCAGATGAAAGTGTCGGGACCCTTGCTCGATCGTGTTGACCTGATTGTGAGCGTGAACCGGGGCGGCCTGCGCCCGGCCGGCGGCGAGTGCGCGGAGGCCTCGGCGCCGGTTCGGGCGCGGGTGATCAACGCTGCCGACCGGCAGATGCAGCGTGCCGGCCGCCTCAACGGACGCCTCGACGCGATCGGCCTGCGTGCTTACTGCCGCTTTGACCGGGCTGGTGAGGCTCTGCTTGAAGCGGCGAGCAAGCGGTTTTCGCTGTCAGGTCGGGCGCAGGATGGCATTCACCGCGTCGCGCGCACGCTGGCTGACCTGGCAGGGACTGACGCGATCGGTACCGCTCAAGTGGCCGAGGCGATCAGCCTCCGCGCCGAGCGGCAGATCGGGGGAAATGCGAGCCCGCGCTAGCGCGGCTCCGGTAAATCAGGCTGGCCGTCGCCGGAGTCCGGCAAGTACACCAAAGCCTGAGAGCAGCAGCCAGGCGCCTGCCGGCACTGGCACGACGCTTATCCCGGCGTTGGTGACCAGCGACCGGATCTTGAAGCGATCGGGAGTCCCGTCGGCCGGGAAGAGGCCGCCGACCAGCAGTGCATTGCCCATGTACCCGCCAAGGCTGATGGTCAGCGCCGCATCGCTGGCACCGTTCAGCGAGTTCATCTGGCTGCCGAAGCCGAGAGCACCGAGATTGGCGAACGTCGAGCCGCTCAGTGAGAGTGAGGGCGACACGTTGCCAACCCAGAAGCTGACATCGCGATCCCATACGCCGTAGGGATCAATGGTCAGAGACTGCATCGCCTGCTGCGAATCGAACAGAAACAGAACAAGGTCCTGCTGGCCGACATTGTCGACCTGGTGTATGGCGTTGGTGTTGAGACAGTAAGAGATGCTGCCTTCCTCGCGGTTACAGACGCCGAGGCCGGTCGAGAAACGCTTGATGTAGGCCGTTTCGAAGCTGTTCACCGGCGTATCTGCCGTGTTCGACAAAGCGCTGACCTGCAGCGTCTCGAGACCTTGGGAGAACGTAATCTGGTTGCCGTAAGACGAGCCGCTGGTCGAGTAGTAGTCGCCCCCGGACGCGAAGGTCCAGGTGCTTGCGGTGACAGTCTGGCAGCCCAGCAACAGCAGGATGGTGGGCAATAGGTTGCGAATTGCAGTGTCCATCGGATCCCTGACGGAAGCGTGTCGCGCAGCTTGTGGGTTGTTGCGAGTTGTCCTGCGACGGGCGAATTGTCGAGGACGTGCACGATGCGTTCAATCGGCTGCTTCACAGATCTGTGAGAGCGACTGAATTTGCCGGAAAAGAAAAACTCTTATGTAAGGCAGGCGGCGCCCGGTGAGAGGGCGATTACGCGGGTTGGCGCAAAGATGTCAGAACAAGAGGCGTGCGATCAGGTGCCGGACATGAAGCCCACGGCCGCGATGATTTCCTCGTCGGACAGGTCGACGCGGCCGCCCTTGGGGGGCATGTAACCGGCTTCGCCCTGAAAGCCTTCGAGGCCGTGCTTGTTGAGGGTGGCCTTGCCCTTGGCAACCCGCGGTTTCCAGGCCGCTGCGTCGCCGAGCTTCGGTGCGCCGCCAACGCCCGTGCCGTGACAGGCGAAGCAGGCCGTGTTGTACACCTGCTCGCCCGTGAGTTTGGCGGCTACCGGGGCGGTGGCCTCGGGGACGGCCGTGGCGATCGCGCCACTCGCCAGCTCGTCACCGGGCAGGCTCACCTGGCCGACCGGCTTGATTCGTGCGTCGACGGCCGCTGTATAGGCCGGATCCTCCTTCACCCAGGCCAGTTGGGTGTCTTTGGCGACCATTCGGGACAGGAAAATCAGGACCACCGCCACGCCGATCAGGACTCCGATGACCACCATCACGAGGTTGAAGAAATTCTGATCCTGATTGCTCACGTGTGTGCTCGATCCGACGGTTGGGGAAGGCTGGCGGGGGCGCAGTATAAGTGACACGGCGGCAGGGGAAAACCGGGTCAGGGCTTGGTGAAGCTGCCCGTCAGCCGCCGGGGCGACGAAAAATCCCAGCTCCCGGCCAGCTGGCGCAGGCCGTCCAGACTTTCGACCCTTATCCGGTGGGTATCCAGGCGCTGAATGAGGCCCCGGTCTTCCAGGTCGCGAAAGCTGCGACTCACGGTTTCCTTCTTCAGGCCGAGAAAGTCCGCGATGTCTTCCCGGCTCATCGGCACCTGGATTTCCATAAGTGCCGGGTCAGCGTCGTTCGCCAGGTTGTCGGTCAGGCGCCGCCAGTGTCGGAGGTAGAGCAGGAACACAGCCAGTCGCTCGATCGCCGTGCGCTGCCCGAGACTGTAGACGACGTCGAGGATGTCCTCGATGACGCGAAACATCATATTGAGGAACGCGCGCTCGGCGACCGGGTCTTGTCCCAGGCGCAGGTCGAGCTGCCGCCGCGGGCAACAGGCAACGCGGGCGGCAGTCACGGCTTCGACGTTGAAAAAATAGTTGTCGGTGGCTGTCAGCCCGACGAAATTGTCGCGAAACAGGAAGGACAGGACCTGGCGCCGGCCGTCGGTCCCCGTGCGGGTGACGCGCAGGACCCCGGACACAATATTAAAGACCTGGGTGGCCGGTTCGCCGGCGCTGATGATCACTTCGCCCGGCGTGAGGTCGCGGACCGGGGCGGCGTCGAAAATATCCAGGAACACGTCGTGGGGCAGATCAGGAGTGCGCATGCCGCAAAAGCATGGGCGCCGGCACCCGGGGTGGCAAGCGGTGGTGGGGCCGGAAGGGCAGCGTCAGCGGCTCGGCCAAGGCCACCCGGTTGGACGTCGCGCGCGGTGCGGCGCTATGATCGCGACCCGTTCAGGCGCCCGTAGCTCAGCTGGATAGAGTACTGCCCTCCGACGGCAGGGTTAAATTCCTCTTTCAAGCGTAGCGCCGACAAACGATATCCTTGCGAAACCAGAAGCACTTAACTCTGTGTGAGGGTGTTAACCGGACACATAGTTGACACCATGTCCAACGACGAAGCCGCGCTGGCTGGCTATGTCTATCCCCCGCCTAACGCTGCCGCAACAACAATCGCAGAGCCGATGATATATATCAGACCGACGCCACCCGCTGCGAGCGCAGTAGTCCTGCCGCCGCTAAACTCCCGTGTTTGAACGGCCAAGATATCGCCAACGGGAATCTCGATTTCCTTCCCGGAAATACGGTCGTTCGTAACGGCTGTGACTTTGAATTTGTGCGTACGGCCATCGGTAGTGGCTATCTGGATTGAATCACCGACCTTTACAATCTCGCCGGCTGAAACTTTTTGCCGAAGCTGCTCAGGCGACATTTCTACAGGCTTCATTGTCGTGCAGCCACTGACGAACAAAACTACAACAATCGTCGAAATCAGTTTCATCGTTATATCCCTCAATTTTTAGAATTTGTCAGGAAACTCTAAGTTGGGTCGAACCCGCCACTACGGTTTTATCTGACGATGAGGGATGTTGGCCGCCAGGCAGGCTACTTGACTGATGATCCCCTGATTATGTCTTGATGAATCCAGAATCGCCCGCGAGAATATCGGTTCAGTCCCATGTGCGCTGCGCATAGATTCCGATCACATGGTTTACGCATAACAACATATAGTATCTAAAAACCATAACTTGCTATGGTGTGAGATCGGAAATGCTGGCACTCAAAAGTATTAGGCGCGCCAAAGGCCAGGCAAAAACCTGTTGTATTTGCTGGTTAGAGATTCAGGATACGGCAAACTTCGTACCTAACTTGCGTGCCGATAATTACAGCCTAAGACGGGAGCCCCTATGAGCCAAAAAAACCGAAGCAGCAAAGCAAACGTGGAGAAGCCACTTACTACCAGGACTCTCATCACAGCTACCGTCGTACTTCTGGTCGTTGCTCTCATCGCTGCGGCCGTTCTTTACGAGAACGAAGGTACCCAGCCTTTGCAATCCGATGCCATGGCGCGCCAGGCAGCTCTCGCGAGCGAGCATTCACCAACACTTGGCGATCCAGCCGCAAAAGTGCACATCGTCGAATTTCTCGATCCGGCGTGCGGAACCTGTGCACTGTTTTTCCCCATGGTCAAACAGTGGATGGCCGAGGCCGGTCAACGCCTATATCGCGAACCAGGCCGGCGAACATCAGTTCGGCTTCGGCCTGCTCGGCATGACGCCCTCCCCCTGGACGCTGGAAGACGCGATGACGCTGCAGATCTTTTTGAACTGGCAAAGCTCGGTGAACC
>JAQBGF010000064.1:0-14924 GCA_032122615.1 Gammaproteobacteria bacterium | reverse complement strand
CGCGGGCTGCGCGACCATTGATTATGACTACCCGCGATCGGAGTCTTACTTTCTGCCGGATACGGCGGATACCTATTTCGGCCGTGAGATTCTGCCGGACGTAGCGAAAATGCCGGCGGATCAGTCCGGCTTTTATCCGCTGAGCGACGGGATAGACGCCATTGCCGCCCGGTTGCTGCTCGCAAAGCGAGCCGAGAAGTCCATCGACCTGCAGTACTACCTGATCAGGAACGACATCGTCGGCCGCGCCTTCGTATATGAACTGCTGCAGGCGGCCGACCGTGGTGTTCGCGTGCGCCTGTTGCTCGACGACATGTTTACCTCGGGCTACGACGTTGGCCTGGCCGCACTGGATTCGCATCCGTATATCGAGATCCGGATTTATAACCCGTTTCACCGCGGCACCGCAGGAAAGTTCAGGAGTGCGCTCGCCGGGTTCGGGCGCATCAACAGGCGGATGCATAACAAGTCCTTTACCGTCGATAACCAGATCACGATTATTGGTGGGCGAAATATCGCCGACGAGTATTTCGGCGCGAGAGAGGACGCCAAATTCGGCGACCTTGACGTCATGGCGGTAGGGCCAATCGTGCAGGACGTATCGAACATGTTCGATACCTACTGGAATCACCCGACCGCATTGCCGGCACTCGCGTTTCTCAAGGAGCTGGAAGACCCGGAGACGGCGATAAACGTGCTCCGCCAGCGGCTCGCCGAATCCCTAAAGGAGATCAGAGAGTCCAGGTACGCGGATGCCGTTCGCTCGCAGATCCTCACCCATATCGAGACTGACACCGGCATTTTCGAGTGGGCGCCTTACCAGCTGGTGGTGGACTCGCCCGACAAGGGCATCAAGGCGAAAGCGAAGGAAGCCGAGTCGATTACCACGCCCCTGATTGAGTCGCTGCGCTCTGCCGAAAATGAACTGCTCATTATTTCGCCATACTTCGTGCCGCAGAAGAACGGAATCAGGGGTCTTGCGGAGCTGCAGAAGAGTGGTGTTAACGTGATCGTCATCACCAACTCTCTGGCTGCAAATAACCAGTTCACCGTGCACGGCGGCTACGCACCTTCGCGCAAGCCATTACTGGAGGCAGGCGTCAGGATTTACGAAATGCGCCCCGACGCGGATGTCCAGGGGACGGAGTTCGTTGACGCGAGTGGCGCCAAGGCGACCCTGCATACCAAGGCATTCATCGTCGATGACCGGGAAGTATTCATAGGTTCGTTCAACTTTGATCCCCGCTCGGCCAACCTCAATACCGAGCTGGGAGTGATTATCCGCGATCCGGAACTGGCGCTTGTATTCTCCGTACTGGTGGAAGATGCGCTCAAACAGCAGACCTTCGAGGTCTTTCTGAACGAACAAGGCAAGATCCGCTGGCGAGGTTCCAGGCATGGCCAGGAAATTATTTACGACAAGGAACCGGAGACCACCTGGGGTCAGCGTTTCGCGGCAGGGTTCGCGCGCATCATGCCCAAGAGCCAGTTGTAGTCACGAGCGGCAGCCGCTGTTCGTGGCTGACGACGCGCTGGTTCCCGTCGGGATCTACGGCGCCCCTCCGGGCACCCACAGCGGAATGGAAACCGTCAGCCAGGCGGCATCGCCCTCGAGCCGGTTCTTCACGCTGAACTCGTGATAATACTTGAGGCTCCAGGCAACGGGCGCCGGGCCAACCATGAAGCTTCCCGACAAGCCCGGCCCGATCCCGCCGACCCGGCCTTCGAAATCACCAAGCGTTGCGCCCGACCCGCTGTCGGCCGAGATCTGGTCGTAGTAATACCCGTTCAGCCCGGCCGAGAATGTCTTCGTGAACTGGTAAAAGGCCGCCGCCTCCAGGTGGAGTTCTGTGCCTGTCTCGTATTTCGTGTCGTCGTTCTTGCCGTTGAAAGTGATGCCGGTGGCCCCGGACAGCTCGATGTTGTTGGCGGGGAACAGCCAGGTGCCCGCGGCCGTGATGTCACCGGCCCACCGGTTCAGGGACACGTTGGAGAGCCGGCCGACGTCGTAGTTGCCGGCCGGTATGTTCACGCTGGTCGTCAACAGGTAGTGATGGTTCTCGCCGTGCCAGCCCAGGAACGCGCTCACTACCGGGTCTCCGGTGGCCCAGCGGTCATCGGCAAGATCGATCGTGGTGTCGATAACCTCGGGGATCGAAAGCGCGGCCGTGGCGCTGAGGTCGGCCTGGCCGTACACGAAGGTTCCCGAGAAACCCAGGTCGCCGCCGAAGAGGTCTGCGGGCGTTATCCAGATCACGGTCGGGAGGGTGAGGAAGATATCGGCGTCCAGGCCCAGGGATACCGCGCCGCCAATCGGCAGTGACCTGGAACCCGATGCATCGCCACTGTAGTAATAGTTGGGCACTGCGAAGAACACGCCCTCCACGGGGGGCAACACCGCGGCGCCCTGGCCGCGCTGGCCGAGCAGGTAGAAACTGCTGCCGCCTTCGGCAGCAACCGCCGATCCGGCTGGCACTACGCAAAGCATCATGCCGGTGATGAGAGCAGCGCATCCCGCCACGCCAGCCAGTTCGCGCACCAGGCTCCGCAGACAATCAGTGAACGATTTCATGAATCTTCTCCGCAGACGTAAACCAAGTCAGTAAAGCACACTTGTGTCACTGAACAGTACCGGCTGATGCTGTGGCTTCACCAGGGCAGCTTGACCACCGGTGACACGGTGAATCGAACCTGATAATCAGGCCCGAAGGTATCCGGGGATTCCACGAAGTACCAGAACTGCAGGCCGAATTTCCACGGCCGGCCACCGATGATCGTGGTCTTTGAGGCGCCAACAGTCAACGGCAATGTCCACTCGTTGCCGCTGGCTGCCTCGTGGTTGTAGGAAAAGGTGGGCGAGCCGTTGATCTGCCAGCCGTCGCCGAGGTTGAAGGCATAGAAATACTGGCCACCAGTAATGCTGGTGTCGTAGTCATCCTCACCGGCGATATCCCATTGATGAGAAAGAATTACACCTAATACACTCCAGGGCCGAACCATGGCGACGGCGCCCTCCGGCCCCAGCAGCTACTGGTCCAGCCCCAGTGCATCGTTGGTCGCCGTGGGCATCGTTCCCGCCAACCCGCCCAGCACAACAATGCCGCCCGGAAGTGTTCTTCCCAGTGCGGCATCGAAGGAAATATCACCGAGGTCGACACCCTCCGAGTTAAAGCCGCCATTCGGGTCCGGTACGTCCTGGCTGAAGATCACCGGAACGGCGGGCCGCACAAAGAGGTTGGTGGTGTTCGACAGCGCATAGGGGAGGGAAGGCTGGAACAGCATCCGCAGCGCGTCGGCCCCACTGGCACCCGGGATGTCGCCATCGAAGGCGATGTAGTCGAAATTGAAGTTCATCGTGCCGAGCGTGGAGTTGGGATTCGACAGCGCAGCGGCGACTTCGGCCGCGGAGGGTGTGCCAAGACCGCCTTCATCGTCCACCGGGGCTTCCCTGGCAAAGCTCCTCCCGTCGGCATCCCTGACCCGGAACAGGGTCAATTCGCCGGTTTCCGTATTGCGGGAGCGGTACGCGCCCGGATCGTCGAGGTTCTGTTCAAAGCTGTAGCAGTTGGTTTCCACCTCGGAGTAGCAAACCTGGTCATCGCCTTTCACCACCCAGGTTCGCTTGAAGGTTTCGTTCCAGGCCTTTATCTCGGCGGTGCCGTCGGCATTGTATCTGCCGACCGCAGTCACACCGGGTTGAAGCTCGATCTCCGCGGTGGCACCGGACACAAATTCCTGCAGGGTGGATGCGCCCGTCAGTGGCTGCCAGTTGTCGGCAGACGCCGCCGGCGAAATGGCGCACAAAGTCAGTACGGCGGCGACAATGACCCGACACATAACTTTGCAATAACGGGTGTCAGAGTAGAAGCTTCGCATACCGAAAAGTTCCCTTTATTCAAACCCCAATACCGCCCGTTGCGGCTAACGCATAACCTCGCCGAGCACTTCCCCCCGAGCTCCCGAAGGTCGATTGGTGCCGACGTATGCCGACAGTGTCGCGGCCACATCCACTGTTTTTATTGGGCGGACAACACGCTGAGCCTTCAACCCGGCACCGGCAAATATTACCGGCACATAAGTGTCGTAGCGCCACGGCGAGCCGTGAGTCTCCGCAACGGTCAGCCCGTCAAAATCATTGATGAACCAGTGTGGTTCGAAAACCACGTACACATCACCCGAGCGTTTCACGTTGTGGCTGTTCAGAATCAACCGATTAATGTCCGTATCGGCGACCTGTCCACGCATTAACGCAGTGCTGGACACAGCCAGGCTGACCCCCTCGAAGTTCATCATTTCTGCCGCGACTGCAGCCTCGACCTCAGCCTGATCGAGGTTCTTTTCTCTGATCAATTTGCGATTCAGGTAAACGTAGGGCTGCTGGTACCGACTTATGAGTTCCTGGCCGATACCGAATTTTTGTTTCAGGGCTGTGATTCCAGCCTGTTTATCCCATGACTCGGTGTCAACATAGCCGGATTCAATACCGAGCTGGTTCAGATAGCCCGGCACCTCGGGGCCGCCATGATCGGCTGACAGAACAATCAGCGTATTTTTCAGGCCAACGGTTTTGTCCACGTAAGCCAGTAGCTCTGCCAGGGTGCGATCCAGTCGCAGCAAGTTGTCTTCAGCCTCGAGGCTTGACGGGCCAAACAGGTGACCAACGTAATCAGTGGACGAAAAGCTGACGGAGAGGTAGTCCGTCACATCATCCGCACCGATACTTTCATTAGCAATCAGTTGCTTGGCGAACTCCAGGGTCAACGCATCTCCGGCCGGGCTGAGCGTCAGGAAGGTCGTAAAATACTTGCCATCAGCCGGCCCATAGGGATGCGGAAATACCCGGCCAAATGAGCTGAGACTTACTTCCCACGGCTGATCGTCGTCAGCAGCATGCAGATAGGTGGAAGGCTCGAGCATCAACTCCCAACTCTGGTTCGCGTAACGTTGTGCCGGCTGCGCCGCATTAAAGGCCGTTACCCAGCCGGGGTACTGATCGTAGTAATACTTGCTGGTTATGAATTCACCGGCTGCCTTCGAAAACCAGAAGGCCTTGCCTGCATGACCGGCCATCGAAATAGCACCGCGATCTTTGATCGACACCCCAAATACCTTGGCTCGTTTATTGGTATGTATTGCAAGCTCATCACCGAAAGTTGTGACCAGAATGACTGCCGGCGATCGTCCGTCGGTGCGTGCCATTTTCTGGGTTGGATCAATTTCCTTGGATTTGTCGACATCCGCACCGGAAGTCAGCAGCGGATAGCGAGGATCCTCCACGTTATAGGTCATCTCGCCCGACTCACGATCGAACCAGACATTGCCAACCAGCCCATGGTCCGCGGGGTTGGCCCCGGTCGCCAGGGTCGTGTGGCCTACGATAGTCTCGGTATTCGCGTGCGCGTGATGCGCATCCTCGTAGACAACGCCATTCTCGAGCAGGTAGCGAAACCCGCCCTTCCCCATCTTGTCCAGATACAGCCCCGGCAGGTCACCGCGCAGTTGATCCACGGTAATCTGCAGAACAAGTCTGGGAGAACTGTTCCCAGCTACAGCAGCAACTGACATCCCCAGCATGAATGTCGCGGCAATAACCACGACTGGTTTAGCAAGTGAAGAAAGCATGGCAATAATCCTCTGTAAATACAGAGATACCCGTGAGTGCATCACGGGGCCCCTCATGAGCACAGACGCGTCACTAACCGCGGCGGCCGTTCCGGTAACCGGTGTTGAGTGTCTGGACATATTCTGCTCCCTGTTTCCGAATCGGTTATTCACTTACCTGTCAGCCGGATCATAACCCGGCGGCGTTTTATGCCACTGATAACCCTCAACCCCCATCTGATACCCGCGATCATCCCGCGTTCATCCCTTCGGCTTCGTGCCCGGCACTCCACAGCCGGTAATGCACTTCGACCTCCTCGGGGGCGTACACGACGACGGGCAACTTGCTGTTGTAACGGATGAGATAGGGCTCGCCACCCAGCGGGACGAAGCGATCCTCCTTCGGCGCATCCGGATCTATCGCCATCATCGTGCCGGCCATCGGGCCCGGTTGGCTGACCCGGTAGAGGGTATAGCCCCAGCCCTGGATGGACTCCGCCTCGATCGTGCCGCCGAAAAAGTACCGGTTGCCGGCATCCACCCGGACGGTCTTGCCTGCGATCAGCTCAACCTTGAAAGCGGCCTCGTCTGCCTGTTCCGGCAGCTGCAGGACATGCCGCACCATGCCCGGTTCTGCTGGTGGAAATGCCTTCATCTCGTCGGCCGCACGGACAGGCAACGCAGCCGCGAAGAGCGCGACCACGGTGGCAACGGATAGCCCGACTAGCGTTGGGGCGGATCGTTTCATGTGGATGACTTCTCCAGCGATTTCAACGCACCCGGCGGTCGAACGACATACGTGATTGCTGAGCGGAAATTGGCCGCATTTTAACCCGACCAGGCACCAGGACCTGAATTATCATCGCATCGTGTCAGTCTGAGTTACCTATACTCGCGACGTCGCTGGCACCATCTCCAACTCAATGAGGTAGTCATATGAAAAGCATATTCCCCAGGCTGGCATTGCTCCTTCCTGCCTTCCTGGTAAGCGCCACGCTTGCTCCCGCCTGGGCGCAGCGGGCCGGCCAGAGCGTCAGCATTCAATACGGCCTGGTAACGGGCTCGAAACAGGTGGACCTCAAGTCCGGGGCAGTGCCGGCCGGTGCGCTCGTTGGTGGCGCGCTGGGGCTCGCGTCAGGCTCCGGCAAGTCGTCCAGCAAGAAGGCGCGCAATACCATCATCGGCGGCGTGGCCGGGGCGGCCATTGCCAGCGCTGCCCAGGGGAGCCAGAAAGGCATGCTCTACGAGGTGAATGTCGGGCCGGCCGGACTGGTGCAGGTCGTGACCGACCAGCGCGAGATTCGGCCCGGCGACTGTGTCGCCATCGAGAAGTCCGGCGACACCGCGAACCTTCGGCGGGTTTCGATTGACTACTGTGACAGCGCGAATACGGCTGCGGTAAAGGCCGTCGAACCGGAAGCCCGCAAGGACGCCGAGGAATGCGCGGCGGCGAAGCAACAGCTCGTGGATGCAACGACGACCGCGGCGGCGGACCTGGCCGGTCGCAAGATTGCGCTGCTATGTAATGACTGAGTGGGAGTGTCCCGTCGCCGGGCGTGCGGCAGACTCCCGCAGGAACTGGCGGCCCGCCGTTCTGGGCTGCCTGGCGTTTCTGGCGTTCTCCGCCGCCGGCGCCGAGGACGATGTTGCGGCTCCGCTCGAAGTCCCGCCGGCCGCAGAAGACCGCATCATCAGCCTGCCCTATGGCTTCTTCAACGAGAGCTTCGGCCTGGCGGCGGGCTATGTCTACTCGGTAGCCGGCTACCCGCAGCCAGGCGCGGGGGTCCTCGGCACGGTTATGGTCGGCACCGAGGGGTCGGCCATGGGCTTCTTCATGGGCCAGAACATCCGGGTGTTCGGTATCGAGCGGCTGTTCTTCGATCCGATCCTGTCGGTCGGCTATTTCGGTGACGTGGATGCCTACGTTTCCGGTAATCCGGACTTTCCGGATGAGAGAGCCGGGGCCAACGACTCCGATCCCGACAACTTCATCACCGGCAGCGGCTGGGACACCTTTTTTCGTCTCCGCTTCAAGTACCTGCTACCGATAGGCCACGGTCGCGAACAGCTGATTCCCAGTTACCGGCTGGACGGCGGGCTGCTCGAGAGCGGTGCGACCGGTGGCGAGAGCTTCAACCCCTTAAAGAGCGGGCGCACGTTTGTCGAAGTGCGGCCCTTCTACCGGTCGCAGAATATCGAAAACGACGACCTCGACGAGGAACAGATCACCAATGGCGCCGAGTTCAGCCTGTTCTGGGACAACCGCGACTACCCGACCAGCCCGTCGCGGGGCAACGCGCTGTCGCTGAAAGTCGCTCGCGACTGGGGGATCGGCCAGAGCGATGACTCCTGGACCGCCCTCAGCGCCGAGTACGATCACTACATCTCGCTCGGTGCGACGCGGCGCTTCCGCCAGCGCGTCCTCGCGCTGGATTTCTGGACGTCGTACTCGCCAACCTGGGATGTGGCGGTCGACGGCACCATCAGTCACCGCCCGCCGGCGTTCAGTGGCGCCACCATTGGTGGTCTGATGAGGATGCGTGCCTACCCGGCGCAGCGGTTCAATGACCAGTCAGCCATCTACTACGCCGCCGAGCTGCGGCTGATCCCGGAGTGGAACTTCTTCAACAATTTTCCAGATCTTCAGGAGCGCCTCGGCGTCAAGTGGATCCAGTTCGTGGGTCTTGTCGAGGCCGGCCGGGTCGCGCCGGATTGGGATTTCTCGGAGCTCCACCGCGACATGAAGTGGAACGCGGGCCTTGGCGTGCGGGCGTGGGCCAAGGGCCTGGTCGTGCGGGTAGACATGGCAATTGCCGACGAGGGCTTCGGCGTACAGATGATGGTCAGCCAGCCGTTCCAGTTCTGAACTTCAGCTCCGGCTCTGCAGATCGTAGAACAGGAGGATCACCACGCTGGTAATCGTGGCGCCCGCCAGAAACGGCAGAAAACGAGCCTTGTCCTGGTTCGGCAGTTCCTCGCGGATCGCCGTGATCATGATGCCGCCGGCGGTGAAGGCGCTCCAGAACGCGACCGTCGACAGCGGCGCCTCGGTGCCGATGCCAATGAACCATCCAGACAGCGTGGCGGCGGCATAGACCCAACGCAGCAGGCGTTCGTAGCGCTCCACATGCAGGTTTCGCAGGCCGTGATTGATGCCGAGAACGTGGAGCATTAGCACGGCGCCGATGAGAAAGTACGTGCCCAGCACCGGACGGGGCAGGTCGGCAACCATGTAGCCAAGTTGCGCGAAGTACGCACTGTAGCCGAGGACCAGCAGGATCATCGAACGGTCGAGGGCCAGTAGTTTGCTGTGTCGATCGTGAGACGCGCGCTCCGATGCCCAGCCGAGCCAGTAGAAAACGACGAACCCGAGGAGCGCCAGCAGGTAGACGTGAACGCGCAGAAAATCTTCGGTTGGGGATGCCGATGAACCGGAGATCTTTTCCTGGATGGCAGCCAGCTTCGGCAGCAGGTAGACGAAGACGTACGCGAGCGCCGTTCCGGCCGAGACGCTGAGCCATGGGCTATGCGCGGTGCGGTCGAGAAATTTCCAATGGCCCACGGTCGTCTGAATGACGATGAGCAGCATGACCACCGTGAGCGACCCGTAAAGCGCCATCGTTCAGACCTTACGTGGATTCCATGTACAAGGTGGCAGATGCTGCCACAGACGAGACTCGGCTAGAATCCCGGAATGCAATGTCGAGCCAACACCGGGAGCTTTCTGGTTCTTGGCCTGCTGATGGCGCTACCCGCCGCAGCGGGTGCGCCGGAGGCGCCACCTTCACCGCCGTCAGTTGATTCCGCGGCGGCCACTGAATTTCTCATCGGCAACACCGTCTTTGTGCTGGCCCACGAATTTGGCCACGCGATCATTCGCGACTTCAATGTGCCGATCCTGGGGCTGGAGGAGAACTCGGCCGACACGCTGGCCGCCGGCGTACTGATTCTCGCCGAGCGCGCGACGGCGGCGGATAGTCCCGACTCCGGTGCTTTCTCCCGCCTGCTCGGCATGGCGGCAGTCGGCAACGTACTGACCTGGCGCAGCGGTCTGGAGGTGGGTAACCCCGAGCTGATCTACTGGGCCCAGCACGACCTGAGCGTCCGGCGGGCGGCCCGGATCGTGTGCCTGCTCGTCGGCAGTGATGGGGCAAACTTTGGCTGGCTGGTGGAAGCTGGCCTGGTTCCCGAGGTCCGCGCGGAGACTTGTCCGGACGAATACGCCATGGCCGAGCACGCGGTGGACTGGGTCGGGCGCACCTATGGCCAGTTCCGGGACGGGCGTGGCACCGACGAGGGCCGGGAAATCACCATCCGGTATTTCGATCCTGCAACGCCGGCACAGGCACGCCTGCTGAAGCGTTTGCGGGACGGGCAAGTCATTGAAAAAGTGACTGAGTTCTACGATCGCGCCTTCCGTTTCCCGGAGCCGCTGACCGTCCGGCTGGTCAGCTGCGGCACACCGAACGCCTACTGGGACCCCGGCGCCCGGCAGCTGCGCTTCTGCTACGAGCTGCTTGAGGCCTTCAACAAGCTATCCGTAGATTCCACAGTTAGCAGAGCGTACGCTGCCCTGCTTAAGCGTGAGATAATTTTTTTCCATAGAACGAAATCACCACCGTCAGGAGTAGTCCCTTGAAAACCCGACAGATATTCATAGCAATCTGTGCCGTATCGGCCATTGCCCTCACCCAGGGTGCGCTGGCCCAGCAGCCGGCCCGCGCCTACGACAAGAACTTCCTGACCAGCTACGACCTGCTGCAGCCGCGGGCGGGAGAGAAGGGCCAGCCCGGCGACCTCGTCTATATTGCCCCGAACGCCATGAAGCGCCTGGCTGCCTACAAGGCCGTCATGGTGGACCAGCCCGAGATCCTCTTCAGCCCGGATTCCAAGATCAAGGGTATGAAACCCGACGACCAGAAGGCGCTGGCCGAGGCCGTGCGCGACGCGCTGTCCGGCAGGCTCGCCGAGGGCGGCTATTCGGTGTCCCAGCAGCCGGGACCCGGTGTGCTCTACCTCCGCGTCGGGCTCACGGACCTGATGGTGTCGAAGAAGAAGCGCGGACTTCTTGCCTACACGCCCATCGGCGCCGTGGTCAAGTTCGGCTCCGATGCCGTCAGGGAGACGCTGAGCAAGGTGGATTTCATCGAAATGACCTTCCAGGCTGAACTGGTCGACAGCGTCAGCAATGACGTGCTCGGCGCCATCGTCGCCCCACGCGGCACCCGCAAGGGTGACGGCCAGAAGGAAACCCGCATCGACATCGACGAGTTCGACCAGAATATGCGGGCCTGGGGCAACCGCGTGCGCTGCCAGCTCGACAATGCCAAGCTGCCTGCGGACAAGCAGAGCAATTGCGCTGACGACACCGCGAACACGGCGCGCTACGACGACAAGAAGTAGGCCTTTACCAGGCTAGTGAAGGCCGGGGTTCGTCAGTGCGGATCCCGGCCTTTCTTCTTCTCAGTACTTCACCATGTACTTCTTGGCCTCCAGGCACACGCTGAAGGCTTTCTTGAAATTGTCCAGCTGCCCGGCTGACGCCTGAGCGGCCGCCTGGCCCTGCTGCTCGGCCTGTTCTGTGGCCTCTGTCTGCTGCCGGCGCGCCCTGCCGCGTCCCCCGACCAGGCCAACGCCCGCACCAATCACCGCGCCCTTGCCCGCATCCCCGGCGATCGCGCCGATGAGCGCGCCGGCGGCGGCGCCGCCCACTGCGCCTCTCGCCCCCGAGCCCTTGCCGGCCTCCTTGGCTGCCTCCTGCTGCTGGGCTGTCTGCTGCTGTTGCTGTTCCGACTCCTTCTCAATCTGGAAGGGATCGCTGCCGGTGTTCTGCACGGCCCAGTTGTAGCACTCGCCCTCGTCCTTCGATTGCTGGGCGGGCGCCTGGCCCGAGTTGGGGAAGACGTAAACGTTCATGGTGGCAGATAGCGACTTCTGACCGGTGGGCGCGGCGACGGGTGCAGTCTGGGCGTGCGCGGTGTAGACGCTGGCAGCCGCCATGAGTGCTAATAAAATTCGGATGCTCATTTCGTGTTTGTCCTGATTCTGTTGTTTGGGAGTGGCGTCGCGCCTGAAGGCGCTCCTACGGTTCCGGCGTGCAGGCGCCGAACACGTTGATCGTGATGCCGTCGAGGGCGATGGCCATCGATACCTGGCCGGTTTCTTCGTCGATCACCATGCTCAGCGCGCGGCCGTTTTCGGTGCCCTGCACGATGATCTGCCCGGCCTCACGCACCAGGTGGGTGAGTGGCGAGCGCCGCTGCTCCGCGCTGGCCGCCGGCGTGCTGAGCAGCTTCTTCTTCAGGTCTACCTGGATGAACGAGGGCATGTTCCACTCCCAGGGCGGGCCGGACTCGCAATCGCCGATCGAATAGCAGCGGACGACCCGCGACGAGGCACAGAGAAAGCGGTCGGTGCCGGTCAGGTTATCGGCTTGTGCGATGACCGGGATCATCACCGCCAGGGAGGCTAGAATGCGCACGCTCTTCATGAGAATAAATCCTGTTGCTGACCATGAGGACAGCCTGCATTATCGGCGTTGTGCTCTAGCCGCTGCAAACTCCTGGCCGGCCTGGCAGCTTGCGATTTCTGCGTAGTGAGGCCGGCAGACTGCCTTCCTTAGGGACCAGGCGAACCCGCCAGGAGTTTGTCGTGCGTCTTCCCGGTGACGCGGGTCAGTGCCGCGTCCGCTTCCAGGAGCAGCTGCGTGAATATCTCGCTGGATGGCGGCGGTGTGCGTCGGGCGAGGCGGATGATGGCGAAGCTGCCGCGGAGCCACGGCTCGACGAGCGGCAATACGGCGAGCCTGCCAGGTTTACGATCCGGGTTGATCGCGGCCAGTGGCAGGATCGCGATCGCATCCGAGCCGGCGACGATGCTCTTCATCATGCTGAGTGACTCGCAGGTGACGGACGGCGCGGCGGGCGAATCACTCGCGCTGGCCGATTGCCGGGACGCCGCGAGGATGGGCCCGAGGAGGCGCGGCGCCAGCCTTGATGTGGATACCAGTGGAAATGCCACGACGTCTGCCAGCGTCAGGGACGATCGCTTCAGCAGCGGGTGTCCGGCCCGGCAGGCGAAATAGCCCTGGCGCGGTGCCAGTGGCGTGATGTGGAATTCCGGGTCGTCGGCAAACTCGGTGGCATCGCCGATGACCAGGTCCAGCTCCCGCCGGCGGAGCAGTGGCACCAGGTTGTGAACGTTCTCCACGACCACCCGGGCCTCGGTGTGGGGACGCTGCCTGAGCAACGCGGCCAGGGCGTCGCCGACCAGTATCCCGGCAGGGTACGTGCCCGCACCGATCCGCAGCGTCCCGGTGCCCCGACCCTGCAGCGATGCCAGCTCGTTACCGAGGTCCGCCGACCGGGCGAGCAGCTCGTTCGCGCGCTCGAGCAGCAGGCTGCCCATGTCCGTGGGCTCGATACCCGCGGAGTTCCGGTCGAAGAGCCGGGTGCCTGCCCGCCGCTCGAGTTCGGCGATGCTGCGGGAGAGGGCCGGCTGCGTCAGGCCGAGGGCGCGGGCGGCCCGCCCGAAGTGGCCGTGCTCCGCGAGCGACCGGGCGTGCCGGAGATGCCGCAGTTCGAACTCCATGAGCGAAGGTTATCACGGCGATAATATTCATGCATTCGACGCATCGGCGATCATCTTTCATAATCCGCCCGGCAACGCATCGGGAATCCACGGGTTCGCGGCCTGCGAACCCTATCCATCTGTCTAATTAAGTAACGCAGCAAGGAACAGCAATGCGCATCGGAACTGCACCCTCGCGAATGGTCATCGGAATACTGTCACTGATTTGCCTGATCGCTGGCGCCACTGCCGGCGCCGCCGATAAGCCGAACATCCTGGTCATCTGGGGTGACGACATCGGCACCTGGAACATCAGCCACAACAACCGCGGCATGATGGGCTACCAGACCCCGAACATTGACCGCATTGCCAACGAGGGCGTCGCCTTCACCGATTACTACGCCCAGCAGAGCTGCACGGCGGGGCGCGCGGCCTTCATCGGCGGTTCCGTACCCGTGCGCAGCGGCATGACCAAGGTGGGCTTGCCAGGCGCGCCGGCGGGCTGGCAGAAGACCGACATCACGATGGCCAGCGTGCTCAAGGGCCAGGGCTATGCCACGGGCCAGTTCGGCAAGAACCACGAGGGTGACCGGGACGAGCACCTGCCGACCATGCACGGCTTCGACGAGTTCCTCGGCAACCTTTACCACCTCAACGCGGAGGAGGAGCCGGAGAACGAGGACTATCCGCGGGACATGGTCCTGAAGAATGGCAAGACCTTCCTCCAGCAGTTCGGCCCGCGCGGTGTCATCCACTCCTGGGCCGACGGCAAGGGCGGGCAGCGCATCGAAGACACCGGTCCGCTCACCAAGAAGCGCATGGAGACCGTGGACGACGAGACCTCCGACCGCGCGATCGCCTTCATCCGCGAGCAGCAGGCGGCGGGCACGCCGTGGTTCGTGTGGTGGAACGGCACGCGCATGCACTTCCGCACGCACGTGAAGGCGGAACTCCGCGGCCAGTCGGGGCAGGACGAGTACTCCGACGGCATGGTCGAGCACGACATGCACATCGGCAAGTTCCTGAAGCTGCTCGATGAGCTCGGTGTCGCCAATAACACGCTGGTGATGTACTCCACCGACAACGGACCCCACTTCAACACCTGGCCCGACGCCGGTACCACCCCGTTTCGCAGCGAGAAGAATTCCAACTGGGAGGGCGCCTACCGGGTGCCGGCGTTCGTCCGCTGGTCCGGCAAGTTCCCGGCCAACGTCACGCTGAACGGCATCGTTGCCCACGAGGACTGGCTGCCGACCTTCGCTGCCGCCGCCGGCGACACCGACGTGAAGGAGCGGCTGCTGAAGGGCACCACGATCAACGGCCGGAAGTACCGCAATCACATCGATGGCTACAACATGCTCGACTACCTGGAGGGCAAGACGAAGGCGTCGCCGCGCAACGAGTTCTGGTACGTCAATGATGATGGCCAGATCGTCGCTGCCCGTTACAACGACTGGAAGGTCGTATTCCTCGAGAATCGCGGCGAGGCCTTCGGCGTCTGGCGCGAGCCGTTCATCGAGTTGCGTGTGCCCCTGTTGTTCAACCTGCGGCGCGACCCCTTCGAAAGGGCGCAGCACAATTCCAACACCTACAACGACTGGTTCCTCGACCGGCCGTTCGTCATTACGCCGATCCAGACGCTGGCTGCGCAATTCCTGCAGAGCATGATCGACTACCCGCCCAGCCAGGAGCCGGGATCTTTCAACCTCAGCAGTATCGAGAAGAAGCTGAAGTCGAGCGCAGGCGCCAGGTAG
>JAQBGF010000063.1:0-3230 GCA_032122615.1 Gammaproteobacteria bacterium | reverse complement strand
CCAGCGGCAGCTTCAGGTGGCTGTAGACGTCCATCGCGTAGAACTCGCGATCCGCGTCGCCCGTCAGGACGTGATCCTTGCCGACGATGGCCGTGAGATCAGACAGCAGGCTGCTGGCGGGCATGAGACTGGCAGACATATCGAAACTCCTGAAACGGGTTGGCGGTCGTGACGGCAAACGACACGACAGCCTGTTAGCCTACGGCTCACACGGGCCTTTTGGGAAGAATTTTCATGCGTTTGATGACCTTGGCGGGACTTGTTGTCCTCTGTGCGCTCACCGCGGCCCCTGTACTGGCCGCCCCGGACCCCACTCCCTACACCGTACTGATCACTGGTGCCAATCGCGGCATCGGCTACGAATTCGCCCGCCAGTACGCCGAGCGCGGCTGGACGGTGATCGCCACGGCCCGCAAGCCCAAAGACGCCACCGACCTGCAGGCACTCACCGCCCAACACCCCACCGTGCGCATCGAGAAGCTCGATGTGACCAGCGACCGCAGCGTGCGGGCGCTGGCCAAGCGCTATGCCGGTGTGCCCATCGACGTGCTGATCAATAATGCCGGCATCCTCGGCGATATCAATGCGCAGAAGTACGGAGCCTACGACTTCGACGTGTACGACGACATCGTCGACGTCAACTGGAAAGGCCCGATGCGGATGATGGAGGCCTTCATGGACAACGTGGCCATGAGCCGGCAGAAGAAGATCATGAACATCTCCAGTGCCGTCGGCTCGATCGAGATGACCTTTCCCGGCCAGGTCTTCTACCGCAGCAGCAAGGCGGCCCTCAACATGGCCACGCGCACGCTGTCGAAGGAAGTGAAGCGCGATCCCGACCCGAACCGCAAGGCGCTGATCTTCGGCCTGATCAACCCGGGCGTCGTCGACACCGGCTTTGCGAAGAACGTGCCGATAAAGATGATCACCGCGGAAGAGTCTGCCGGTTACTGCATCTCGATCATCGACGGCTTCACGCCGGAGAAGTCCGGGCTGTTCTTCGACTACAAGGGTGCGAAACTGCCCTGGTAGGACGTCTTCAGCGCATGAACATGAGCCGCGAACGATCCGCCCCGGAACGATTCACTAAGGAGCTCAGGAATCGCGACGTACTCACGCTCGCGTTCGGGGCCATGATCGGCTGGAGCTGGGTGCTGATGACCGGTCTGTGGGTCGAGACGGCCGGCTCCCTGGGCACGCTCCTGGCCTTCCTGGGCGGCGGCCTGGCCATTGCCCTGATCGGCCTGACCTATAGCGAGCTGGTATCCGCCATGCCCCAGGCCGGCGGTGAGCACGTGTACACCCATCGGGGACTTGGCATCGGCGCCTCCTTCTTCTGCACCTGGGCGCTGCTGCTCGCCTATGTGAACGTCTGCCTGTTCGAAGCGGTGGCTCTGCCGAGCGCGATAGAATATCTGGCGCCGGGCATTCGCATCGGCACCCTGTGGAACGTCTTCGGAGCCGACGTCGATCTGGGCTTCGTGCTCATCGGCGCCGGAGCTTCGGTATTGATCACGTTCATCAACGTACTCGGCATCAAGCCCGCCGTGCGCTTTCAGAATGCCGCCCTGCTCCTGATCCTGACCGCCGGATTTCTTCTGATCACCGGCGCGATCAGCTTCGGTTCGGTGGATAACGCCCAACCCTGGCTCGCCACCCCGGCAACCGGCATGCTCAGCGTACTGATCATGGTGCCAGCCCTTCTGGTGGGCTTCGATGTGATCCCGCAGTCTGCCGAAGAGATCAATTTGCCGCCGCGAAGGATCGGCATGCTGCTGGTGATATCGGTATTTCTTGCCGTGGCCTGGTACAGCGTCATGTCGCTTGCCGTGGCCGTGGCGATGCCGCCGGCTACTCTTGCCGAGAGCAGCATTGCCTCGGGGGACGCTGCCACATCGTTGTGGGGGCACGCATCGGCAGGGTCGATGGTCGTGCTCGGAGGTGTCGCTGGCATATTGACCAGCTGGAACGCGTTCGTGATTGGCGGCAGCCGGCTGCTCTTCGCGCTGGCTGAGTCCGGCCTCGTGCCTGCCGCATTCGCCCGCCTGCACCCGAAGTACCGCACCCCCTATGTCGGCATCATCGCGATTGGCGCGCTCTGCTGCCTGTCGCCACTGTTCGGGCGCACCGTGCTGGTGTGGCTCGTCAACGCCGGAGGTTTCTCGACAATCGTTGCCTACCTGTTCGTGCCGCTGGCCTTTCTGGCCCTGCGTCGCAAGGAACCCGATCTGCCAAGGCCCTTCAAGGTAAGCCATCCCCGGTTCGTTGGTGTGTCTGCTTTCCTGCTGGCGCTTGCGCTGATCACCGCCTACCTGCCCGGGAGTCCTTCCGCCCTCATCTGGCCCCATGAGTGGATGACCATCACCATCTGGGCGGTGCTTGGTGTCGTGCTATTCGCCCGCTACCGATACCGGGAACTTCAGAACAAGACACCCTGAAATCCGGGCGTCGTCGATACGGGCTCTGCGAAGAACGTGCCGTCAGGCGTGGGACGACTCGCGCTCAGCGAGGCCGGCGCGCACCGCTGCATCGACCGGCCCCAGCCAGACAAAATCCCCGCGCAGCCACGCTGCCACGGGAATGCCGTTACGGTAGAGCACGCGATTCCGCAGCAGCGCCGGCACCTTCTCGCCCGGCGTGACGATCCCTGTGAGATTCAGGGGATCGGCGGCCGACAGGATCACCTGGTCATCCTGGTTGCCGGCATGGCGCACGGCGCGCAGGCGGTCGATGGCTTCGGGCCAGGCGAACTGCTCGCCGCCGAAGCCGGCCACGAAGCGCCCGCCACGGATCTCGCCGCGGGCTTCGAGGCGCCGCCAGGCCTGCGCGAGTTCACGCCACGGCGGCAGGAAACGCGCTTCCCGCTGCAGGACCGAGCGGAAAACGACGCCGTAACGTTCGAGCAGGACGAGTGCGATGTGCTCCACCACGGCACGGCGGGCCTTCCCGGATTCAGCCGCCGTCGGGGCAGCGTTGGCGTCGGGCAGCACCAGCGACCAGCGTCCCGGCGGGTCGGCATCCGCCGGCCTGTGGCGCACGCTGCCGGGCCCGGCCCGACCGTGCAGGGGGCGATCGCTCCACAAACCGGGTTCCGCCTCGCGACGTCGCGCCGCCGGCAGGATCAGGTGGCGCAGCCCGGCGTAGCCGTCGCCGCTGACGAGCCCCGATGCAATCAGTTCGCGAAGACCCTGAACGACCTCGTTGCGCGTCAATCCGGTGAGGCGCAGCAG
>JAQBGF010000062.1:0-8532 GCA_032122615.1 Gammaproteobacteria bacterium | reverse complement strand
CGGACATTGCTTTCGGCATCGACTCTGCGGGCGACCCGGTGGTCCGGTTCAGCGCCACCTCCTGGAACTCGGGCGCGGGTCCGCTGGAATTGATCGCGGGTGAGGTCGCACAGGGCGGTCAGAACGTCTATCAGCGGGTCTACCTCTCGGACGACAGCTTCACGGACCTGCTGGCGGGCACCTTTGCCTGGCACCAGGGGCACAACCACTTTCACTTCGACGATTACGCCCTCTATACCCTGCAGCCCGTCAAGGGCAAATCCCAGCGAAGCAGTACGAAGACCAGCTTTTGCATCATGGACACCGGGGCCCATGACCTTGGCCTGCCCGGCGCACCCCCCAGCGCCGTTTATGCCAATTGCGGCAATTCGGTGCAGGGAATGTCAGTGGGCTGGGGCGACACGTATGGAGCCTGGCTCCCCGGCCAGGAGATCAGCCTGAAAAGACTGAAGGAAGGTGACTACCGTCTGCTCATCGAGGCAGACCCGAAAAACCGGCTGCTCGAGACCGACGAGACTGACAATGTCTCCTGCGTGCTGTTGCACGTCAGCGTCAGCAGACAGACGGTCGATGTCCTCAATCCCCAGGGCTGTGATACGTCGGACCCCGGCGGTGCGGCCACGGTTGCCAGCATTGATCCGGCCACTGGAGTCGCGGGGGGCACTCCGGTCATCGTCACGATTACCGGCTCGGGATTCGTCAGCGGCATGCCGGTCGCGTTCGAAGGCGGCGACGGTTACAAGCCCGTAGCAAGCAATGTCGTGGTCCTGAGCCCCACCGCAATTGTGGCAACGGTCACAATCAAGAAGAAGGGGCGCGCGCGCTCGGATAACGTCTGGGACGTGCGGGTTGGAACGGGTGTTTTAGAGAACGGGTTTACCGTTCAGCCCTAGTCTCGCTGCTCAGTACGGAGAAACAGGGTTCTTTCGGTTTCGATTGAGGCTGGCGTGACGTCATCCGTCAGTGCCCAGTATTCGGCGTCGTCGAAGTAGCGGCCGATAATGGCCTGGGCGGGATTCTTGCGCAGGGCCAATACGGAGTCGTAGAAAGCGAAGAAGCTGTTGCCCGCCTGCAGCAAATCTGGCAGGCGGTTCTCCGGGGCGTTACGGAACGCCGCCGCCGCGGCGAGCAATCGTCCCAATTCGGTTTCCGTCTTCGTAATCGTGGCGGCAATGTCGGCGACGATGCGCTCGTCATCGTCCCGCGGACCCGCGCCGTCCGCAAGGGGCGGGTGGTTTCTCGCGGGTAACCCGGCAATAATCCACACCTTTCCGCGGGAATTGCCCCGCTATTCCGGCCCAAGTACCTAGAGCATGTCCCGAAAATCCAGAAAGGGCTACTACGTCGACGGCGAATTCGTTGCTGCCGGCAGCGAGGCCGACGAGCAGTTCCGCATTGATATCAAGGGCACCGACGAGCCCACCCGCACCGAACTCAAGAATGCCAGCGAAGCCCTGCAGAAACTCGGCGAAGAGTTACTGACACTGCGCGCCGACTTGTTCGACGGACTGCCGCTACCGGAGAAGCTGCACGACGCGATTCTCGAGGGGAAGCGCATCACGAATTTCGAGGCCAGGCGACGCCAGAAGCAGTTCATCGGCAAGCTGATGCACCGGCTGGACAAGGAGGCCCTCGAGGCCGTGGAGGCCGCACTTCGCATCCAGCACAGCCAGTCGGCCGAGGACACGCTGGTGCTCCACCGGGCCGAGAAGTGGCGCGATTCGCTGATTGCCCGCGATGAAGGCCTGGCCGATTGGATCCGGGAACACCCGTCGACAGATTCCCAGCAACTGCGATCGCTGGTTCGCCAGGCCCGCAAGGATGCCAGGGAGTTGAAGCCCGGCGAGCCTGACCGTCACGGCCGGGCCTACCGCCAGATATTCACGCTGGTGCGCGAGCAGCTGAATTCTTCTGGCGATAGCAAAGCCCTCAATTAGGACCGCAACGGTGCAGAGCATCGTCTATTCATCACCGGTCTACGACCAGCTCACTGTCGGTCAGAGCCAAATTACCGGGCGCGGTCTGTTCGCGGGCTGTGCGATCCCCGCGCGGACCAAGATAGGGGAGTTCGAGGGCGAGATTATCTCCATCCGGGAGGCACGTCGGCGGGCGAAAGGCCGCAAGGTTGTGGCTATCGTGGAGCTGGAATCCCTGGCAATCGATGCCAGCGCTACCCGTCGGGGCTTCCGCTATATCAATCATTCCTGTGCTCCCAACACCTTTACGCGCCTGACGGACCGCCGGGCAGAGTTCTACGCGTTGCGAAAGATCCGGGCGGGTGAAGAGCTGACGGTCGACTATGGAGATAGCCACCATGATGGCAAGCTGCCTTGCCAGTGCGGCGCCGCCCGTTGCAACGGCTGGATATAGCAGAGACATTGGAGAGCCGATGACCACCGAAGCCGAGCAGGCCAACGAGAATCTCGTCAACCGCTTCTGCCAGGACTGGGAAAAACAGGACGCGGAGCTGCTGACCACCTATTTCGCCCAGCCCTTCGAGTACATGGTGTGGGAGGGCGGCCCCGTCATTACGACGAATGAGGAATTCATCAAACAGATGGGCCCGTTCCTTACGAAGCTCAAGTCCGTCGACTGGGTGGTCCTCCGTTCCCACGCGATGGGTCCGATGGTGGTCAATGAACGGATCGACCACTTCTACGCGCACGACAGCAAGTACGACAATCACCCGCACATTGCCGGCATGTTTCTCGTTCGGGACGGCAAGATTGCGGTCTGGCGGGACTACAGCATGCCGAAGCCGGAGCAGGGATAAATGCTTCTTCTCACCGGACTAACCGGCAAGACCGGCGGCGAAGTGGCCCGGCAGCTCACGGCGGCCAACGTGCCATTCCGGGCGCTGGTCCGGAATCCGGCCAAGGCGAAGGCCCTGAAAGACATCGACGCCGAAGTCGTCATCGGGGACATCGCCGATGGCGAGGCGCTGGACCGGGCACTAAAGGGAATTCGTGCTGCCCTGCTGGTGATGCCAAATGGCGAGGATCAGCTGACACTCGAAAACCGCTTCACGGATCACGCGGCACGGGCCGGCGTGCAGCATCTCGTCAAGCTGTCATCACTCGAGTCTGTCCCCGAATCCACCAATCCCATTACGCGTATGCACGTGGCATCTGAAGGACATATTCGGGAGTCCGGCCTCGCCTGGACGATGATCCGCCCGACCTTCTTTACGCAGGCTTTCCTGACGTCGGCGACCGCCATCCGTGAGAAACACCTGATCGCGATGCCGGCCGGTTCAGGCACGATCGCGCCCACCGATCTGCGGGACGTCGGCGCGGTAATCCGCCGGGTGCTGACGGAGCCTAGCCATGAGAATCAGAGTTACGACCTGACTGGGCCCGACTTGCTGACCTTCAACGAAATTGCAGCCTGCTTTTCGCGGACACTCGGTCGAGAGATCCGCTATGTGGACCAGCCGATGACGGCATTCCGCGCCCGCCTTGCAGCGGTAGGCCTGACGCCGTGGCGCGTGGCCGCCGTCTGCAAGGAATTCGACGCGATCGCCGCCGGTGTCATTGATCACACCACTGACACGATTGCCCGGTTACTCGGCCGGCCGCCGATCAGCCTCGAACAATTCATTCGGGATCATCGTGCGGTGTTCGCGTAGGGCAACGGACTCAGCGGGGCAGCGCTCCCGGAATCGCATCCGGTCCGTAGGCGGCCTGCCACCGGGCGCGGATCCGTTCGTTATCATCGATGCGGCTTTCCGGCAGCGGGCCAGGAGCGTGCCAGCTGGCGACGCGGCTCTCGATGCCCGTGTGCTCCGTGGGGCTGACGGCGCCCGGCTCGTCGAGGCTGCCAACCGACAGATCCATGTAGGTCGCCTCCAGAAACTGGAACGTCAGTGGCGTGCCACAGCTGGCACAGAAGCCGCGGCGGGCGATTCGCGACGACTGGTAGTAGGTGGGCTCACAGGTGTCCCAGCTGACATCGTCGACACGGACGTTGATGAATGTCGCGAAGATATTGCCGAAGGCCTGCTGGCACATCCGGCAATGGCAGAAGTAGCCTTCCGGCTTCTCCAGCCGGACGGTATAGCGGTGGACGCGGCACTGGCAGCCGCCGTGCAGTGTGACCACGACGAGTTCCTTTCGACTTTTGTTTCGAGGGGGCTGCCGGCATCATAGGCCGGCGACGGTGCAGCAGAAAATTCAGGGAGCAGGGCTGATGATGAGACAGCGATGGGTAACCACTTTCGGCATGCTGCTTCTGGCCTTAGCGGGGCTGGCGCCGTCCGCAGTCGCCCAGCACACGCTCACCGGAGAGCTGTCAGCGCCGGCGGCGAGCGGTCCCGCCGTCGTCCTGGTCGTTGGCGCCACCGGGCGTACCGGCCGGCAGATTCTCGATCAACTCCGCCGTGATCCACGCTTTGCCATTCGCCCGATGGCTCGTAACGTGGTCGCCGCCCGCCGGGAAATTGGCGCCGACTACGCCTGGGTCGAAGGCGACGTTACCCGCCCGGAAACGCTGGGCCCGGCGCTGGCCGGCGCCAGCTTCGTGTTGTGTGCGATCGGCGCTACCGAGAGATCCGGCCCGAATGGCCCGGAGTTTGTCGACTACGGCGGCGTGAAGAACCTGAGCGACGCGGCCCGTACCGCCGGCGTCCGGCAGCTGGTACTGGAATCCTCGATGGGAGTGGGTAGTGGCGGCGGTGTGCTCGGCATGTTCCTCAATCTGCTGTCCGGTGACGCGCTGAAGTGGAAGGCGAAGGGCGAGGCGCATCTGCGGGCGAGCGGGGTGCCGTACACGATCGTCCGGCCGGGCGGGCTGGTCGACGAACCGGGCGGGCAGACGGGCCTCGTATTTCAGCAAGGCGACCTGGGTTCGGGCCGGATCGCGCGGGCCGATGTTGCGGCCGTGATGGTTGGGACGCTGGATAATCCGGAAGCCTTGCGCAAGACCTTTGAAGTGTTCGGCGACAAGGACGCGCCCGTAAACGCCTGGCGGAGCGGCTTCAGCGCGCTGAAACCTGATCCGCACTGAGCCAGTCCCGCACCACGGTCCACGGCTCCACGTCGGCGTACTTCAGCATCAGGTCGCAAAGGCTGGCGAAGTGCGGAATCTCGTGCTTGTCGGCTACGCATTCTTCCGGAACGATGACCCGGTAATTACGTGACAGGGCATCGACGGCACTCGCCCTGACACACCCGGAAGTGCTACCGCCGGTAAGAATTACCGTGTCCACGCGGTGCCAGTTGAGCAGGGAAGTGATCGGCGTCTCGTGGAAGACGCTGGCCATCCGTTTGTTGAAGAGGGCATCGCGATCGCGGTCGATGCGCAGGCGCGGATCCAGCGTCGCGCGCTCCGAACCCTCCCTGATGTTCTGCAGGGAGTCCTCCGTGTTCGTGCGAGTCCCCCAGACGCCGGCGTCGGAGCCGTCGGCGAGGTAGGCCACGTAAGTCCAGATCACGGGCCAGCCGCGCTTGCGCATCAGGTCCGCCAGCGCATTGATGTAATCGATCTGGCGCAGATCCGTCTGGTAGGCCGTGCGGAAGGCATCCAGATCCGTGTAGGCCCGCTGCAGGTCGATGTTGATCAGCGCGGCCTTGCTGCCGAAGCCGAATTTCGCGCGTGCGGGATTGGCCTTTACCTGCGCCCAGTACTGGCGAGGCGTGAGATCGGAGGTTTCCATCACCGGCATGCTAGCGCAGTCCCAGTTGCCGCCGAATGTCCGCAGGCGTCGCGCCCGACCCTCGGAGGGCAGCCAGTGTCTGGTCCCGGTCGCGTTTGGCCAGGCGCCGGCCATCGGCAGCGCGGATCAGGGCGTGATGCCGGTAGCGAGGGGCGGGCAGTCCAAGCAGGGACTGCAGGAGTCGCTGCACGTGGGTCGCCGCAAACAGATCCTCGCCTCGCGTCACGAGCGAGACGGCTTGATCGGCGTCGTCGATAACCACGGCAAGGTGGTAACTGACCCCCAGGTCCTTTCGTCCGAGGACCACGTCGCCAAGCACACCGGGCCGCACGGCAATCAGGCCAGACTCGCCGCCGGGCCCCTGGCCCGTTTCCTCGAATTGCAGTTCGGCGTGTTCAAGTGCCTCCACGGCAGCGTCGATGTCCAGCCGCAATGCGTGCGCGGTACCAGCAGCCAGTCGGGCACGGCGCTCAGCGGGTGGCAGCAGACGGCACGTCCCGGGATAGAGGGGGCCGTCGGGTCCCTGTGGGGCGCTGGCCATCATCTCGATCTCCCGGGCAATGTCGCCGCGCGTGCAGAAACAGGGGTAGACGAGGCCCTGGCCCGCAAGAGCTTCGAGCGCTTGCCGGTAGCGGTCCATGTGCTCCGACTGGTGCCGCACTGGCCCGTCCCCGGCCACGCCGAGCCATTCCAGGTCCGCCAGAATGGCTGCCTCGTAGTGAGCGTTGCAGCGTCCCTCGTCGAGGTCTTCCATCCGCAGGAGGAATTGCCCCCCGGTATTCCGGGCCGCGGCGTGCGCCAGCAGCGCGGCGTAGGCATGGCCGAGGTGCAGGGCACCGGTGGGGCTTGGTGCAAAGCGTGTCGTTTCGGGACTGGCCATGGGAGGGGATTATGCCGCGAGCCAACGGCTGGTCGCCGGCCACGAAATTCTGACGGGCCGGCGTACACACGGGATAATGCCGAGCCTTGAACGCGCCCCATCCACACGCCACCCGGCCCGCCACGTCCACCGTAGTCCCTGGAATTCTCGGCCGTTTTGGCCTGAACTTCGGCGTCCTTCGCTACAGCCGCCGGGCCGTGGCGCTGGTGTGGTCGACGAATCGGTCTCTGACCGTGGCGCTGACCTTCTTCACCGTGTCCGCCGGCCTGTTGCCTGCGGCGGCAGCCTGGGTTGGCAAGCTCGTGATCGATACCATCGTGGCCCAGATGGCGCTCGTCAAGGCCGGAGCGGACCTGTCGTATCTCCCGGTGCTCGAACTGGTGATGGTTGAGGGCGTGATTATTGCCCTGCTGGGGGGCGCGCAGCGCGGTATTACAGCCTGCCAGTCCCTGCTACGGGCGCAGCTGGGCCAACGCGTCAACGAGATGATCCTGGAAAAGGCGCTGACCCTCGATCTCACCCAGTTAGAAGATTCCGAGTTCTACGACAAACTGACCCGCGCGCGACGGGAGGCCTCGAGCCGTCCGCTCAGCCTCGTGATGCGCAACTTCGCGCTGTTCCAGCAGCTCGTGTCGCTGCTGAGCTTCGGCGTGTTGCTGGCGGCCTTTTCGCCCTGGGCGATGGCGCTGCTGGTGTTGGCAGGACTGCCAGCCTTCGTTGCAGAAACCAAGTTCTCGGGTGATGCGTTCCGCCTGTTCCGGTTTCGGGCGCCGGAATCGCGGGAACAGAATTACCTCGAGACAGTAATGGCCCGCGAGGACAACGCCAAGGAAGTCCATCTGTTCCAGCTCGGGCCGACGCTGCTGGAGCGCTACAAGGCGATCTTTCGCAAGATCTATGGTGAGGACCGCGCTCTGACCTTGCGGCGGGAATCGTGGGGCCTTTCCCTGAGTCTGTTCGGCACCGCGGTGCTCTATGGCGCCTACGGCTGGATTGCGGTGAGCGCGGTGCAGGGGCTCATCACGCTCGGCGAAATGACCATGTACCTGCTGCTGTTCAAGCAGGGACAAGGCGCGGTCGCCGCGAGCCTGGGTTCAATTGGCGGCATGTACGAGGACAACCTCTACCTCAGCAATCTCTACGAATACCTGGAGCAGGACCCGGCGTATCGCTGGGGTGAGATTACTCGCGGGCCGGATCCGGCCGACGGGGTGCGCTTTGAAGCCGTGTCTTTTAGCTACCCCGGTGCGCTGGAACCGACTCTCGACGGCATCAACCTGCACATCCGGCCCGGGGAGAGTCTCGCGCTCGTTGGTGAGAATGGGGCTGGGAAATCGACTTTAATCAAACTCTTATGCGGTCTTTATCAAGCAGAGTCCGGGCGGGTTCTGGTGCACGGCCTCGATGTGCGCGACTGGCAGCGCAACGCGCTCCGGCGTCAGATTGCCGTGATCTTCCAGGATTTTAATCGCTACCAGTTCACCGTGGGGGAGAACATTGGGGCGGGCGATATCGAGGGCTTTCGCGATGAGTCCCGTTGGGAAGAGTCGGCCCGCAAGGGCATGGCCCTGCCGTTTATTCGCAACCTGGAACGCGGCTTTGCCACGCAGCTCGGTAGCTGGTTCAAGGGCGGCAAGGAACTCTCGACGGGTCAGTGGCAGAAGGTCGCCCTGTCCCGGGCCTTCATGCGCAGCTCTGCCGACGTGCTGGTGCTGGACGAACCGACGGCGTCAATGGACGCGGCAGCGGAGGCCGAACTGTTCGAGTACTTTCGCGAGCACACCGCGGGCCGCATCTCGATCCTGATCTCGCATCGCTTTTCGACGGTGCGGCAGGCCGACCGGATCGCCGTGCTGGAGCACGGCCGGATCGTTGAGTACGGTACGCACGTTGAACTGCTGGCACACAATGGCCGCTACGCGCGGCTGTTCAAACTGCAGGCGCAGGGCTATCAGTGAAAGCGGCGACGGCGGAGCAGTAACGAAAGCCCCAGCAGGAA
>JAQBGF010000061.1:0-11255 GCA_032122615.1 Gammaproteobacteria bacterium | reverse complement strand
CGCGCTGATCCTCGCCGACACCTGTGCGCGCCGCACGCGCACTGCCGACTATCCCTGCGGCATCCCGGAAAGCGCGGCAGCCAAGACCATCGACGGTATTCTGCAAACCTGGGGAACGGGAGAGATCACCCGGCACGGCGGCGCGCCGAGCCTCGCCCACGACGCGAACTTCATCGCCTGGCGCGGCCGCTATGAGCGCCTGGCGATGAGCCCTGGCGTGTTCTTCCCGATCTACCCGCAGACTTACAAGGTGGACTTGCGGCCGGTGCTGCCGACCGTGCGGGTACCGACACTGGTACTGCATCGCTCCGGGAACAACTACATCCGCATCGACAATGGCCGCTACCTCGCCGAGCACATCGCCGGCGCGAAGTTCGTCGAAGTCCCTGGCGACGACCATTTCTTCCATGCGGGCGACACCGAAGCGCTGCTCGGTCCGGTCCAGGAGTTTCTCACCGGAACCCGCGAGATCGTGGACGAAAACCGGGTGCTCGCCACCGTGCTGTTCACCGATATCGTTGGCGCAACCGCGCACGCCGAGCGTCTCGGGGACCGGGCCTGGACTGACGTGCTCAAGCGCCATCACGGCCTGGTGCGCCAGGAACTCGCCCGCTTCCGCGGGCGTGAGGTGGACACCGCAGGCGATGGCTTCTTCGCGACCTTCGACGGCCCGGCGCGCGGCGTGCGCTGCGCGCTCGCGATCCGCGACGTGTTGCGCCCGCTCGGCATCGACGTGCGCGCCGGCCTGCACACCGGCGAGTGCGAACAGATCGGCGAAAAAATTGGTGGCATCGCCGTGCACATCGGCGCGCGCGTGATGGGTCTCGCCGGCGCCGGCCAGGTGCTCGTCTCCCGAACCGTGCGCGACCTGGTCACCGGTTCGGGCCTGCGCTTCGACGACTATGGCCACCACGCCCTGAAGGGGGTCGAGGGCGAGTGGCCGTTGTTCGAGGTCACCTGAACCGCACCTCCAGAGCATCCGAATGAACAAGGCGCCTGCCCGGTGCTATGGTCAGGCGAGCCGCAGGGAGATCCGCCATGCCGACGATCCCGTTTCTCACCCGCCGCACCTTCGTCGCCGGCAGTTCGCTGAGTGTCGCTGCCGCACTGACGGCATCCGGCTGCACCACTTCAACCGGCGTGGGCATCGCCGACACGGCCCGCAACCCCGGCCCCACCGGCCCCACCGGCCCCTTCGACACGATGCGCGAGATGATCGCCACCCTCGACGCCCGCGGCCGGCTTCTCCGTATCGACCGCGTGGACCAGGACGCCTACGAAGGCACGGCACTGATGTACCGGCTGGTCGAGAAGCACGGCCTCGAGGGCGCGCCCGCGCTGCTCTTTGACGAGGTAAAGATTGACGGGAAATGGATCAAGGGCCCGGTCGTCGGCAACTACCTCGGCCACTGGGACACGGAATGCCTGGCCCTCGGGCTCGAGCCGGACGCAACCAGCGGCCCGGCGACTTTCCGCAAGGCCCGCGCCCACCTGATCGATATCGCACAGAAAAACGGCGGCCGTTACCCGGAAATTCCGCCAGTACTGATCCCGCGCGAGCAGGCCCTGTGCAAGGAAGTGATCCTGCGCGGCGACGAGATCGACCTCACCCGCTTCCCGATCATGCAGGTCAATCCCGGCGACGGCGGCCGCTACATCAACACGGCCTCGGTCTACACCGTCGACCCGAAGGCTGGCGTGAACCTCGGCACCTACCGCTGCCAGCTCAAGGGGCCACGCAAGGTGGCCGTGAGCCCGGGCGCCGGACAAACCGGCTGGAAAATGCTGATGGCGGCGCGCAAGCGTGGCGAAAAAACTGCCGCAGTCACGCTGATCCTGGGCCAGGACCCGATCGTGTACGTGGTCAGCGGTTCACGCGCCGCCAACCGCCAGGGTGACAAGCCGGTGGACGAACTCGCGGTGGCTGGCGGCTTGCGCGGGCGCCCTGTTGAGATCATCAAGTGCGAGACCAACGATTTCCTGGTCCCGGCCCATGTCGAGATGGTGATCGAGGGCGAAATCCTGCTGAACGACCTTGAGCGCGAAGGCCCCTACGGCGAGGGCCTCGGCTACCAGGGCGCCGGCGAGAACGCCTTCTGGATGACCGTCACCACGGTCACGCACCGGCGCAACCCGTGGTTTCACAACAGCTTCACCGGCGTCGACCGGGGGCCGATGAAATCCCCCGGCGTTGCCTCCTCCTACTTGTTTGCAAAGAAATTCGTGCCCGAAATCGTCGACTTCCACTACCTCGGCAACGCGAACAACATCTTCTTCATCAGCATCGACAAGACGAAACCGGGCCAGAGTATTGCCGCCGGCGAAAAGCTGGGCAAGTTCAATCCCGTGGCCAAGGTGGTGATCGTGGTCGACAAGGACGTGGACCTGATGAACCTGCCGCAGGTCATGGCCGCGATCAGCTCGCGCTGGCAACCGAGCCCGGCAGCGCGGATCTTCGAGAACCTGCCGGGGCTGCCGCTGGACCCGAGCCAGGTCGACCGGAACAAGACCAGCAAGATCGTGATCGATGCCACCCGGCAGCTACCCGATGAAGGCGGCCCGGCAACCTTCCCGCGGACCAACCGCGAGCTCCTGACCACGCTCGCACCCGACGCCTTTGCACGCGTCGATGCGAAGTGGGGCGAGCTGATTGCCGGCATCCCGTAGCTGACTTCACCGCAGCGTGCGAGAGAGGAGGGACTGTGCCCTGGCCAGCCCTCAGCGCGTCTTCGCGACAGGCGGCCAGGGCACAGTCCCTCCTCTCTCGCACGCTGCGGCGCCGAGGTTCGGGTGGGCGCGGCCCGCCACCGGTCCAGCATGCCGGCCGCCAGCGAGTACGTCGCCGGCACGACCACAAGCGACAACAAGGTGGACGTCAACAAGCCGCCGATCACGGAAACACCGAGCGGCGCGCGGAAGTTGCCGTCGGCGCTGAGTGCGAAGGCGACCGGCAGCATGCCGGCGCCCATCGCCATAGTGGTCATGATCACCGGTCGGGCGCGCTTGCGGCAGGCCGCAATGATCGCGTCGTGGCGCGACAGCCCCTGATCCCTCTCGCCGATGATCGCGTAGTCAACGATCAGGATCGAGTTCTTGGTCGACACGCCCGTGAGCATCAGCAGGCCGATAAGCGAAGGGAGCGACAGCGCATGGCCGGTCAGCAGAAGAGCGCCAAACGCGCCGGCGCCGCACAGGGGGACGGCGGCAAGAATCACCAGCGGCTGCACGGCACTGCCGAACAGGAGCATGAGCACGAGATACACGCTGCCAATGCCAGTCAGCATGGCGATCGCGAACCCAAGGAACATCTCGCCAAATGCCTCGGTATCGCCGCTCGGCACGATCCGTACACCCGGTGGCAGACTGGTCGTGGCCGGCATCTTCCGGAGGCTTGCCATCACATCACCGAGGGGCAGGCCGTTCAGTTCGGCCGAGATCTTGATGTTCCGCTCGCGGTTGAAGCGCTCGATCTGCGCCGGCCCACTGCCCTCACGGATCGTCGCCACCGCCGACAACGGTACGCTGCCGTGGCGAGCCGGAACGCGCAGCAGGGACAACAGCGCCGCGTCGCTGAGCGAGGCGTCGGAGACCTTCACCCGGATCGGGATCTGCCGTTCCGCCAGGTTCAGCTTGGCCAGGTTGCGGCGGAAATCGCCGCTGGTGGCAATGCGCGCGGCGGCGGCAATGTCGACCGTGGAAACGCCGAGATCCGCCGCCCGTGCAGCGTCCGGCACGATGACAATCTCGGGATTCAGCAGGGACGCGGTGGACGACACGCTGCCAAGGCCGGGGATCGTCCGCAAGGCGGCCTCGATTTTCCGCCCCCCCACCGCAAGCTGCTGCGAGTCCTTGCCGGCCAGCACGATATCCAGGCGTTCTCCGGGTCCCTGCGCGGAGAAGTTCACGCGCACGCCGGCCATGTCACGCAACCGGTGGCGCACGTCAGACTCCAGTTCCTGGATCGTGCGCTTGCGCTGCGCCGAGAACTCGAGTGTCAGCCACGCCTTGCGCACGTCGCCCTGGCTCATGGCGTCGTAACCACCGAGGTTGGCGGTGCCAACCCTGGCAAACACCTGGACCAACTCGGGAATGTCCTGCAACAGCGCCCTGACCCGCTCCACCGCCACGACGGTCTCTGACAGACGCACACCAGGGGGAAGACTCACCTGCAGGTCCGTGCGGGACAGGTCATTCGGCGGCACGAAGGTGGTCGAAATCAGCGGTACGAGGGACAGCGCAGCCACGAACGTGCCGAGAGCCAGAACGACCGTTCGGCCCCGGTGGCGAAGTGCCGCCTCTACCCAGGTCAGGTAACGTGGCATCCAGCGCGGCTCGGCGTGCGCCCCCGCACCGTCTCCGAGATAGCGTGAGGCCAGCATCGGCGTCAGCAGGCGGGCTACCAGCAGCGAGAACAGCACGGCTGTCGCCGCCGTCCAGCCAAACTCCCGGAAGTAGAGGCCGATCTCGCCCGGCATGAATGCCACGGGCACGAACACGGCCGCGAGCGTTGCCGACGTGGCAATTACCGCGATGCCGATCTCGTCGGCAGCATCGATTGCTGCCTTCTCCCGCGTTTTCCCCATGGCCCGGTGCTGGGTAATGTTCTCGATTTCGACGATCGCGTCGTCCACGAGCACGCCGATGACCACAGCGAACGCGAGCAGCGACAGCAGGTTCAGGCTGAAGCCAAGCCAGTGCATCACGGCAAACGTCGGCAACACCGACAACGGCAGCGCCAGGGCCGATATCCAGGTTGCCCGCCAGTCGCGCAGGAAGAGCCAGACAATGAATACGGCGAGCAGCGCCCCCTCGCCCAGCATGGCGAGCGACGCATCGTAGGAGTCCTGCGCCGGCTCGACCCCCGACGCCACTTCGACGAAGCGCACCTCCGGGTGGGCGGCGCTCAGTTCCGCGATCTTCTCGCGCACGCCCTTGCCGACTACCACGGTGCTGGTTCCGGCGGCACGCTGCAGAGATATAGAAACAACGGGCTTGCCATCAAGGAGCGCCGTCTCGCGTGGCTCGGCGATGCCGTCGGTGACTGTGGCCAGGGACGACAGGCGCACGGAACGGCCATCCGGCAGCGAGATCGGAAAATTGGCGAGATCGGCCGCCGTTTGCACGGTCGCGACGGTACGCACCGACTGCTCCCCGCCGCCGAGCGTGGTACGGCCGCCCGGCAGTTCGACCTGCAGACGGGCCAGCTGCGCCGAGACCGTTCCGGCCGTTAGCCCGAAAGCCTGCAGCGAGGCAGGGCGCAGGTCGATACGCACCTCGCGCTCGACCCCGCCGGAGCGCTGCACCAGGCCGACGCCCGGTGCGCTGAACAGCGCTTTACGCACGGTGTCATCGACAAACCAGCTGAGTTCATCGGGTGCCAGCCGGTCCGAGACCACGGCGTAGGCCAGCAGGGTCGGCCCCTGCAGGGAAACCCGCGCGAGCACGGGTTCCTCGATGTCTGGCGGCAGTTCGGCGCGGATCCGGTCGATGGCATCGCGCGCCTCTTCCATCGCCTGGTCAATGTCCCGACGCAAGTCGAACTGGATGCGGGTTTTCGATACGCCCTCGTTGATCGTGGAACTGAGCTTGTCGATGTCGGCAAGCGACGCCACGGCGTCCTCCACCTTGCGCGTCACGTCGGTCTCCAGCTGGCCCGGCGTGGCGCCCGGTAGACTAACCGTAATCGTGATCTCCGGCGCCGCCATCTCGGGCAGCTGGGAAATCGGCAGCTGCCGCAGGCCATAGAGGCCCGCGACACACAGGACGCCGAAAATCAGCGCCGCCGCAACCGGATTCCGGATACCCCACAGGGAAACATTCACGGCGCCGGCTCCCCGCTGGCGGCACTGCCGTTCGCGGCGTCAGACCTGCTCCCGGCAACTTCCCGGACGAGGTCACCGTCGCTTAAGAACCCGGCGCCACTGACGACGACCCGTTCACCGGGCTTCAGCCCGTCTGTCACCGCGGTGTATTCACCGCGCTGGGTGCCAATCGAGATCCGTCGCTGTTCGACATTGAATATCGCACCGCTCCCGGAATCCGCCACAAACACATAGGGAAAACCGTCCCGAAACACGATCGACTGTCGCGGCAGAACGGTGGCGGCCGCAGCCCCGAGCAGCAGTCGCCCCTGGGCGAACATCCCCGCGCGGAGGTCACCGGGCGCCGGCAGGTCGGCGTAGAGAAGTCCTGTGCGGGTATTCGGATCTACCGCCGGCGACACGGCCCGCACGCGGCCCGCCACCCGCTGCCCGGCAGGGCTCGTCAGTTCGACCACGGTGCCAACCGGCACCCGGCCGAGATCGGCCTCGGTCAGTTCCGCCTGCCATTCCAGGCGGCCCTGGCGAATGAGGCGCAGCAGGTCCGTGGCGGACGAGATGATCTGGCCGGGCTGAACCGTCCGCGCCGAAATCACGCCGGCATCGGGTGCCGACAGTGTGGCGAAGCCGAGGCGCAGCCGGGCGGAATCCCGATCGGCCTGCGCAACGGTCAGCTGCGCTTCGGCACTGGCCAGTGTGGCGCGCAGTTCGTCAGCATTGCTGGAGGAGATCAGGCCCTCCCTGACCAGTGACTCGCCGCGCTCGGCATTGGCGCGCGCCAGTTCCAGGCTGGCCTGTGCCTGCGCGACGCTGGCGTCGGCCTGGCGTGCCTGGACCTTCAGTGTTCTCGCGTCGAGCCGGAGCAGGGGTTGTCCGGCACGCACCTCGTCGCCAACCTCGACCAGCACCTCGGACACGCGAATGCCCGTGAGCTCAACGCCCAGCGCCATCTCCTGCCAGGCGGCGATGGAACCGGACGCGGCGAGCGTTCGCTCCATGTCCTGGGTCACGGGACTGACGGTGGTAACGACCAGGCTCGGCGTCGCTTCGGGTGTCGCCGCATCATCGGCCGCGCCGCAGCCGGCGAGCATGCCGGCCGCGAGCCCGAGGCTGAGGAGGGCAACGGTGGTCCGTGTCCGGCCCAGGCCGGAAGGGCAACGACGGGGAAGATGCATGGGCGGACTCTTCTTGGGGTTTTATCGACAAATTGCCGCTAATTGTAAGGCAACGTGCCGACCACTGGCCGGATTGGCGGTGCGATGCCTGAGGTACAGTGCCTGTCCACGACTCGCAGGCCGCCATGACCCTGATCACCTCCAGCGACAACCCCCGCTTCCGGGAACTGGTCGGCCTCGCCAACTCGGGCCGCGACCGCCGGCAGGCCGGCCTGGCACTCATCGACGGCCTGCACCTGATCGAGAGCTACCGGCAGCAGATCGGCGAACCGCAGCAACTCGTGGTCAGCGACAGCGGCCGCCACCGGCCGGAGGTCGCCGCCCTGCTCGCCGCCTGTCAATCGGTTCCCTGCCTGGAACTGGGCGATGCGTTGTTTCGGCGACTCTCGCCCGTGCAAACACCCACCGGCATTCTGGCCATTATCCCGATTCCGGAACATCGGCCACCCACCGGGGAACCCGAACCCTGCGTCGTTCTTGAGGACGTGCAAGACCCCGGCAACCTGGGGTCCATCCTGCGCTCGACTGCCGCCGCGGGTATCCGGCAGGTGTACTTGTCTGCGCAATGTGCGGACCTGTGGTCGCCAAAGGTCCTGCGGGCCGGGATGGGAGCGCATTTCCACCTGGAGTGCTTCGCCGGGACAGACCTGGCCGGATTCGCCGCCACCTTCAAGGGCCCGCTGATTGCGACCCACCTTAAGGCCCGCCAGTCCGTGTTCGACGTCGATCTCACGGGCAACATAGGCCTGATTTTCGGCAACGAGGGGGCAGGCCTGTCCCGGGCACTGCTGGATGCGGTCAGCTGCGTGGTCGCAATTCCGATGCCGGGAAGGACCGAATCGCTGAATATCGCCGCCGCCGCCGCCGTGTGCCTCTTCGAGCGGGTGCGTCAGCTAAAATAGTCGGCTCATGGAACAGACCCATTTCGGTTTCGAGACGGTGCCGGTTGCCGACAAGGCGGACCGCGTGCGCGCTGTATTCGATTCGGTTGCCCCGAATTACGACCTGATGAACGACCTGATGTCGGGTGGCCTGCACCGGCTGTGGAAGCGTTTTGCGCTGGGCCGCACCGGCCTTCGGCCCGGCGACTCCGCACTGGATGTGGCTGGCGGCACGGGCGATCTCTCGGCCGGCATGGCCCGCCAGGTGGGGCCCTCGGGACTCGTGTGTCACACGGACGTCAATCGGGAAATGCTGGAGGCTGGTCGGCGCCGGCTGGTCGATGCGGGTTTGTTCGCCACTGTCAGTACGCTGCAGGCGAACGCAGAGCGCCTCCCGTTCGCGAACGACAGCTTCCATTGCGTGACGATCGGCTTCGGCCTGCGAAATTGCACTAACAAGCCGGCGGCCCTGAAGGAGATGGCGCGAGTGCTACGCCCCGGGGGGCGGTTGCTCGTGCTCGAGTTCTCCAGACCGGCCATCGCGTTTATCGAGCCGCTGTATGACCTCTACTCCTTCCGGATCCTGCCGTGGCTCGGCGGGGTCGTTGCCCGCGACGCCGCCAGTTACCGCTACCTCGCCGAATCGATCCGCATGCACCCGGACCAGGAGTCGCTCCGCGGGCTCATGGCGGCGGCGGGCCTTGAGGATGTCCGCTACCACAATCTGAGCGGCGGCATCGTGGCGCTGCACATGGGCTACCGGTACTGAGTATTCCCGTGGACTTCCTCTCCTCCGCCACCTTCCGCCCCATTGAGTTGCTGATCAACCGCGGCATCAGCCTGTCCTCGACGGCGCAGGCCATGGCCGCCGCCCTCGACGGCAAAAGCCTGGACGTCCGGCTGGAGGGCACGCCGCTGGCTCTGCGCCTCACCGCGCGCGATGGAACAATGCGTGCGACCGCACCGGGGGAATTGCCTGCAACGGCGCTGTTGTCCGGTTCGCCGCTCGCTATGATCCGGCTGTTAAGCGGCGACCCGCACGCGCTGATCCGCGAAGGTGAGGTGCGCATGACCGGCGATCCCGATGTTGCGAACCAGTTCCGCGACCTGCTGCACATGGCGCGCCCGGATCTGGAAGAAGAACTGTCGAAGTTCGTGGGCGACCCGCTCGCCCATCAGCTCGGCAACATGGCCCGGGAAATCAAGGACTGGGGCGAGCGCACCGCCCTGTCCGTGTCGCGTAGTTTCGGCGAGTACCTGACCGAGGAGCGGCGCACCCTCCCAACGCAGGTGGAGGCCGCCGAGTTCTACCGCGACGTTGACCAGACGGCGAATGACGTGGAGCGGGCGGAAGCACGGCTTGCCCTGCTTCGCGAGCGACTGAAAGACAGGGCTTCTTGAATCGCGTCCAGCTTTTTGTCCGCCTGCTCTCAATCCAGCGGGTGCTGATCCGGCACGGCGTCGATGAGCTACTGAACGAGTCCCGACTACTGGGTCCGGCGCGCCTGCTGTTCCGACTCTCCCCTGCCACCTGGGTGCCGCGCCGGCACGAGGCCACGCGCGGGACGCGCATCCGGCAGGCGCTGGAGGATCTGGGCCCTATCTTCGTCAAATTCGGCCAGTCCGTCTCCACGCGCCAGGACCTGCTGCCGCCGGATATCGGGCAGGAGCTGACCAAACTTCAGGACGAGGTACCACCGTTCCCCGGGGAACAAGCCCTGGCCGAGGTGGAACGCCGCTTCGGCCAGCCTGCCGACAGCCTGTTCGCGAGCTTTGATCGCGACGCACTCGCGGCGGCCTCTATCGCCCAGGTGCACGCCGCCCGTTTGCATTCCGGCGAGGACGTGGTCGTGAAAGTGCTGCGGCCCCGGGTGCAGGAGCTCATCGAGCAGGACCTCGAGGTCATGTACACCCTGGCGCGGCTCGCCGTTCGCTGGTGGCCGGAGGTGCGCCGCCTGCGGCCGGTTGAAGTGGTGGCCGAGTACGAGAAAACCATCCTCAACGAACTCGACCTCCTGCGTGAGGCCGGCAACGCTGCGCAGCTTCGTCGCAACTGGCAGGGCTCGCCCCTGATTTACGTGCCCAAGGTGTATTTCGAGTACTGCCGCAGCAGCGTGATGGTGATGGAGCGCATCCGCGGTATCGCGGTCGACGACATGGCGGCGCTGAAGGCTGCCAAGGTCAACATCCCGAAGCTGGCGGCGAACGGCGTGGAGATCTTTTTTACGCAGGTTTTCCGCGACAATTTCTTTCACGCCGACATGCACCCCGGCAACATCTTCGTGGACGCCAGTAACCCGGAGAACCCGCGCTACTGCGCGGTGGACTTCGGCATCGTTGGCAGCCTCGAGGAACGCGACCGACGCTATCTGGCGGACAACTTTCTGGCCTTTTTCGACCGGGACTACTACCGGGTGGCCAAGCTGCACGTCGACTCCGGCTGGGTGCCGGCCGGTACCCGCGTCGATGAGCTGGAATCGGCCGTGCGCACGGTGTGCGAGCCGATTTTCAGCAAGCCGCTGAAGGAAATTTCCTTCGGCCAGGTCCTGTTGCAGCTGATCTCGGTGGCACACCGCTTCAACATGGAGGTGCAGCCCCAGTTGATCCTGCTGCAGAAGACCCTGGTACAGATCGAGGGCCTTGGCCGCGTGCTGTACCCGGATCTGGACATCTGGCAGACCGGCAAGCCGGTGCTGAAGGCCTGGATGCTCGACCAGACGGGCCCTAAGGGGACCCTCCGGCAGCTGCGCCGGGACTGGCCCGACCTGCGCTACGCCCTCGAGAAGCTGCCCCAGGTCGCCCGGAAGCTGGTGGACGGCGCCCTGGACGACCAAGGCCCGGGGTCGGCCCGGAATGCCGGCCCGGTGGGGCAGGGCGAATCCTTGGCGATGCGCCGCGGCCGGCACGGGGCGACGGCCGGGGCCGCCCTGCTGGTGAGCGCCGCGGTGTGGCTGGGGCTGGATACGCCACCCAACTGGGTGGGTTGGGCCGCCGGGCTCGCGGGACTGCTAACTCTCTGGTTTACAAGGCCAAAGTAATTAGCACTGTCAATATAGTGCTGAGATTGACGAGCGACTCTCCCGCGTAGGAGCGCCTTCAGGCGCGACCAAGATCTCCGTGGCCCGAGGGGGTGGCGGGAGGCCCTTCGCCGCCTGTCGGGAAGACCCGCTGAGGGCTGGCCAGAACCTGTCCCGCCACCGGCCAACGACCGCTGCTGCGGGGTGGTGGCGCCTGACGGCCCTCCTGCGCAGCGGGCCGTTCTCAGTCGCGCTTGTGGGTGCTCTGGCTACAGCGGGGTGGGGGGGGGCCCGACGCCCCCCCCCCCCGGCGGGTCGCCACCGGGGGCGCAGGGCCGCCCCCCCCCCCCGCCCGGCCCGGCG
>JAQBGF010000060.1:0-3148 GCA_032122615.1 Gammaproteobacteria bacterium | reverse complement strand
GCGGACAGCGACGGCGTGCCAGACGCCACCGACAACTGCACGCAGGTGGCCAACGCCGATCAGATCGACAGCGATAGTGATGGTTACGGCAACCTCTGCGACGGGGATTTGAATAACAATGACGTCACGAATGCCCAGGACACCGTGATAATGAGACTGCAGCTCGGCCTGCCCAGCACGCCGCCGACCTACAACATCGCCGACCTGAACGCTAACGGCGTCGTGAATGCCCAGGACATCGTGATGTTCCGACAACTGCTCGGTGCGCCGCCGGGGCCGTCCGGCGTTGCGCCCTGACATGCGGTCCCTGTAGGGGCGCCTTCAGGCGCGACTACGCCACTCCCGCCGAACCGCCCGCAGGGCAGCGCTGCCGGCTCGCAATCGTGAAGGCGGCTTCGATCTGAGGTAACCTTTCCCGCAATTCCTGCCACCTGCCACCTGCGAACGGCGACCCCCATGCCCGCTCTTCCGACCATCAGCGTTCTGCTGTCCAGCGGTGCCGACACGGCGCTCGCTCTCAGCGCGCCCGGCCGTCCCGGCCTGCGTTACGACGCGCTTCGCCGACAGGTCAGCGCCACCATCGAGTCGCTTAACCGGCTCGGCGTGGGCCGTGATGACACGGTGGCCATCGTGCTGCCGAACGGTCCGGAGATGGCCTCGGCTTTTGTCAGCATTGCCGCTGGTGCCACCACCGCACCTCTGAATCCGGGCTACACGGCTGATGAATTCAGTTTTTACCTGCAGGATCTGGCAGCCCGTTTGCTGGTGGTGGAGGCGGGCAGCAGCTCGCCGGCCGTTGCCGTGGCAAGGAAACTCGGCATTCCGATTGCGGAGCTGGTGGTGGCGGCGGGCGCGCCGGCGGGGCAATTCGAATTGCGCGGCGCCCCGGGCAAGGCGGCCAGGCCGGGTGAGGCAGAGGCCGGCGACGTGGCGCTGCTGCTGCACACCTCCGGTACCACGTCCCGACCCAAGATTGTGCCGCTGACCCACGCCAACGTCTGCGCGTCCGCCGCACACATCGCCGCTGGCCTTGCGCTGACACCCGCGGATCGCTGCCTGCAGGTGATGCCGCTGTTTCATATTCACGGCCTGATCGCCGCCGTGTTGAGCTCGCTGCACGCCGGCGCGGAAATTTGTTGCACGCCCGGCTTTAACGCCCTGCAGTTCTTTAGCCAGCTTCGCGATGTTCGGCCGACGTGGTACACGGCGGTGCCGACCATGCACCAGGGTATCCTGGCGCGCGCCCTGCGCAATCGCGAGACAATCGCGGCGGTGCCACTGCGCTTTATTCGCTCCTCGTCGGCCTCCCTGCCGCCGCAGGTCATGTTGGAGCTGGAGGCTACGTTCAATTGTCCGCTGATCGAGGCCTACGGCATGACCGAGGCCGCGCACCAGATGACCAGCAATCCGTTACCGCCGCGCGGGCGTTTTGCCGGCAGCGTCGGCGTGGCCGCCGGTCCGGACGTCGCGATCATGGACGAGCAGGGTCGGTTGCTGCCGGCGGGAGATGTGGGCGAGGTGGTGATCAGAGGACCGAATGTCACAGCCGGCTATCGCAATAACCCCGAAGCGAATGCCGCCGCGTTTGCCAAGGGCTGGTTTCGCACCGGGGACCAGGGTGTGCTGGACGAGAAGGCCTACCTGCGCCTCACCGGCCGGCTGAAGGAAATCATCAACCGGGGCGGCGAGAAGATTTCCCCGCGCGAAGTGGACGAGGTGTTGCTCGATCACCCGGCTGTGGCGCAGGTCGTGACGTTCGCGATGCCCCACGCCATGCTCGGCGAAGACGTGGCCGCGGCGGTGGTCTTGAAACCCGGCACTGAGGTCAGCGAGCACGACCTGCGCCAGTATGTCGGTAAACGGCTGGCCGACATGAAGGTGCCGCGCAAGATCTTGTTTCTCAAGGAAATCCCGAAGGGCGCCACTGGCAAGCTTCAGCGCATCGGGCTCGCGGCGAAGCTGGGCCTCACATGAAGATCTGCATCTACGGCGCCGGTGCGATCGGCGGCTATCTCGGCGCCGAGCTGGCGGGTACGGGGACCGAAATTTCCCTCGTGGCGCGCGGGCCGCACCTCAAGGCCATGCAACGGGCCGGCCTGACCCTTATCAGTGGTGGGCAGCGCAAGACCGTAACCGTCAACTGCACGGACGACCCCCGCACGCTCGGCCCGCAGGACTACGTCATCATCACGCTCAAGGCGCACTCGGTGGCACCCATCCTCGATCATCTGCAGCCGCTGCTCGACCCAGACACGGTAGTCGTTACGGCCCAGAACGGCATCCTGTGGTGGTACTTCCATGCCCTGCCAGGTCCGTGGCAGAACCACCACCTGGAAACGGCCGACCCGGGCGGCCGGATCTGGCAGGCGATCGGGCCGGAGCGGGCCATCGGTTGCGTGGTCTACCCGTCCTGCGAAATCGTGGAGCCGGGCGTCATCCGGCACATCGACGGCACACGCATCATGATCGGCGAACCGGACGGCTCGAAATCGGAGCGCGTGACCCGGCTTGGCGAGATCCTGACGGCGGCCGGGCTCAAGGCGCCGGTGCGCCGAAAGATCCGTGACGACATCTGGTTCAAGTTGCTCGGCAACGCGACTTTCAATCCCGTCAGCGTACTGACGCACGCCACCCTTGAGCAGATCGGCCGCGACCCCGGCGTGCGCGCGGTAATTCGCCAGGCGATGACGGAGGCTGTCGCGATAGCGACGAAGCTCGGCGTCAGTTTCGCGATGGACATCGACAAGCGCATGGACGCCGCGGTCGACGTGGGCGCCCATCGCACTTCAATGCTCCAGGACTTCGAGCAGGGCCGGCCGCTGGAACTGGACGCGCTGGTCGCTTCAGTGCCGGAGATGGGGCGGCTGGTTGGTGTGCCAACGCCGACACTCGACCAGATCCTCGCGCTGGTGCGGCTTGCCGTCGCGGCCCGCCCGTAGGAGCGGCTTCAGCCGCGACAACGTACTCCGTGGCTCGCGGGCGCGGTCGGGGAAAGTTTTCCGCTACCGTGAGTACACGGTGAGCGCTTGGAAAACCCTCCCCGCCCACGCCCGCTAGGTAGGAGCGGCTTCAGCCGCGACCCCAAACTCACCCCCCAGCCGCGGTCGATGGCGGGACAGTTCTTGGCCGCCTGTCGGGAAGACCCGCT
>JAQBGF010000059.1:0-34210 GCA_032122615.1 Gammaproteobacteria bacterium | reverse complement strand
CATCCCGATCACCAGCGACGTGCCCAGCAAGATCACGGCGCAACCGACCAGCATGCCCAACGTCACCTGCTCACCCAGCACGAGAGCGCCCCAGAGCATGCCGAATACCGGGATCAGGAACGCAACGGACATCGCCTTGCCGGGTCCGACGCGCAGCACGAGCCGGAAGTAGTAGATGTTCGGAATCGCCGTGCACGCCACCGCGAGCACGACCGCTGCGGCCCACGAACTCGACGCCGGGCTCACCGCCGGCCACTGAATCACTGCCAGCGGCACCAGCAGCAGGGCCGCGAAACCAAAGCTGGCCGTTGTCGTCACCCAGGTGTTCACGCGCGCGAGGTGTTTTTTCACGAAGCTGGCGGACAGGCCGTAGAGGAATGAGGCAAACAGCGCGCCCGCAATCGCCAGCAAGGCATCTGGATTGATGTCGGGCAGGCCGCCAACCAGAAGCAGCACGCCCGCAAAGCCAATGACCAGGCCACAGATGCCGCCGATCGTGATACGGTCGCGCAGCCACAGGCCGGCAACCAGCGCGGCAAATAACGGCGCGGTCGCATTGATGATGGAGGCGAAGCCGGCGGTAACGAACAACGTCGAATACGCAAACAACGGGAACGGGATCGCCGCATTGAACAGGCCAAGCAGGAACAGTTTGCCAACGTTCTGCCGGAACTCCGCGCGCCAGGCCGGCTTTAGCAGCACCACGGGGAGCAGGAACAGCGCCGACACCCCGACGCGGATCGCGATTAGCGGCACCGGGCCGAAATCGGGCGTCGCCACGCGCAGGAACAGGAACGAGCCACCCCACACGGCCGCCATGGCAATAATTTGCAGGACTTCGGCCGGGGACATGAGGCCGGCGATATTAGCGGGTTGACCGGCGCAGGGTAAACTGCGCTCGATGATCAGCTCGGCCAAGAAATCGAGTGCCCTGCGACGCGCCACACTGCTCCGATCGGCCACCTACGCGTCCGTCGGCGTCGCCGTCTGTCTGGTGCTGGTGAAGACCTGGGCCTGGCGGGCTACCGACTCCGTGTCGATCTTAAGTTCCCTGGCCGACTCCTTCCTGGATGTACTCGCCTCGCTGCTGACCTTCTGGGCGGTGCGCTATTCGCTGCGGCCCGCCGATCTTGAGCATCGCTTCGGGCACGGCAAGGCGGAAGGCCTGGCTGCCCTGATTCAGGCACTGATCATCAGTGGCTCTGGTGTCTTTGTGGGTAGCGAGGCGGTGAACCGGCTGATCAGCCCGGCACCGATCGAGCAACCCGTCGCCGGCATCGTGGTCATCATTGCCTCCACAATCATCACGCTCGCGCTGGTCAACTGGCAGCGCTACGTCAGCCGCGAGACCGGCTCGGTGGCGATTGCCGCCGACGCCATGCACTACAAGACGGACCTGGCCCTCAATCTCGGCGTGGTCGCGGGCGTGGCCATGACCACCTTCAGTGGACAGCCCTGGGTAGACCCGGCTGTCGGACTCGGGGTGGCTGTATTTCTGGTCCAGGGCGCCTGGCGGATCGCAGCGAAGTCGCTCGACATCCTGCTGGACCGTGAGATCCCGGACCTGGACCGCAAGCGCATCCGCGACCTGGCCACGAGGCACGCTGAGGTCCTCGGCTTTCACGATCTGCGCACCCGCCACGGCGGCGCCGGTTATATCGTGCAATTTCACCTTGAACTGGAGCCCCGCACCTCCCTGCTCGAAACCCACCGGATCCTCGACGAAGTGGAGGGCTGGATCGAAAAGGCCTATCCGGGCTGCGAAATCATCATCCATCCCGACCCCCTTGGATTCACGGAGCGGCGCGACCACTTCGAGAAAGTCGACGACGCCACAGCGCCATCGTCTTGAGAATCCCGTCGTGGGAAAACCGCCGTCGGCGGCCATGCTAGATTGCCGGCATGCCCCGGCATCTCATCCCGGTCGCGTCCCTGCTGCTGTCGCTCATCGTCGGCTGCGACCAGGCGCTGATCGTCCCCAACACATTTCCGGAACCCCTGGTGGAACCCCTGCCGCTCGATGTGGCACTGCATTTCACTAACGAGTTCGCCGACTATCACTACCGCGAAAACGTACCGGGCGAAACCAGCTGGGACATCGCACTCGGCAAGGCCAATGTTGCGCTGTTTGAAAGTGTCTCGCGGCGCCTGTTCCGCCGCGCTACGCGGGTTGATGCGCGGCCCTCCGGCAGCGCGGCTGCGGCCTACGACGCCATCATCGAGCCCTCGGTCGCCGCCTTCGAATTCTCGCTGCCCAGCCAGTCGGCCACCAAGCAGTACTCCGTTTGGATACGCTACACTGTCAGCGTATTCAGGCCCGATGGCGAACTGCTTACCGCCTGGAACGTGAGCGCGTACGGCGAAAGCGATGCCGCCGCACTTAGGCCGGCTCGCTCGATGGAGCAGGCCACCATCCTGGCACTCCGGGATGCGGCCACGACGATCGCAGTGGGCTTCGCCACGGAAGCACGGGCCCGCGGCGTAGTGCCGGAGGAGTCCGCGGATGCCAAGGCGCCCTGAACACCGATCAACCCTGCATCACCTCGCCGGTCGTGCCGCGCTCCTGTTGCTCGCCGTCCTGGCGGGTTCCGGTTGCGTGACGTCGCGCGTCGAGGAATCCAAGAATACCGCCACCGGCATTAGCAACGACGAGTCGATCGTCGTTTTTGCCACGAGCTATCACAGCGGCAACAAGACCGAGTCCGGCTTCCTCGATTGTGTCAACGACGAGCTGGATGACGGGCGGGATGCGCTGAATGTCTATCCCTCCCAGCGATTCCGGGACGAGCTTTTTCCATGGTTCGAGCCGCGCACGATGCCCCAAAGCATCGAGGCGCTGCCGGAACTGCTCGCGCGGCCGGGCGTTGCCGAGCGCATCACGCAGCGCGGCGTGCGTTATCTGGTCCTGGTCAAGGGCAGCACCGAGGAAACTTCGGGGGGCGGCGGAATGAGTTGCGCCGCCGGCCCAACCGGGGGCGCCTGCTTCGGCCTGCTCTGGTGGGAGAACGACGGCTCTTACGAAGCCACGGTCTGGGACCTCAGGAAAACCGAGGCCGCCGGCGCGGTCAGTACGGATGTGCACGGCACGTCGATGGTGCCGGCACTGATCGTGCCGCTGCCCTTCATCGCTCGAACGCAAACCGCCGCCTGCAAGAGTCTGGCGCGTGAATTGCAGCAGTTCATCGTGCAGGAGGGGCCATCCTGAGGCCCTGCACTTCCCTGCTCCGCGCCGCCCTGCTGTGTCTCGCCGGCCTGCTCGCGCAGGCGCCGGCATTTGCGAGCGAAATTTCGCTTCGTTTCGAGCTGGACGTCACAGCCGGAAAGTCACTGGCCGCAGCCCGCATTGTCGTCCGGCAGAGCAACGGCGAGCTCCGCGAAATCGCGCTGGACAGCCGTCGCGTGCACAACGTCAGTGGCGACGGCCAGATCACGGTGAACAAAGACGTGGTCCGCTGGCTGCCGCCGGCCGCCGGCGGCGGCACGCTTCGCTACCGGGTGGCGCTCAGTCACCGCCGTGAGGGGGAAAATTCAGCCGGTAACGACGCCTGGGTGGGCGATCGCTTCGCGCTGTTTCGTGGCGAGAACGCCTTTCCCATCCGCTCGTGGCGGCGCGCCAAGGGCAGTACGATGAAAGGCGACCTGTCGGTCGGGCTGCCAAAGAGCTGGTCACTGATTACGCCGTACCTGCCCGATGGGCTTGGCCGCTTGCCGATCCACAACCCTGGCAGCCGCCTGCCCCGGCCCATCGGCTGGATCACCGCCGGCGACCTCGGCACCCGCCGGGATTTTATCGGGAACCTCGAGGTCACGGTGACCGCGCCGCGCGGACTACGGATGGAGCGCATCGCCATGCTCGGCCTCCTCCGCTGGACCCTGCCGCAGCTGGTTCCAGCGCTTTCCGGTTCGGCAGGCCCGCGTTACATCAACATCGTGGCTGCGGCAGAACCGATGTGGCTGGGCGCTTTGTCCGCGCCCAACTCCATTTTCGTGCATGCGCAGCGGCCACTGATCAGCGAGAACGGCACCAGCACGATCGTGCACGAAATGGTGCATGTTCTTCTTATGGACCTTGACACACCCCGTGATCAGGACTGGATCGACGAGGGGCTGGCCGAATTCCTGTCGCTACGTGCCCTGAAGGAGTCCGGCACGATTTCCCCAGGCCGGTACGACGCCACCATTGCGGGCTTTCGCCGCCGTGGCGAGCCGGTGAAGAAACTGCGCACAAGGTCATCCAAAGGTGCGGTCACGGCCCGGGCGGTTACGATTTTCCACGACCTGAATGAGGAGCTGCTGCGGGCTAGCAAGGGCAAGCAGTCGGTCGCCACCGTGGTCAATGGCCTGCTTCGGTCGAAGACGCCGGCGGATCCCGAGGCGCTGCGCGCCGCGGCACGCAGGGTCATCGGTAAGCCGTCCCGCGCCCTGGCGCCAGCAGCCCTGCCCGGTCTGGATTGATCAGCGGCCCCCGGGTACAGCCCGCCTTTCCTGAAACGCGCCGGGATGGGACACTAGCCCGGTGCAATCCGCCTTGCCCTCCCTGTTCCGCTCCCTGCTTGGCATGCTGGGCCTGGCCCTGATCGGCGTCCTGGGGCTGCCCGTTGCCGGCTATCTCGTGGGGAAACGCGTCATCGGCGCTTACCAGGGCAAGCTGGGTCTCCGCGATTACTTAGACAGCATTTACTCGGCTGCTGCGAGCGGCGAAGTGCTGGCCTGGTGGCTGCTGCTGACGCCGATCCTGGTCGCAATCGTCTGGTATCTCGTGGTTCGCGTCGCAAGGCGGCTGATTTCTTAGTTTTTTCAGTACCTTGAGACTCTATTCACGCCTTTATGTCAGGTTGCATACCGGTCGACAAGGCGCTCTCGTATAGTCGGGGCAAGTAAAAGGCCCGACTCCGTCAGGCCAATAAGCTAATCCGGCCAGTAGTAAAAGCCGACGCCCATGAGCACTGCAGCCAGACCGAGCGCCGCCCCGTGTCGCCAGGCAGTCCCGCGCAATGAACCGAGGAAGGCCAGCGCCGATACCACCGAGACGAGAGAGAACAAGATGGTGGCCGTGGCGAGTTCGGGAAGTTCCAGTGCGTACCGCGAATCCTGACCTTGCCGCAGACCGAAGATCAGAAGGACGATACCCAGACCGAATGCGATCGAAAACACGCTGCCCAGAACAATGCCGAGGATGACTGTCAAAGGCTGCATACCACCCCGGACCTTATTACTTGCCTGATTCCGGACCCAAGTCTAGCCTAGGCTAATCATTCGCCCGAAACGCCGCTCAACCGCAAAGTCGACAACAGACATGAACAGCCCACACGACAGACCCTGGATCCCAGCGCACGTGCCGGTGCACATGATTTTGCTACTCGGTGTGCTCACCGTGGGCCTGGGGCCCTCCGTGCCCGCGCTGGCGAAGCAGGCCGAGCCGATAGTCCCCTCGGTTCTCGAAACCACCTCCCGAGAGCGGCAGGTGGCGCGCATGGTGACGCGCTTCGTTCAACGCGCCCATTACTCGCGCCTCACGGTCGACGACGCGCTGTCTGATGCCACCCTGAAAACCTACCTCGAAACCCTGGACGGCAACCGCCACTATTTCCTGCAGTCCGACATTGCCTACTTCGCCCGCTACAAGAACTCACTCGACGACTCGCTGCGAAGCGGCGACATGGAACCGGTGTTCGATATCTTCCGGCTGTATCGGCTCCGGGCCCAGCAGAACATTGGCTATGCCATGAGCCTGCTCGAAACCGAACCTGATTTCACGGTGGACGAGGACTATGTCTTCGGCCGCGAAAAGCTGCCGTGGGCGGAAACGCCCGCCGAATTGCAGGACCTGTGGCGTCGGCGCGTGAAGAACGACGCGCTCAGCCTGCTGCTGGCTGACAAGGACTGGAAGGATGCCGCCAAGGTTCTCCGCAAGCGCTACCAGCGCGTGCTGGACCGGACCAACAAACTCGACAGCGATGACGTGTTCGAGACTTTCATGAATTCGTTTGCCCGTACGCTTGACCCGCACTCCAATTACCTGTCCCCGCGGCAGTCTGAGGAGTACCGGATCCAGATGAGCCTGTCCTATCAGGGCATTGGCGCCTCCCTGCAACTGGACGAGGACTTCGTTCAGGTCATGAATGTGATTCCCGGCGGCCCGGCCGCCATCGACGGCCAACTGAAAGCCACGGACCGGATTACGGCCGTCGGCCAGGGCGCCAAGGGCAAAATGGTCGATGTGGTCGGCTGGCAACTCGACGAAGTCGTGCAACTGATTCGCGGCCCAAGCGGGACCAAGGTCAAACTGCAGATTCTGGCAGGAGATGCCCTGCCCGGCTCACAGGAAACCACCCTTGAGCTGACCCGGAACAAGATCAAGCTCGAGGAGCAGGCGGCCAAGAAACAGGTCATGCCAATCAAGCAGAATGGTGAGACGGTCAACATTGGCGTTATTTCCGTCCCCAGCTTCTATCAGGACTACGAGGCGCGAAGCCGGGGCGACAAGGACTACGTCAGCACCACCCGCGATGTTCGCCGGTTACTGGGTGATCTTCGCAAGGAAAAGATTGCGGGCCTCGTGCTCGACCTGCGAGGCAATGGCGGCGGGCATCTGACGGAGGCCACGTCGCTGACCGGCCTGTTCATCGACCAGGGTCCCGTGGTGCAGCTTCGTCACACCAACGGCAATATCGAGGTACTGGATGACCCCGAACCCGAGGTAGCCTACAGCGGCCCGCTCGTCGTACTCGTGGATCGCTTCAGCGCGTCGGCGTCGGAGATCTTTGCCGCCGCCATTCAGGACTACCACCGCGGGCTGGTGATCGGCCAGCAGACGTTCGGCAAGGGCACCGTTCAGAACCTGTACGACCTTGACCAGTATTCGCCTTCACGCAGCGCTCCCGAGCCCGGTCTCGGCCAGTTGACCCTGACCATGGGCAAGTTCTACCGCGTGAATGGCGGCAGTACCCAGCACAAGGGGGTCATACCGGACATCACGCTGCCATCCGCGATCGACTCCACCAAGATCGGCGAGAGCAGCCGCGATCGCGCCCTTCCCTGGGATCAAATCGCTGCTACGCGCTTTGAGGCGAGCCAACCACTGGATACCGCAATTACAGAGCTCACGCGCTTCGAAAACGCCACGCTCGCGAGCAATCCCGACATGCAGTACCTGGCGGCAGACATCGCAGCATCAGGGGAAATTCGTGCCCGGGAAAAGGTTTCCCTGAACCTCGAGATCCGCAAGCACGAACGCGAGCAGTTGATTAAGGCCCAGCTGGAACGTGAGAACGCCTGGCGAGCGGCGCGCGGTCTGACCGCTGTGGACTCGATGGAAAAACTGAAGCCGGAAGAGCAGCCGGACCCCCTGCTGGAGACGGCAGCCAACATGGCACTGGAATTCTCGCGGATTGGCGCATCAGGTCGTGCACTGTTGACCCAGGCGCAGTCCGGCGACACTCCAGCGCCCGCCAACGACTGACAAAAACTAACGCGGCACGACAGCCGGCGCGGTACCCGGCTAGTTCAGCAGGACGCTGTAGATGTCCCAGTACTCGTCAGCGAGTACATTGACCGGCACCTCCGGTCCGCCCTTGACTGGCCGCGGGTCGCCCTCCGCCGTCAGCTCCACCGGGATCGAGGTCAGGGTATCGGGCGCCGGCGAAGTGTCGCTGTCCCGGCGATAACTCGCGATCAGGTGCAGATACTCTGCACGCCGGCGAACCCGGCCCGCCAGTTCGTCCATGCCCTCTACCTTTCGCAAGACGCCCTCGATCTTCTGGCTCAGGTCCCGGCAGGCCTGGCTGCTACCGTAGACCGCCTCGCCAACCTGGCGCAACGATGCATCACGGGCTTGCGCCGCCACCTCATGCTCGCTGAACACCAGCAGCAACTCCTGGGCAAGCGCGATAACGGACAGGTTGACGAGGCGCTTGCCATCGACGCCGATAGCGTCAGGCACCGCAGCCTTGTCCTTGAGCTTCTCGCTACGGGCCCGCTCATAGCGCTCAATCTGCTCGTCCACCGATTTCCCGGCGGCCATCAGGGTGGCCTGTTCAGCGTCTAAGCGGCGACGTGCAAAGTAGTTCCAGAACCCGGTACGCTCAAAACGCCGGGCACGGACCGCAATCAGTTCGCTTTCCAGCAGCGCCCGCCGTTCCTCAAGCGGAACGAGTCGCTGCTCGATAGCCGTCAAGGCGGCCTGCCGGTGCTCCTCAAACCGTCCAGCCTCCCGCTGCCCCTCCCGCTCCTGCTGACGGAAACCGAGATCGCGAGCGAGGCGGGACAGTCGCCGCTTGCCGTACGCCCAGATGCCGCGGAGCTGAAAAAAAACGGCGGCGCTGGCCGCGCGTTCCGGATCGGCCAGCAGGCCTTCAAGCTGGTCGAGCCTCTGCTGCGCGCGAAGAGCGGAACCCTCCAGCGCGCGCAACTGATCAATCATCCGCTCCCGCTCAAGCTGGCCCTTGGCAAACTCGCGTTTCAGCTCGGCGCGATTCCAGAATAGGCGCAGAAGCTGGTCGTCATCGACCGGCTTGCGGCGACTGAAGAACTGGCGGACAAGGGTTAGCACCCGACGACGTTAACGAATTACGTCCAATTCGCCGGTGAAGCAATCGACAATTGCCAGCGGCCAGGCAGTCCCGGCAATTGGCCGCGTGACGCGCGTCACGCCGGAACGCTCAGGCCCGGAAGGTATGGCCCATATCGTCGAGGTATTCCAGCCATTTACCCAGCATGATGTTCCGGGACCACCGCCGATCCAGCTCACGGGAACTCGTGGCAGCAAGCTGGCGCAAGACCTCGTGGCGATGCGAAATGGACCAGCTGATAACCTCCACCATGCGGGCATCGAGATACACACGCAGGTGCAGGTCAGGATCGGCGGCCAGTCCGGTAAACTCCTCGCCAGCAAACTCCTCGAACAGGTATGTCAACCGCAAATCCACGGTGTAACGTTTTACCGCGTCCACGCACAGATGCAGATCGAGATCGCGAGGTGACCGGGACAGGCTGGCCTCGTTCGGTGGCGAACCAATCAATTCCGGCGCCAGCGCAGTGAGCTTGATGAAGTTGCCTTCATACAATGCCATGAGTGCGCCGAGACTGCGCGGTTCAGCGCTGCATTGTGGAACAATATAGCTGTCTGCAAGCACGTTTGGACTATAGCACAGGGGGTCGTGCACACTTTCCGTTAAGCCGCTTCACGACCAACAGTAAACCATTAGCAATCGGGGTCTGTGATCTTGTCCACGCTTGAAAACATTCATGTCAGTTGTCCGCCCTTTGCGGATCAGCGTCCCGGCACGGCCGGACTTCGCAAAAAAGTCAGCGTATTCACCGCGCCGCATTACCTGGAGATGTTCACGCAGGCGGTATTCACGACCCTGCGGTTGCCCGAGGGCGCCCGGCTGGTGATTGGCGGTGATGGACGCTACTTCAACAACGAAGCCATTCAGCGCCTCATGGCCGTAGCCGTCGCAAACGGCGTGCGGGAAATTATCGTGGGACAAAACGGCCTGCTGTCAACGCCGGCAGCCTCGCACCTGATTCGAATGCGGCAGGCGTCCGCGGGCTTCATCCTGACGGCCAGCCACAACCCGGGCGGCCCCACCGGCGATTTTGGCCTCAAGTTCAATACCCCGACGGGCGGTCAGGCGCCCGAACACGTGACTGATGAGGTGTATGACGTCAGCCAGCAGCAAACGGGATACCGCCTGGTCAGGTTGCCGCCTCTCGATCTCGGCCGGATCAGTCTCACGGAATTTGCCGGCCTCCGCCTGGAAGTCGTCGACTCGGTAGCTGACTACGCCCGCTTGATGGAGTCGTTGTTCGACTTCGACCGGATGGCCGGGTGGCTGCGCGGCGGGCGACGGCTGCGTTTCGATGCCATGCACGCTGTCACAGGACCCTACGCACGCCAAATTTTCGTCGGCCGCCTGGGCGCTTCACCGGATTCCCTGCTTCACGAAGAGCCGCTGCCGGATTTCGGCGGTCTGCATCCTGACCCCAACCCGATTGACGCCGCAGAACTGGTGCAGGAATCCCTGGCCTCGGACCCACCGGATCTCCTCGCCGCCTCGGATGGCGACGGCGATCGCAACATGATCCTGGGGCCGCGCACCTTTGTATCGCCCTGCGACAGCGTTGCCGTGATGCTGGCCAATATCACCCGCATTCCCGGCTACCGGAACGGCGTACCCGGTGTCGCACGATCGATGCCCACCAGCCGGGCACTCGACGTGGTTGCCGCGAGCCTGGGAATCCCGTGCTACGAAACACCGACCGGCTGGCGTTTTTTCTGCAATCTGCTGGAAGCGGGCCGGATTGGCCTGTGCGGCGAGGAAAGCTTTGGCACCAGCTCGGCCCACTGCCGCGAAAAAGACGGCCTGTGGGCCGTGTTGTTCTGGCTCAACCTGCTGGCCGTCGACGGGCGGTCCGTGCCCGAAATCCTCAAGGGCCACTGGCAACAGTTCGGCCGCCACCACTATCAGCGCTGGGACTATGTCGTCGACGACGCGGCCCGCGCTGCCGAACTCATGGCGGCGCTTCGCGAGCTGCTGCCGACGCTGCGCGGTACCAAGCCGGCGGGTGGCGTCATCGAAATGGCTGACGATTTCCACTACCGGGATCCAGTCGACGCGAGCGAGTCACCCCGGCAAGGCGTGCGCCTGGTCTTCAGCAATGGCGCCCGTATCGTCTACCGCCTGTCGGGCACCGGCACCGCCGGCGCGACCCTGCGCGTCTACCTGGAACAGCACGTCAAGACGGCGGCTGGAATCACCCAACCCACTTCAGTGGCCGTCGCGTCCTTGGGGAAACTGGCAGCGCAAATCGCCCGGGTAAGTCATCACACGGGACTCCTCGCCCCGAGCGGCATGATCTGAAACAGTCCGGATCCCGCGAATTCAGGGACGAACCCGGCGCTCGATCCCGGTGCTGCTGAGAATCTTGCTCGCAATCTCCTCGATGGAGAAGCCGGTGGTGTCTACCCAGCCAATCTGATAGCGGCGGAACAAACCCTCCGCGCCGCGCAGTTCGTAGCGCACCTGCTCTGTCGACGAGTAGCGCCCGTCCGGCCGGCGCTCGTGACGAATCTGCTGCAGGCGCTCGGGCGATATGCTGAGGCCAAAAAGCTTGGCCCGGTGCGGTTCGAGACTTCGCGGCAATCGCCCGGTCTCGAACTCGTCTTCCGAGAGGGGATAGTTCGCGGCAAACACGCCGTAGGTCAAAGCCAGGTACAGGCATGTCGGCGTCTTGCCCGAACGGGACACCCCGAGGAGGATAACGTCCGCCTGCTCATAGTCGCTGGTGCGCGTACCGTCATCGTTGGCGAGCGCAAAGTTGGTTGCCTCAATGCGCTTGTCGTAAGTACCGGCATCCTTGATGCCATGAGCACGGCCAACCGTGTGCGACGAAAGGGTCAGCAACTCCTGCTCCAGCTGACCAAGGAATGTACCAAAGAGATCCAGCAACAAGCCATTGACGCCGGCGAAGCGCTCCCTGATTTCGTCTTGCACCAGGGTGTTGAAGATGATCGGCCTTGTACCGGTCTCGCTGGCCGCGGCGTTGATCCTGTGAACGGCATCGTCTGCCTTGTCAACAGAATCGATAAATGGCACAGTCACCTGATCGAATTCGTACTCCTCAAACTGGGTTAACAGGCTGCGCCCGAGTGTCTCGGCAGTTACCCCGGTCTGGTCTGACAGAAAAAACACGGCGCGTCGGTTCATACCTAACCCTGCCTGGCCTAACCCTGCCTGGCCCAGCCCTGCCTGGTCAGGCTCCGTTATCCGCGGTGGATCTACTGGCTCAACAACAGGCTGGATCATGGCCGGTCGGGACTTTGGAGGCAAATTGGATTCCTGTGTAATTCCCCTGCGCGTGCTCCGGATGTCGGACGTGCATCGGGTCGGGGGCAAAAACGCCTCCCTCGGCGAACTTTTGGGGCAACTGTCAGAACTCGGCTTGCGCGTACCAGACGGCTTCGCGACCACAGCAGACGGCTACCGCCAGTTCCTGGCGCAAGATGGGCTCGCCGACCGGATCGACGCGGAGTTATCCGGTCTTGACGTCGCTAATGTCGAGCAGCTGAGTCGCAGTGGCAGCCGGATCCGCAGCTGGATTCTCGCGTCGCCGCTGCCTGTCTCACTGGTGGAACAGGTGACTGCTGCGTGGCACGCGATGGCAACGAGCCATGCGGGCGAACTTGCCGTTGCTGTCCGGTCGTCCGCGACGGCCGAGGACCTTCCGGAGGCCTCGTTCGCCGGACAACAGGAAACGTTCCTCAACATCCGGGGGCTGCCACGCCTGCTCGAAGCGATTCACCATGTTTTCGCGTCCCTGTACAACGACCGCGCGATTTCTTACCGCGTGCACCAGAATTTTGACCACAAGCTTGTGGCCCTCTCCGCGGGCGTTCAGCACATGGTCCGGTCGGACCGGGGTGCGAGCGGTGTCATGTTCACGCTGGATACGGAGTCCGGTTTCCGCGACGTCGTGTTCATCACCTCGGCATGGGGCCTCGGCGAAACGGTGGTGCAGGGAGCGGTGAATCCCGATGAGTTCTACGTCTACAAGCCCGGTCTTCGAGCGAATAAAATGTCGATCCTCCGGCGCAAACTCGGAACCAAGAAGGTCCGCATGGTGTTTGCAGACACCAATGAGCTGGGACGAACAGTGCGTACCGAAGATGTAGAGCCGGCCCAGTCTGCCTGCTTTTCCCTGACCGATGCCGAGGTGGAAGTGCTGTCGCGCCAGGCACTGATCATCGAGGAGCACTACGGCCGTCCGATGGACATCGAGTGGGGCAAGGACGGGATCGACGGCCACCTTTACATCCTGCAGGCACGGCCCGAGACGGTGCAAAGCCGCACTGGCAACACCCTGCTGCGTTACCGCCTCAAGAAGCGCTCGCAGGTACTCGTACAGGGCCGGAGCATCGGCCAGCGGATTGGCGCCGGCCAGGCCCGCATCATCCAAAGCCCGGCCGAAATGGGCCTGCTACAGGATGGCGAGGTACTGGTCGCCGACATGACAGATCCCGACTGGGAACCGGTTATGAAGCGCGCGTCGGCCATTGTTACCAACCGCGGCGGGCGCACCTGTCACGCGGCCATCATCGCCAGGGAACTGGGTATTCCGGCGGTCGTAGGCTGTGGCGACGCCACCCGGCATATTCCGGACGGAAGCGCGGTGACGGTCTCGTGCGCCGAAGGTGATGAGGGATACGTCTACGAGGGCATGCTGGACTTCGAGCAACAGCGCATCGAACTCAGCGGGCTTCCCGAACTGCCCGTCAAGGTCATGATGAATGTCGGCAACCCGGACCGGGCCTTCGACTTCTCCCATCTCCCGCATCACGGCGTCGGCCTTGCCCGCCTTGAATTCATCGTCAACCGGATGATCGGCGTACACCCGAAGGCCATACTGGACTTTGACCGCCTGCGGCCCGAGCTTCGAGAGGTTATTCGCCAGCAGATGGCCGGCTATAGCGATCCCGTCGAGTTTTTCGTGGCCCGACTGGCTGAAGGCATCAGCACCATCGCCGCCGCCTTTGCGCCCCACCCGGTTATCGTTCGCCTCTCGGATTTCAAGTCCAACGAGTACGCCAACCTCATCGGCGGGGAGCAGTACGAACCCCACGAGGAGAACCCGATGCTGGGCTTTCGCGGCGCATCCCGGTACGTGTCGGAGAGCTTCCGCCCGTGCTTCGAGATGGAATGCCGCGCCCTGCGCCGCGTGCGCGAAGACATGGGCCTGACGAATGTGGAAGTGATGGTCCCGTTCGTGCGCACCGTTGCCGAAGCGCGCAAGGTCACTGAACTGCTCGCGGAGAACGGTCTCAGGCGCGGCACGAACGGCCTCCGACTGATCATGATGTGCGAGCTGCCAACGAACGCCCTGCTCGCCGACCAGTACCTGGAGTACTTCGACGGCATGTCCATTGGATCGAACGATCTCACCCAGTTGACGCTGGGCATTGACCGCGACTCAGGACTGATCGCCGACTCGTTCGACGAGCGTGATGAAGCTGTGCTCATATTGATCAAGATGGCGATCGATGCGTGCCGTAAAGCGAACAAGTACATCGGGATTTGCGGCCAGGGGCCTTCCGATCACCCGGACCTGGCACGCTGGCTGATTGACCAGGGTATCGGCAGCTTGTCGCTGAACCCGGACACCGTGGTCGAAACCTGGCTGCTTCTGGCGGGCAAGAACGTATGAGGAATTACCCATCATGACCACGGCATTCTGGTGCGTACTCGTCGCCGCGCTGCTTCCGTTGCTCTGGGCCGGCGCCGCCAAGGCAGGCGGTGGACGCTACAACAACGCCCAGCCGCGCGAGTTCCTCGGTGCGCTCACGGGCTGGCCCGCGCGAGCCCATCACGCGCAACAGAATTCCTATGAGGCCTTTCCGCCCTTTGCAGCGGCCGTGATCATCGCCCAGCTGTGCGGTGCGCCCCAGCCCACTGTCGACAGCCTGGCACTCGCCTTCATCGGCGCCCGCGTGGTCTACGGGCTCTGCTATATCGCGGACCTTTCCACGTTCCGGTCGCTGGCCTGGCTCGCAGGCCTCGGCTGCGTCGTTGGCCTGTTTGTTACGGCAGCCGGATGAGATTCTGACGGTAGTGGCGCAGCTCCATGATCGAATCGTGGATATCTGCCAGCGCCAGGTGCGTCGTGCTCTTGGTCACGCCAGCAAGTACGTCCGGCGCCCACAATCCCGCCAGGATCTTGAGCGTCGAAACGTCGAGATTCCGATAGTGGAAAAAAGCTTCCAGGGTCGGCATCTCGCGCGCCAGAAAGCGGCGATCCTGGCAGATGCTGTTGCCACACATCGGCGACACCTTGGCGGCCACGTGCGGCGCAAGGAAGGCCAGCGTCTGCCGTTCCGCCTCCGCCGCGGTGACCTGACTGGTGCGCACCCGCTCAGTGAGGCCGGACTTGCCGTGCTGGCGCGTGTTCCACTCGTCCATCCTGCCCAGAACCTCTGCCGGCTGGTGGATGGCAAACACCGGCCCCTCGGCCACGACGGCCAGCTCCCCGTCGGTCACGACCGTGGCAATCTCGATGATAGAGTCCTGCTGTGTGTCCAGACCGGTCATTTCCAGGTCAATCCAGATCAGCCGGTCTGCCTGTGAAGTCATTTCCTGCGCTCCCCATGTGACGCCAGGCACCGGATGAATTCCAACCCGAGCAACGCGGCGGATTCTAGCAAAGCCACTCCCGGCATCGTCGGCCTGGTCGTCGCCGCCCACGGGCGCCGCGGAATCCTTGCACAATCTGATGGCAAACGGTTCCCCTACATGATCCGCGGCCGGCACCTGCGGGTCTGCTGCGGTGACCGCGTGCGCTTTGAAGCCATCCCTGACGGCAAACCGGTACTCATCACCGCGATCATGCCCCGCGACAACGAACTTCAGCGCTTGTCAGGCCGCAGCCTGCCCGAGACGATTGCCGTGAACCTGACGCACCTGATCGTCGTCATGGCGGCGCTGCCGGCTCCAGACCTGTACCTGACCGACCGCTACCTGTGCGCCGCAAGGCTCATGGGGACCACCGGCGCACTCGCCTGGAACAAGTCGGATCTCGCCACCGTTCCTGCCGCTGAACTGGCCGGATATGAAACGCTGGGTTACCCGGTGTTGCCCGTCTCAGCCGTTACTGGCAACGGGATCGAGGCACTGCGCGCGTGGATTGGCAGCGGGACGGCCATCCTCGTGGGGCAGTCGGGCGTCGGCAAATCGTCGCTGCTGAACGCGCTGGTGCCGGGCGCGGACGTCGTGACCGGGAAGATCTCCGAGGCCAGCGACGAGGGCCGGCACACGACGACAGCCTCCGTCCTGCACCCGCTGGCTGGTGGCGGTGCCCTGCTGGACACGCCTGGGGTCCGGGACTTCGTACCGGCGATCCCCGAGGGGCGGGCGATCATCGGCGGATTCGTCGAAATAGAGCAGTACGGGCGCCGCTGCAAGTTTAATGACTGCAGTCACCTGCGCGAAGATCACTGCGCCGTTGCGCAAGCCGTGGCCGATGGACAGATTGACCCGCGACGCCACGAGAGTTACCGGCGCCTGATGAATCTCGTCAGGCAGAACGAAGCGCGTCCGTACTAGCGCGCCACTGCAGGGGCGCCCCGTTACTCGGCAAGAACCGGTGTGCGCGCCGTGATGGCGTGCGACAGCGTGCCCGCATCGACATACTCGAGTTCGCCGCCCATGGGTACGCCGTGGGCAATGCGCGTGGCGCAAAGCCGGTGCTCACGCGCGATGCTCGCCAGGTAGCCCGATGTTGCCTCGCCCTCCACGGTGGCACTGGTTGCGAGGATCATTTCGCGCATTGCATCGTCACGCAACTGAGCCTCCAGGACGGGCACCCCCAGCTGATCCGGGCCAATGCCGTCGAGGGGTGACAACCGGCCCATGAGAACGAAGTAACGTCCACGGTAAACCCCGGATTCCTCGATGGCAATGACGTCAGCCGGCGTTTCAACGACGCACACAAGGCCAGCATCACGCCGGGGATCACTGCAGATGGTGCACAGCTCCGTCTCGGCAAACATGCGGCAGCGGACGCACAGGCCGATACGGTCGAGGGCCGCCTGCAGGGCCCTGATCAGGCGCTGCGCGCCATCGCGGTCACGCTCCAGAAGGTGGAAGGCCATGCGCTGGGACGACTTGGGACCGACGCCTGGCAAACAGCGGAGCGCTGCCAGGAGATCCTGCAGGAGCGGTGTAAACGACATCTCAGAACGGGAGCTTTAAGCCGGGTGGCAGGCCGAGTCCGGCGGTCATGCCACCCATCTTGTCTTGCACCGTGCGCTCGACCTTCCGGAGCGCGTCATTGAAGGCAGCAACCAGGACGTCCTCTAGCATTTCCCGATCGTCGCCGACCAGGGAGGGATCAATCTTCAGATTGCGCACCTCGTGCTTGCAGGTCATGCAAATCTCTACCAGGCCGCCGCCCGCTACACCCACAACTTCCAGCGTGGCCAGTTCTTCCTGGGCCTTCTGCATCTGGGCCTGCATCTTCTGGGCCTGCTTCATCAGGCTGCCAATATCGGCTTTCATGGGCTGCTCACTTCCGGGAGGGCGACTTTGGATTCTGGCGGATGGATTCAGGAATGACCTCGGCACCGAACAGTTCGGCCATCTGCTGCACATTGGTGTCGGCGGCAATCTTGGCCCGTGCCCGGCGGAGGTCATCATCGTCGTTTCGGGCCTGTCGGGCAGCCGGCGTGTCCGGGGCTCTGTCGGGAATCGCCTCCGCAATGGTCAACAGCACCTTGATGGCACTGCCGAGGCGTTCGTGTAGCGCCGCCGTGAGCCGGCCGCGCAGCTTGTCGGTAAGCAGGTGGCCGTTGCGCTTGTCGAGTGTCAGGCGGATTTCAAAGGGTGATTGCGCCACCAGCGCACAGTGCGCTGCCAGCTGCCGGGCTGCCCCGTCAATATTCAGCGAGCCGACGAATTCCGACCAGTCGCCGATGTCGGTGGTGCCACCGGATGGGTGAGTTGCTATCGTTGAACTGACCGCTGGACGCACGGCCACAGGGGCTGGCCTCGCGGCCGGAGGAGCCGCTGCGGAACTGGCGCCTGCCGAGCCGGTGCTGGCGGTCACTGCTGCCGGCAAATGTCGTTCCGGGTGAAAGGCCACCATGCGCAGCAGGGCCATTTCGAAACCGGTGCGCGGATCCGGTGCGAGCGGGAGGTCCCGGCGCCCCATGACCGCAATCTGGTACATCAGCTGCACCGTTTCCGCGGTCATCCCCTCTGCCAGCCGGAGAACCAGCGCCAGGTCGCTCTCAGCAGCGCCGTCGCTCTCCAGTGCCTGCGATCCCGCCACCTGCGCCACGGCCACCCGCTGCAGAACCGTGGCAAGGCCGGCGAGGACATCGCCGTAATCCGGGGCGAGTTCGTCAAGCTGCCGAACCTGGGCCATCAACCCTGCCGCATCGGCAACCGCAAGCGCCTCAATTAGCGCCGTGATCCGGGCCCGATCGAGGCTGCCCAGCATCTCCGCCACGTCCGCATCACGCAACTGGCCGTCACCGAAGGCCAGTGCCTGGTCCAGTACGCTCAGGCCGTCGCGCATGCTGCCGGCCGCGGCGCGGGCGATCCGTGCTATGGCACTCGTTTCGGTAACGATCTTTTCCTGCTTGCACACCAGGGCCAGTCGCTCGACGATCGTCGCGTGAGTAAGACGCTTCAGGTTGAATTGCAGACAGCGGGACAGCACCGTGACCGGGATCTTCTGCGGATCGGTCGTCGCCAGCAGGAACTTCACGTGTGGCGGCGGTTCTTCAAGGGTCTTCAGCAGCGCATTGAAGGCGGGCTTGGACAGCATGTGCACCTCGTCGATGAGGAACACCTTGAAACGGCCGGCCGCCGGTGTGTACTGGGCGTTGTCCAGCAATTCACGGGCATCGTCGATGCCCGTCCGGGACGCCGCGTCAACTTCCAGGAAATCCACGAAACGGCCCTGATCGATGGCCAGGCAACTGGAGCATTCACCGCAGGGCTCGGCACTGACCGCGCGTTCGCAGTTCAGCGCCTTGACGAAGATGCGGGCGATCGTGGTCTTGCCCACGCCCCGCGTGCCGGTAAACAGGAAGGCGTGGTGCACCTTGCCTGAATTCAAGGAGTTTTCGAGGGCTCGGACCACGTGACCCTGCCCCGCCACATCGGCAAAGGTCCTGGGCCGCCATTTGCGGGCGAGTGCGAGGTAGGTCATAACGATTCTGAATCAACTGCTGACAGTGAGCCCGCGCCAGCCACACCCCGGCGCCCGGCATCACCACTACCGCTGCTTCCTTCCGGACCTGACGGGGTTCACGGCTAGCCGCCGCGGGGGGACCAGCGCGGACCCGTTAACAGGGTATGCGGTGGCCCCTGTTTGGGCAAGGTGGCCCGCATCGGCAGCTGGGGTTCCTTGCGCACTCTACGATTCTTTCCGGACCCGGCCGCCGGTGCCATACCAGCAAGAACCGCTTTAGGCCATCAATTCCGGGTGTAGTGGATGAAACCACTGCGCCTGGCCATTCGGTCGTACAGGGCCCGCGCCGTGCTATTGCTTTCATGTGTCAGCCAGTACACCCGATCCGCGCTCCGGGTGTCTGCTTCCCGATAGACAGCGTCGATGATTGCACGGCCAACGCCCTCGCCCCGCACTTCAGGCACCACGAAGAGATCCTCCAGATAGCAGTGCACAGTAAGGGACCACGTCCCTCGATGCAGGACGCAGTGGGCAAAGCCGACGAGTGCGCCAGCCCGCTCGGCGACCAGGCCAACCAGTGACTCGGCCGGGTCAAGCAGCCGCAGCCACGTCGTGTCGGTCACCTCGGCCGGCAGCTCGGCCTGGTAAAACTCAAGATAGGCGCGCCACAGGGCCCGCCAGGGACCTTCGTCGCTAGCCTCAAGGACACGAATCAGATGTGTCGCCATTGGCCGCCCCTCCAGACTGATAACGTCAGGCCGGCGGCATCTTTACCTGGGTTGCCACAAAACCCTTCAGGTTCGTCATGCGATCCCGCCAGGCGCTGACGTTCGGACAACTGGCAAGGTCGAGCTGCCGGCCCATCTTCGTCACCAGGTACGCGGCAATGGCAAAGTCAGCAACCGTGAGATGGCCGACGACGTATTCCCGGCCCTCCAGTTGCTGGTTGAGAATCTCGAGCAACGGGGTTGCCGTGCTGAGGTCCTTTTCCCCCGACATTTTCAACGCGCCCATCACGGGCATGAAATGGCAGCTCTGCCAGTGCAGCCAGCGATCGACATCGGCGCGGCCCCGGGGATCGGTGGGCAAGGCCCTGGTTTCTGGGAACTTGGTTGCGAGGTAGGTCAGGATCGCGTTCGACTCCCACAAGTTGAAGTCGCCGTCGGTCAGCGCAGGCACCTTGCCCATCGGATTGATCGCGAGGAACGCGGGGCTCTGGGTTTCCTTGTCCTTGAAGCTGACATGATGGATCTCAACAGCTAGATCAAAGTGCCGGACGAAGGCCTCGACCTTGCGGTTGTTCGGGGTAATCGTGAATGTGTAAAGACGCACTTAGGATCTCCTGGGTGGCGGTGGCTGGAATCTTGGGCGAGCCAGTCACCAAGACTTTATTCCTTGCTTGACGGGAAAACTACACGGACTTTTGCCGATTGACAGCCCCAAACGACAATTTTTCCCGTGTACACTTTGTCATCAAGGCTCGCCCTTGATCACCGCTGCCGCGTTCTTTCGGACGTATGTCCTCTGGAGAGCTGATGAACAGCGACTATCCGCGGGACATGCGTGGCTACAGCCACCGTCCACCCAATCCCCTGTGGCCACGCGGTGCGCGCCTGGCACTGCAGTTCGTCATCAACTACGAAGAAGGTGGCGAAAGCAGCGTATTGCATGGTGATCCGGCGTCTGAAGCGTATCTCGGTGAAATCGTCGGCCGCTCGCCGGTTATCGGCGCACGCGATATGAGCGCTGAGTCAGTCTACGAGTACGGCACGCGGGCGGGCTTCTGGCGACTGCACCGGTTGTTTTCCAGCAGAAATATTCCAGTGACTGTTTTCGCCGTAGCAATGGCGCTTGAGCGCTGCCCGGATGCCGTAAACGCGATGCAAGCAGCGCATTGGGAAATCGCTTCTCATGGCTATCGGTGGATCGATTATCAGCACATTGACGAACAAACCGAGCGTGCCCACCTCAAGGCCGCTATCGATACACATACACGAATCACCGGCGAGCGCCCTCTTGGCTGGTACTGCGGGCGAACGAGCCCCAATACGCGCCGACTCGTCGTCGAGCGCGGCGGCTTTCTGTACGACGCCGACTCCTACGCGGACGACTTGCCGTACTGGAGCCCGGGGGAATCTCGCCCGCATCTTGTCGTTCCGTACACGCTGGACAACAACGACATGCGCTTTGCGGCCGTCCAGGGATTCAACGCGGGGGATCAGTTCTTCAACTATCTCCGCGATGCCTGTGACGTGCTTTACGAGGAAGGACTCAATGCGCCAAAGATGATGTCCGTAGGCCTTCACTGCCGGTTGGCAGGACGGCCGGGTCGGGCACACGCACTCGCACGATTCCTCGACTACGTGCAAGCCAAACCAGACATCTGGATCTGTCGCAGGATCGATATCGCCCGCCATTGGTGGGAACACCACCCGCCGCCGGAAATCGAGCCCAGGAACGGCTGAATTCGAAATCCGCCGTGCGTCGGTCTGCGCGAGGAACCGGCTCGGCGCCCGTGCAGCAACTCGTCAATCGGCCTGCATGCCCGACGAAAACCATGCGGCGACACGGCGCCGCTCGTCATCGGTGATTCCGGTTACGTTGTTGTTGGGCATCGTGTGACTGACCACAACCCGCTCCTGGATGCGACTTGCCCAACGGCGGAAGTCGGCTGCGTTATCGAGCGTCACGCCAGCGGGTGCTACAACCGTGCCGGGAAACGTTGGCGCGACCGAGTGGCATGTGCGGCAGCGTCGATCGATGATGGACTTGAACTCACGGTAGGTCACCGCCTCCGCGCCGCCTTTTCCCGACTCGGCCGAATAGCCGATCGCCGCGACTGATGCCGCAACGATCAGCAATGACACTGCTAGCGGCGCGACAGTCCTTCGACCGGCATTGCGCAGATTGAAATAGTGCCGCGCGAATCCGCCGGCAACCATGAGCATCGCCAGAACCAGCCAATTGTTGGCCAGCCCATACAGCAGCGGGTAATGCGGACTGAACATGCACAACACGACCGGTAGCGTCAGGTAGTTGTTGTGCACGGAGCGTCGCTTCGCCCGCGAACCGAGCGACGCATCGGGCGTGCTCCCGGTGCGCATCGACGCGAGCATCGCCCGCTGCGCAGGCATTATGATGAAGAATACATTCGCCACCATCAGCATGCCGAGCATCGCACCGAGCTGCATGAATGCGCCACGACCGGTGAAAAGCTGCGCGACCAGCCACGCAGTGGCCGCCACCAGCGCCGTGCCAACGATCGCGAACAGCCGTTCGGTGGCAATCGAGACACAGAGCACGTGGTAGATCGGCCAGGCCGCGATGATCAGGACGATGCTCGCCGCTATCGCCGTGCCCGGGTTGAGCAAACCGGCATCCCTGCTAACCAGATACAGGTCGGCGTTCAGGTAGTAAACGAAGGCCAGGAGCGCGATGCCGCTGAGCCCAGTGGTATACGCTTCCCATTTGAAGCGATACAACGGCGTCGGGATTGCGCCGGGGGCGATCTGGTACTTCTGGCTGTGATAGAAGCCGCCGCCATGCAAAGCCCAGAGATCACCGGCCACGTTGTCGCTCTGCGGGTTCTTCGGCGGAACGTTGAGGCGAGCATCCAGCCACATGAAGTAGAAGGACGAGCCGACCCACGAGATCCCGACGATCACGTGCAGCCAGCGCAATACCAGATCGATGCCCGTCAGCAGGTACGGAGTTATCGGCTCGATACTCACTGCGGCAGCCCTTCGCTTGCGGGAATCCGCGCCTGGCGTCGTACGGCGTCGACAGCCAACAGGATCCTTTCAGGCGTCGCCGGAGCGTCGAGGCGCACCGGCGTACGCGGCCCCCCAAGACTGCCAATCGCATCCTTCAGCGCAAAGAAGGCCGACAGCGACAGCATCAGCGGCGGTTCACCAACCCCCTTGGATCGATAGACCGTCTCCTTGCGATTGCAGCCCCAGGAGAGCTGCTCCACGAAAAAGCGAGCGGGCAGGTCGGTGGCCGTCGGTATCTTGTACGTCGATGTCGAGTTCGTGCACAGCCGGCCATCGCTGTCCCAACAAAGCTCCTCGCAGGTGAGCCAGCCAACACCCTGCAGGAATCCCCCTTCGATCTGCCCCAGGTCCAACGCGGGATTCAGCGACTGCCCTACGTCATGCAGGATATCCACCTGCAGCAGTCGGGACTCACCGGTCAGCGTGTCGATGATGACCTCGCTCACCGCACCGCCGTAAACGAAGTAGTAGAACGGCGTACCCTTCCGGGTATCGCGGTCGTAGCCGATCTCCGGTGTACGGTAATAACCGGTCGCCGATAGTGATATCCGGGCCAGGTATGCCTCGTTGACCAGCGCGGCGAAGCTCGTTGCCACACCGCCCGCGTAAACCTGCCCCTCGCGGAACTCCACTTCATCCACCGCTCCCCCGAACCGGTCTGCGGCGAATTCGCACAGCCGGGTCCGGATCGTCCGCGCGGCCACGCGCGCGGCGGCGCCATTGAGATCGCTGCTGGCGGAAGCGGCTGTGGCCGACGTGTTAGGTACCTTGCTGGTATCGGCAGGCGTACAGCGAATGCTCGCGACCGGGATCTGCAACTCCGTTGCGACTATTTGCGCCACTTTTGTGTGCAGGCCCTGGCCCATCTCCGTGCCGCCGTGATTGAGCATTACGGTGCCGTCCCGATACACATGCAGTAGTGCGCCCGCCTGATTGAGCAGCGTCTGGGTAAACGAGATGCCGAACTTGACTGGCGTTATCGCCAACCCGCGTTTCAGGTGCGTACTGCCGCGATTGAACTCCGAGATGGCGCGACGTCGCGCGCGATAGTCTGAACGCGCTTCAAGCTCGGCCATCAGGCCTTCGATGATGTTGTCGGCGACTGTCATGCCGTACGGGGTGGTATTCCGGGCGCCCTGGCCATAAAAGTTGCGATGCCGCACATCAAGTGGATCCAGCCCGAGATATCGGGCGATGTCATCAAGCACGTACTCGATGCCGATCATGCCCTGCGGTCCGCCAAATCCGCGGAATGCAGTATTCGACGCGGTGTGGGTGCGGAGACGGTGCGAGACGATCTCGACATCACCGAGGAAATACGCGTTATCTGCGTGAAACATTGTGCGATCGTTGATGGCCCCGGACAAATCGGCGGAACGCCCGCACCGCGACGCATAAGTGAGACTGACGCCGCGAACGACGCCGTCGTCGTCGAAGCCAACGTCATAGTCAATGCGATAGTCGTGGCGCTTGCCGGTAATGCGCATATCGTCGCCACGATCAACGCGCAGCTTGACGGGGCGACCCGTCCTCCACGCAGCCAGCGCAGCGACACATGCAAACAGGGAGGCTTGCGTCTCCTTGCCGCCAAATCCGCCGCCAAGTCGGCGGCACTTCACCACGACATCCTTGGCCCGCCTGCCGAGCGCCCCCGCGACGAGCGTTTGTACTTCAGTGGGATGTTGAGTCGAGCTGTGAATCAACATCTGACCGTCCTCAAACGGAATCGCCAGCGCAATCTGGCCTTCGATATAGAAGTGCTCTTGCCCTCCGGTTCGGAAACTGCCCACGAGACGATGCGGGGCGCTGCAAGCGGCGCGCGCCCAGTCACCTCGCGCGAGCGTCGCACTCGGTGACAGGAACGACTGTCGTTGCAGCGCCGCATCGACATCGATGATCGGCTCGTAGTCCTCGTAGTCGATCACCGCGAGCCGCGCGGCGCGGCGGGCGGCCACGATGCTGGTCGCGACCACGGCGAAGATCGACTGGCCGACATACTCCACGAGGTCCGTGGCAAAGATCGGGTCGTCCTCCGCGATCGCTCCATGGTCATTCCGGCCAGGTACATCAGCCGCGGTGAGCACCTCAACTACACCCGGGACGGCCCGGACTGCTTCGAGATCCACATGCCGCACCCGGGCGTGCGCCCGTTCGCTGGTACCGATTGCCGCGTAAAGCGTGCCCCTTGGCTCTGGGATATCGTCAATATATCGGGCCTCACCGGTGACGTGCAGGTGAGCACTCTCATGCGGGACGCGCTGACCCACACCACCGAAATCGTCGGGATCGGTCACGGACCGTGTTCCCCGTAGGTCCAGACGGTCATGGCGCGGGTCGATGTGGTGCTGTCGACGTAGAAACGTCGCAGCAGGTTGACGGTGACCATCAGCCGATAGTCCCGGGATCCACGCAGATCGCTGATGGGATCGAAATCACTTTGCAGTGCCGCGCATGCGGCCTCGAGCGTGTCCTCGCTCCACACGCGACCTTTAAGTGCGGATTCGCACTGTGGCGCCCGTCGCGGAATGGCATCCACGCCGCCATAAGCGATACGACTCGTCGTAATGCGATCGGCGTCGATCTCGACGTACAAGCCGCACGATACTGCCGCAATATCCTGATCGAAGTGCTTCGCGACCTTGTAGCACCGGAACAAAAACGGCGCCCGCGGTCGCGGCAGCCGAATCGCCTGGACGAACTCCCCGGAACGCAAAGCCGTGCGCCGAAAACCCGTGAAAAACTGCTCCAACGACAATTCACGTTCGTCGTCGCCGTGACGCAACAGCGCGACCGCGCCAAGCGCTATCAGTATCGGCGCCCAATCTCCAACGGGCGACGCGTTGACGATGTTGCCAACCAGCGTCGCCGCCGCACGAATACCGGGTCCGGAGAAACGCCGTCTCATTTCGTCGAGGTGCGGATAATCCCGCATCAAGGCCGAGAATGCGTCGGCCACCGAGACCGCAGCACCGATAACCACCCAGTCGCCAGTAACTTCGACGCGCTGGAGTTCCGCGACTTCGGTGACACTGATGACGAATGGCAGACTCAGCAGGGCCTTGGTGACCAGCAATCCTGCATCTGTCGCTCCCGCAACCAGTTTGGCCGTGGGATGGCGCGCGACCAGAGCAGCGAGCTCCGCGATTGTGCGCGGCGCGACGTAATGCGTACCCTCATGAACAATTTCCAGTGACGTTGACTGGCGGAGATCGCGCAGTGCCTGCTTCAGCCAGCTTCCCGAGCCAGCCGCGTCCAGCCCCGTTCGCGTCAGCCAATCGTCTGGCGACGCGGGGGCATCGGCAAACTCATACATTCGCGCAGCGGCCTCGATGATTGGCCGATAGCCCGTGCAGCGACATAAATTGCCGGCCAGTGCATCGCAGATCTGCTGCCGATCGGGATCGGCTGAGGTTTTCATCAGCACGAACAGCGACATGACGAAACCCGGCGTGCAGAAGCCGCACTGGGAAGCATGACTGCGCAGCATCGCTTTCTGCACGGGATGAAGGCGGTCACCCTTCCTCAAGCCCTCGACGGTGAACAAAGCCTTACGATCCAGGGACGGCAAGAGCTGAATGCAGGCGTTCACGGGACGCAAGCGAAGACCATCCTCCGCATCCAGCTCCGCAACGGCGACCGTGCAGGCGCCGCAATCGCCTTCCGCGCAGCCCTCTTTCGTGCCCATCAGACCGAGGTGCTCGCGCAGATAACACAGGACGGTTGTGGTGGGCGCGACTCCCTCCACGGCCTGGGGTACGCCGTTTAGCAGGAAGTGGATGGCGCCAGCGCTTTTCACAGTGGCTGCATCTGCCGCATATGACTCAGCAGCCCCGGTAGACCGAATAGCTCCACGGAGAGATCAACAGCGGTACGTGATGCGATTCATCGGCCGCGATCCCGATGCGCACGATCACCTCGCCCAGAAAGACCGGCTCGGCCAGCTTCATGCCCATCGCCCTGAAATAGGACCCGACGTGGAACGACAATTCGAAAAGCCCGGGCTCGAACTCGGTCGAATCCAGCAGCGGCGCGTCGCAGCGGCCTTCGGAGTTGGTCGTCAGGATCTTCAGCAACTGCCTGGTACCGCTGATCCGATGAACCTCAATCGTGACGCCTTCGGCCGGTCGCCCCCGAACCGTGTCCAGAACATGGGTAGTGAGACAACCCATGGGAATCAGTCAATCGTCAATGTCATTTTGCAGGAACCATGGCACGATGCCGTCACTACGATTCGAGTATAGCAGCGACGATCGGTGGAAAGTTATGGCCGCCCCGTCAGGCCACGCGATGAGCGCAATGAATAACGCTTGCCCATCAACAATGCAGCAGCTGAATGCAATGACAAGGAAAGCTTTCGTTGAAGCCCTGGGGGGTCTCTTCGAAGGGGCTACCTGGGTTGCTGAACGGGCGTGGCAGTCACGGCCGTTCGACGATGCGGATCACCTCTTTGCCGTCATGTGCCACGTCGTCCGGGCGTCCAGCCGAGAGGAACAACTGGCCCTCCTCCGCGCGCATCCTGCGCTAGGGGCCCCTGGCGATCGCGCGATTGTCATGAGCAACGCTTCTCAGGATGAGCAGCATGCAGCCGGTCTTGATCTATGCACCAATGAGCAGCGCCTCGAACTCGTTCGTCTGAACAAGGCGTACCTCAGCAAGTACGGTCTGCCACTCGTCATTGCCGTCCGCGGACTCACAGTTGACGAAATAATTGCAGCCATGGTGCGACGTCTCGCTCAGGATCCGGATCGGGAGCATGAAGCCGCGATCTCGGAGGCAGTCCGGATCGCGAGCGGTCGACTGACCGACATCATCGGGAACCGCTAGCGGCGCGCAGCGCGCCGGCGAGTTCGCCGGCCAGAAGCTTTACATCCGCGGTCAGGCAGGCGAAGTGTGTACTGGGCAGCATTCTCAATTCGACGTCAGGCACCAGCTGGCGCCACCAACGAGCCGCCTGCTCTGCCGTCTCGGACTCCCCTTCCGGCCACAGCAGTACCACAGGTCCCGAATAGGGCTGTGGCATGTACGCGTATTCCGCAAGCAGGTAGTGAGCACGAAGATCAACGTGGGGCAGATCTGCCAGGGGCACTTGCGTGCGGCTCATCAACCGCTTGACCTCACCGGGCAGCCGAATCGACTTGTACAACGCGTATCTGACCGCGCCGATCGAACCGCGCCCGCTGAAATTCAATGCGATTTCCCGCAATCGCACAAATATCCTTCGCCGGTGGTCCGGCGCATAGCCGAGCCACCCGTATACCTTGTTGACCAACTGCTGCAGCCTGCGAAAACGCAGATTGCCCGCAGACGCCATAAAGAGAGCCAGCAGCCGCACTGACTGGCCATCAGCTTCGAGGCGTCGCGCCATCTCATATGCGATCAGTCCGCCGTTACACGTTCCCCCAAGGTAATAGGGGCCGTCAGGCTGAACCGCGCGTACTGCAGCCAGATGCCTGTCGGCCATCTCCTCAAAACTCGCTGGCGCGTTGCCGCCATCGGTACCGCAGGGCGGTAGAGCATAAAAAGACACGTCCGCGCCCATTTCACGCGCGAGCTTCAGGGAGTAGAAACCGCCGCCTGTGTAGTCCCCATGCAGGAAAAAGAACGAGGGCGCACCCTCGGCCGACTGGATTGGGATTACCGGAACCGCAGGACGGGGGTGTTCCGCACTGATACTGGCGGCAAGACTCCGGATCGTCCCTCCAGACAGTAACAGGCTGGCCGGCAGTTCCAGAGCGAATTCGTCATTGACCTGTGCAAGCATGGTGATGGCCGCAAGCGAGTCTCCGCCGAGGTCGAAAAAGTCGTCGCAGACGCCGATTGACTCAACGCCGAGCACGCGCTCCCAGATGCACTGAAGTTGAATTTCGACCATGTTTCTCGTGGGAAGATACGGCGTCGAAAGTTCAGGCCGTCGGTTGCCGGGATCTGGAAGTGCGGTGCGATCGAGCTTGCCGTTCTCGTTGCGGGGTAGCGTGGACAACCTGATGAACGCGGCAGGGATCATGTACACCGGTAAACGGCGCTTGAGTTCACGCCGAAGATCGCTGGTGTTTGGCCCCGGATTGCACGCCGCGACGTAGTAAGCGACGAGTCGTGAATTATCTGACGACGACCCCCGCAGAACCACGGCCGCGTCCATCACCGTGGGCAGGTCGAGCAGCGACGCCTCGACCCCGGTGAGTTCCACCGTCTGACCACGCACCTTGACACGGGAATCGTTTCGGCCGAGGTGTTCGAGGCAATCGTCGGCGCGCAGACGGCCCAGGTCTCCGGTCAGGTAAGTGCGCATCTGCGCGTCGCTCTCGTCAGCGAGGAATCGCTGCGCCGTGAGCGACGGATTCTCCCAGTAGCCAACCGCGAGATAGCGGCTGCGCACGGCGATCTCGCCGACTTCGCCGCGGGGGATCGGCTTGTGCGCGTCATCGACAATCAGGATCTCCATGTCCTGCACGGGATAGCCCACAGGCAGAAGGGTCCCTGGCATAGCCCACGTCGCTAGCGCAAAAAACTGGCGTACGAGACCAGTCTCGGTCGTTCCCAGCCCGTTCACCAGCCTCGCGTCGCGACAAAAGTGTTTCGTGAAAAGCTGAAAATCGACTTTGGCCGCCTGGTCGCCTTCCAGGCGCACAACCCGCACATCCGGAAGGAGATCGCCGTGCGCGAGCATCTGCCGGAAAATCACAGGCACCGAATGGTAGATCGTGATCTTTTCATCTTTGAGCCAGCACGCCAGTTGCGCTGGGTTCTTCGCCCGCATATCAACTGGGTAGGCGCACGCACCGTTCAGAATGGCACCGAACAGACTCGACACCGAACCACTGAAGCTTGCCGACTGCAGCAGAGTCATTCGGTCCGCGGGGCCGATCCGCAAGGAATTCGTATAACGCATGATGTTGTGCAGAACATTGCGGTGGTTGTCGATGACCCCCTTTGGACGCCCGCTGGAACCGGATGTATAGAAGATGTACGCGAGATCGGTCGGGGACACTACGGCCGCACGATCCTCCCGACTCCCTGCATTCGCCCAGTCATCTTCGAGCAATACCGCCCGTCGTTCCGACACAAGTGATTCGGCCAGCCCGCGATGATCGAGTGACGCGACGATCAAGCGGACGTGAGCGTCGTCAACCATTTCTTTAAGGCGCGACGCCGGGTAGCCCGCGTCGAGGCCCAGATAGAACTTACCGGCCTTCAGCACGCCGAGGATCGCTGCGATGAGGTCAGGACCCTGGGGCAGGAGCAGCGCCACAGCTTCGCTACCAGCTCCTCGTCGAGCCAGAATCGCGTCCGCAAAGCCGTTCGCGCGGCGATTCAGCTCGCGGTAGGTCAGTGCCACACCGCCCAAGGAGACTGCCAGCCGTTCGGGATGCCGTGCGACCTGTGCCGCGAATCGCTCCGGAATGGATTGCTCGACTTGCTCCTTCGCAAATTCCTGAAACAACGGGTCGTCAGTTGGAGAAAACATGACAACAACTCAGTTCTGAACGGGCGGCGTACAAGAGGCCGCCTGGATAATGTTCAGCGCGGTAAGCGATGAACCGCGGGCTTTGTACCGACACATCCGCCAACAACAGGATAAGAACGCTCTCGCGATCAGAGGTCAAAATCGGGCGCGGCAAGGGCCGGGAATCAGGGCACTGACCAACGTACTAGTCACAGCCGGGATAAACTGCAATTCCCGCAACGCATCTATTCGGCCCCTTGAACCCAGTGTCAACCTTATTGACGATCTCGCCTGTCTCAAGGTCGACTTTGATGAAAATTCCATCCCAGATGCTGTTGACCAGAACATGCCTGTCATCATGGCACAGCGCGATATTCGACCAGCCGGTGCCATCGAAGGGATACTGCCTGACGACCTCGCCAGCCTTATTCACCATGTCCATGGACGTCCGATGAGTCACCAGAAGGTCTCCATGCGGAAGGTATTTCACCGCAATCACTACCTCGCTCGACCTGGCTTCAGCCCCCGCGGTGACATCGCCTGCTGAATAGCCTGTACTACCATATACGATCAGATCTGGCATCTGTTGTTCATTGACAACGTCATAACGCATGATGCGCTTGCCAGTTTCGGTGGTGTAGGCGATAAACTTACCGCTCGGGTGCAGGGTCGAATGCGTGACTCCTTTGAAGCCGAGGAACTCCGGTTCGTTCTCGACTTCGTATTCCTTTTCGAATTGCCAGTCCCTGTTGAATTTGTAGATATTCCCGCAGCCCAATACGCCCGTGTCCGGTGTGAGTACAAACTTTATCGTCGTGTATTTTTCCAGGCCCGCAGGCGGCTCCCTGGCATTTTCGTGTTCCCCGAGATAAATGCTGCCGTCATCCGCAAAACTGGCACTATAAAACGACCGCGCGGGGAACTCCGCCAGCGGGAGCTGACAGCCTGTATTTGGGTCGACATGAATGACCGAATGATCGTTAAACGCCCATAAAAGACCGTTCCGGTCAAACTCCAGTCCACCGACATAATGTCCGCCACCTTCCGTCCAGAGTTCGCCTTTGACTTGCATGTTCTTGTCGTACTGGCGAATGCGGCCTTCACCGGCATGGTCATCATCGGGATCGTTCAACAGGGTACAACCGATTAGGATGTCCCCGGGCTCGAAAGGCTGCAGGGTAGATTCGCGTGTCATGATCTGCTCCAGTCGTCATCAGCCACGACGCGGGCCAGGACCTCGCGCTGAAAGTGCTGCCGCACGAAGCCGGGATCGGGAATGGCGTGGGGCGTCTTGATCTGTGAAGCCGAACCACCCGCGGCGATCAGTTGACTGCGGTACCGCTCAAAGGCCCCCGGCTTCAGCAGCAGCGCTTCCATCGGGCCTATGGTGCCCAGCTGGCGCTCCTCGTCGTAGAACGGCGCCACCTTGCACAGGGCGGCTTCCACGGCCCGCAGGAATTCGCGGACCTTCTGCCTGTTGTCCCGGTCGTGCTGCCATTCTTCGAGTGCCAGCAGGTAGACTCCGGGCGTCCGATCCAGGTCGGGTGCCACGAAGTAATCGATAAGTGGCTGCTCGACGAGGTGCGAAGCGATGTCGATGGCCTCGACGATGTGATGCTCGGCGGTCTTCTCGCTGCTCACGCTGATGACCTGGCCCTCGCGCTCGACGAATTCGATGATGGGGGTCTGCCCGTGGAAGTCGAGGACCTTCACGATGTCGTGCAGCCGGTAGCGCACGAAGCCGGCCAAAGTCGTGATGACCACCTCGTAAGAAGCCCCGGTTTCCGCGTGCCGTGGGGCCACGGGCCGGGCCTGCGGGTCATCTATCTGCTCCAGCGGCAAGAACTCCACATACGCCAGGTTTGGCAACAACAGATAATGCGGCCGGTCGGCGGAGAACCCGAAGCCAAATGTTCCCTCCGAAGAAGCGTAGACCGGCGAGAAGATGGGCACACTGCCGAGGAAGGGCCGCAGTTGGTCAGCGTAGAAGCGAAACGCGCCGCCCGTGGCCGTCATGACTGCGCCGAGGTCAGGCCAGATATCGGGAAGCGTGAAACGGCCGCGCTCCAGCAGCGCGGTCAGCTCGCGCGCCCGGGCCGGCGCCGGCCGCAGGCGACTCTCCAGCCGGCGGCGGACCTCCGGTGACAGGGCCAGCCTCGGACTGATCGTGCCGTCGGCCAGATCGCGCAGCAATTCCTCAGCGTGGACCTGAAGGTCACGCATGGCGAAGAGGATCGTCGCCGGAAAGAAAGCGACGATCGTCCACAGCCGTTCTTCGCGAAGCCCGAAGAGCAGATGGAGGTAGCGTGAAGCCGCCTGCTCCGTGATGTGCGAGACATCCGCGGGCGAGGTCATGATCAGTTCCTGGATGGGCATCAGCTTCCGGAATGCACCCGTCGTCGCCGAGCCCGTCTGCCGCCCACCCGCGGTAGGGGCGTTCAGGTGGTCGATCATGATGGTCATGAACCGGCCACGCATCGGCTTGAGCAGGCCAGCGCGGAGCGCCAGACCAATGGCCGTGAATTTGGTGCTGAGTCCCCTGCGCATCTGCTGCCGCGTGACCGGGATCATCTTGGGCGGGCCGGTCGTGCCCGACGTGTTCGAAAAATACACGACGGCATCGCCGCTCAGCAGATGCTGCTCGCCGGCCGCAAGGCGCTTGATGTAGGGCGCGTAGTCGGCGTAGGTCGTGACCGGCAGTGAATCGAAGACTTTCCGTCGCGACCGCGTGTCGAGCCCGCAGCGACGGGCGAATGCCGTTCGGCGGTTCAGCCACAGTATCCGGTCCAGCGTCCGCTGGCTTTCGGCGTTGAACTTCGCGGTGTCCCTGAAGAATCGGTCGGCTGAGCGCCGCATGGCGAGGGAAACCCATGGCCCGAGGACGTCCAGGTAGCTGCGCCGGGGGCGGTCCTTAAGAAGACGTCTGCTCATGCACCAGTTCGACGCGCCTATTCTGTATGGCGATCTTCGCGCCAGATCGTAGAGAGTTTAAGCGCCCCCACAAACTTTTGCGACGGACGTTGAGCGAAACAGCGGCGGACCCCACGGCTGTTGCGCTACCGCGCCCGGCCACGCCGGGCCGGGCCGGCGGCAAACTCACGCACTGCGTCATGGAGCCCGTTGACGCCTGTGTGTGGCGAATTGCTGTTCACGCCGGCACATCGCGACAATCGCCGCCCAGCGTCTCGATCCCCTGGTGCCGGAGTTACCTACCACCGCTGGAAATCTTACTGTCGCGGGCTGTTTCAGTTGCCGGTGGCGGCGTGAATAACAATTCGCCACAGACACGTTCGAGGTCATGCCCCACAAGCTAGCGAACGCATTTCAACGGCTGGGCTGCGTCCAAGACTAAACCTTTGCCCGGATCGTTGAGTGTTCGCGCGGACCGCCGTGATAACCCGTGAATACGGTCGCCGCAAACGATGATCGAAGGACGACAGTCATGAGACATGAGTCATTCTTTTAAAGTCGCTGCCGTCGTGCCTTTCGCGTAATTGGTTTTCGGGATCACCCCAGACGCGATTGACCATACGACCGCGTTTTACGCCGGGGCGGCTGTCAATCTCTCTCGCCCAACGTCGTACGTTTTGGTAAGTTTGTACTTGCAGGAACTCGCCAGCTTCGTACAGTTCACCCAGAGCAAGCGCGCCATACCATGGCCAGGTGGCGATGTCGGCGATGCTGTACTCGTTGCCCGCGAGGTAGGCGTTGTCGGCCAATCGACGGTCTAACACGTCGAGCTCGCGTTTTACTTCCATGGCAAAGCGGTCTATCGCGTATTCATTCTTGGCTGGCGCGTAGTTGTAGAAGTGGCCAAAGCCACCGCCCAAATAGGGTGCACTGCCCATTTGCCAGAACAACCAGTTCAGTGTCTCGGTGCGGGATGCGGGAACGGATGAAAGGAACGCACCGAACTTGTCTGCCAGATAAAGCAAGATCGAGCCAGACTCGAATATTCGCGTGGGAGAGGCTGTACTTTGATCGACCATGACCGGAATTTTCGAATTCGGGTTCATTTCGACAAAGCCACTGGAAAACTGATCACCTGCAAAGATATCGATAAACCAGGCGTCGTACTCAGCGCCAGAATGCCCCAGCGCCAGTAACTCTTCGAGCATTACGGTAACTTTCACGCCGTTAGGTGTTGCCATCGAGTAGAGTTGTAACGGGTGGTTGCCCACGGCTAGTCGCTTGTCGTGGGTGGCGCCTGCAATGGGGCGATTAACGTTTGCGAACTTGCCGCCACTCTCCTTATCCCAGGTCCAAATGGCAGGTGGTTTGTAAGTCACTGGGTTTTTCA
>JAQBGF010000058.1:0-3788 GCA_032122615.1 Gammaproteobacteria bacterium | reverse complement strand
TCAACAGGGCAAGAACGAAGGCGCCGGCCAGGATCGTCAGCGGAATGCCGGCGACTTCCGGTAAATGCTGCCAGCCGCGCTGGGAGTACAGCCCCCCAACACCGGCCAGGTACCCCACGGCGATCAGCCAACGCGCGCGGCGGCTCAGGCCGAGGCCGTGCATCTGGGTAATGATGAACATGCCGAGACCACCCATCAGGAACATCTGCCAGGCCTGGCCGGCCAGGTAGGCCACCATGGCCCCATGGAAAGCGAATGTCACCTCCATGACGACGGTCCAGTTGCGATTGACGTGGGCGCGGGTGAAAAACAGGCTGCCCTGCAGAAGCAGCAGAAACATGTACAGAAATCCAAACAGGTGTCCCCAGGTGTCTTCCATCGGGTGATACCAGAAGGTGTAGATCGTCGCCCAGGCAAAGAAGTAGCCGTGGTAGCGGCGAAAGAACGGGCCGGCTTCCGCCAGCCAGTTCGAGCGCACGCCGAATACAACACCTCTTCGCTGGTTTTCCATGACAACCACCGCCATCAGCAGCAGGATCACGGACCATTGCGCCGTGGTCTCGTGCACGTCCTGGGCCAGTCCGTCGTACCACACCTGCGTCTGAACAAAGTGCAGGGCGATGAACAGCGCATTGACGCCCAGCGCCAGAACGTTGAAGCGATGCAGGCCTTTCGTGTAGCGGGGCCGCTGCTGCTGCGCGCTCCAGATCAACCACCAGATAGAAATCTGGTGCAGCAGGTAACCGCCCCACGCTGTCGCCCGCGTCCACGCCGTGGGCTCTAGCAGCTGCCACTCATACCAGAAGCCCGGGCGCTCGGGCGTCAGGCTCCCCGGTTGCAGCCAATGCCGGCCCGCATACCAGATGAGCGCGGTGAACGCGAAGCTGAAGGCAATTCCGCCCCACAGCGCCGCGCTGCTGTTGTGTCTGACTTCAGTCATTCCCGCCATCATCGCCAGTGTTCGCCACAACAGGCAACCCGGATGCGGCTGGCGCGCCGCGAGACGGCCATCTGCGTTGACCTAAGGGTATGTTGCCGCTGCTGCCCGCCCAGCGTATAACCCGCGCGGTCACCCACCCGGAAATCTGACCGATGCTGTACGCCGTAGCCCTGCTGACCACCGCGAACGGCACATTGCGGGCACTGGCCCCGGATCTCGATCACTGCGACCTCGTCGGGACCACCGAGCAGGAACTGCTGCCCAAACTGCGCCTGGCTATCGAGGGCGAACTGACCCGCCTGCTAATTGCAGGCACGGCTTTGCCGGCATCGCGCGACGGCCGGCCGGCCCCGGGCTTCAGCGCAACCTCGAGCACCGTCCGCTGGCTCACCGTCCATATCAATCTGGCGCATCTGGAAGCTCTGGCTCGTCACCAGGCCGGCCGCTGACCCACCTTACCAGGCGATCGTCTCGCCGTTGTAACGGGTAAAGCTGCCGGTTCGCGCAAGCGTCAAGCCGCCAATAACCTGCCGAAGTCCGGTGATGCTTTCCGCCACTCCCAGCACCGCCTGATCGCCGCCAAGGCGCGTCCTGACGTAGCCGGGACAGACGGCGGCACACACAATGCCGCGCGGCTTCAGCGCGATCGCCAGCATGGTCACGACCTTGTTCAGCGCCGCCTTGCTGGAACAGTAGGCAAAGGTGGCATACAGGCCCTCGACGTTCGAGCCCGTGGTGCTCGATACAAACACCATGAGCTTGCGCTCGCTGGCTGCGACCTGCTCGACAAATGCCTCGGCCACTTTCATCGGCGACAGGGTGTTGATTTCGAGCACCCGCCGCCACTGCGCGTAGTTCATCGTCCCGAACTTCTGTTCATGCAGTCGGGTGCGATCCGGGTCGCGGGGGCCGATATCGCCGGCATTGTTGATCAGGATATCGATGGACTGATGGCGCAATGCCCCGGCCAGGGCATCGATCGCCCGATGGTCCGTGACGTCGAGCGCTTCCACCCGGATGGTGTCGGGATGGCAGGCCCGCAGTTCGGCGAGCTCCGGCGAGCCGGCCGGGTTCCTGCAGGTGGCAATCACGCGGGCACCGTCGGCCGCGTACTGCCGGACCATCTCCAGGCCCAGGCCGCGACTGGCGCCGGTCACGAGTACAACTGTCATGCAAAACCCGATCGAATAATCCAGAGCATGGCGAGAAGGTACAGCAGATAGCAAAGGCCATTAACGGACAGATGACGAATCTGCAGTCCGCCGTGCGTCAGGTGCCACCGCAACCAGAGTGCGGACGCCATCGTCAAAGCGATCGCAATGACAACGGGTACTTCCGGTTGCCACGGCGTGCTCAGCAAACCCAGCGCCGGCAGCAGCGTGCCCTGGAAGACCATTGCGCCCGTCAGGTTGCCCACAGCCAGCGTGTCTTTCCGGCGACGAATCCACAGGATGCTGTTCACCTTCTCCGGCAACTCGGTCGCCACGGGGATGATGAGCAGCGACAGAATCAGGGCGGAGACTGCGAGGAGCACGGACAACTGCTCAACAGCATGAATGAAGGCCTTGGCCCCGCCCACCAGCAGGGCAAAGCCAAGAAAAATCTGGCCGATCACCACGGGCATCTTGTTCGGGAGGCCAAGACGGCACAGGAACATTTCCCGGTCTGCCAGTGTGACGTGCCCCTCTTCGACCAATTGCGCCGAACTGCGTAGGGTCAGAACCACGTAATAGAGGTAGAGAAGCACCAGCGCAACGGCCAGGCCCCCACGCACCACACCGCTGTAAGGCCAGTCCACTGGTGGCAGCAATCCGAGGCCCGCCATCAGGAATGCGACCAGGAAGAAGTCCAGATCACGTTTTGCACCCGTCGGTTCTGGCGCGACGCCACCACGGAAGCCACGGGCACGAAACGCGGCAACGCCCATCAGAAAGAAGGCCAGCGTACCCAGCATGAGTGGCGCACCCACTATCGCCCCGACGCCGATGGCGTGGTTGACCGCCGTGTCGTCGGTCCCCGCCACGATGGCAAGGACGGGCACCATCGTTTCCGGCATCGCGGTGCCAACGGCAGCGAACAGGGAGCCTGTGACTCCCTCCGAAATCTTCAGGCGCTGCCCGAGGTGCTCCAGGGCATTCGTGAAGATCTCTGCCGCGATCAGGATCGCAATGAGGGAGCCGAGGAGAAATAGCCAGATCATTTGACCCAATTCGCGCGCGTGATGCCCCAACCAGGATTTGAACCTGGTATCTCTCGCCTGGAAGTGGCAGCCCTGCCAAAACCGCGCAAAACGCAGCAACCGTCAGCGATTGATCCCGCTAGCCTACCGGAGTTCACGACGAAGACGAAACAAGGGGTCGCAGACTATACCTTGCCAGTGCTACAGAATTCCGGGGCCCATCAGACACAGGAATTGAGGTACTTCTTACGCCAGCCAATTCTAACGACGGGCAACCAGCTTCGTGCCCCAGTTTCTGCCGTCCTCATATTCGAGCGGCTTGAACTGGGAGATCGTGAAGCCATGCTGTTCAATAAATCCAGCCAGGGCCTCACGATCTGCAGGCGATAAGGCAGCCGCCGTTACTTCCGCCAACTTTTCCGTGCCGGCGACTAGCTCCGCGAGAGCGGTCTGCGCCTTTTGCTCTCTTTCTGACTTCTCAAGGCCACTGGCAGGATTAGTCGCAATCGACCAGTTTTCGATGTACGGGTTTAATGGCGACGATTTGGGATATTGCTCCAGGCGTGGCTTTAGCTGTAAAAGCTTTTCATAGAGTTTTGTACCCACCGCTTGATACTGCGCAGATTGTTGCAGCTCCGCAATATCTGTAAATCGACTCTGCAAATCGAT
>JAQBGF010000057.1:0-14044 GCA_032122615.1 Gammaproteobacteria bacterium | reverse complement strand
GTGCCGTAGGTATTCAGCACCGCAGTGCCGGGCAGCAGGCGGGCGCATTCGGCAAGCAGGTCCGGGGTCAGCGGCTCGCCGCTCGTGATGCACCAGCGCAGTGCCGGCAACCTCTGCTCGTCGGCTGACAGCTGTTCGAGCAGGGCGCGGAGCAACGACGGCACCACCACCAGCTGGGTCACACCACGATCCGCCAGAAAGCCGGGCAGTCGAAGCGGATCCGTGGCGACGTCGTCGGGCACAATCTGCAGCGTGACTCCATGGGCAAGCGCCCCGAAGATCTCCCACCACGAGTCAATGAAATTAAGGCTGGTGCGCAGGCTGAACACCTCGTCGTCCCGGAAACCGAAGGTCGTCCACATCCAGTGGCAACGATTGATCGCAGACTGGTGCGTCGTGATGCCGCCTTTCGGTTCCCCGGTTGATCCGGAGGTGTACAACATCATCGCGGGCGCATCGTCGGCAACCGCCGGCATCGGGACGCGGGCGTCCACCCGGGCATCAGGCTGGAAGCCGTCCAGGTCGAGGACGGTGGTCCCGGTCGCCCGCAGCGCGTCTTGCACACCGTCGGGCAGCGTCGCGCTCCGCGTGAGCACGAGGGCCAGGTCCGCGTCGCGCGCCATGAACTGCAGGCGTGCCCGGGGAAAGCCCGGATCCAGCGGCACAACAATAGCGCCGGCCCGCAACACGGCCAGCACCGCGAACACAAGTTCAGGTGACCGGCCGAGCGCCACACCGACCATGCAACCAGCGCCAACGCCGCGCCGCGCCAGTGCGCCGGCAATTTCAGCCGCCAGCGCCGCGCTACGCGCGGCGAGCTCCGCGTAACTCCAGTTGCCACGCTCGTCGCGAATCGCGATGGCCTCGGGACGACGTTCGGCGGCGGCGAGGAATGACTCGTGCAGCGTGCGTGCCGCCGGCAGGGCAGCCTCCGTTGCATTCCACTCCACCAGCAGGCGCTGGCGCTCGGGCGCCGTGAGCAGTGCCAGCCGTTCAATCGGGGTGTCAGGCCGGGCGAGTACATCGGCAAGCAAGGCGCAGAACCGGCGGGGCAACTGCTCCGCCACCCAATCTTCGAGCACCGCGGTTGACCAGGCGAAATAGCCGGACAACCCTGCGCCCTCGCCCGCGTCCCGCAGGGCGCATTCGAGATCGAAGTAGGACGAGCGCGCCGCCGCGAGCGCGACAAGGTCAAATTCAATGCCGTCGGCAGTGCTGATCGCAGCCGTCGCCGGCTCCCAGGAAAACAGGATCTGGAACAGCGGGTGCACGCCCAGTTCGCGCGCGGGTGCGACGGCCTCGACCACGCGGGCAAACGGCACGTTGCGATACCGGAAGGCATCGAGGGTCGCGCTGCGCTCAGTCTGCAGGTGAGCACGGAACGACTGCCGGACATCGACTCGGGCCCGCAGCACGACAGGATTAACGAGACAACCAACCACACACCGGAGCTCCGGCGTGTCGCGCAGGGTCATCGGCGTGCCAATACAGATATCGGTTTGCGCGGTCAGCCGCACCAGCAGGGTCCGGAACGCAGCCAGCAGCACCATGTATGGCGTTGCGCCCGTCGCACGGGCCAGGTGGCGCAGACCATCCGCCACGGCGGCATCAATCGTGAACGGCACGCGCCGGGACAGTCGGGGCGCCGTGTGCAGTGGTACCAGGCGCGGCGCGTTGTGCGGCGCACGGTGCGGCCGCACCAGTTCCTGCAACGCGGGTGGCGGCAGATCCGCCAGCTGCTGTCGCCACCAGGCGAGCGCTTCCGGGTCGGCCATGCCCTGCTGCCATGCGGGCTGGACGGCGAGATCAGCGTACGACAGCTTCGCTGGCGCTGCTGCCGGCACCGTCGTCGATTCGCCACCCGCCTCCGCCACGTACCGCTGCGCCAGGTCCGCCTGCAACACCGGCACCGACAGACCGTCGGCAACGATGTGATGCGCCGTGACGAGCAACACGTGCGACTCGGACGCGAGCGCGCAGAGCAGCGCGCGCACCGGCGGCCCGCCATGAAGGTCAAAGGGTTCCCGCAATTCACTTTCGGCAGCCGCCAGCAATCCGTCGTCGCCGGAAATGGGGACATGCCTCATTTCACCTCCTGAAATGAGGCATGTCCCCATTTCCCCTTCCGGATGAAAGGTGGCGGTGAGTATGGGATGGCGCCGCACCACGCCGTCCCAGGCACGTGCCAGTGCCGCCCGATCGAGCGGGCCGCCAAGACGGATCGCAAACTGTTCGCTGGCGCTCGTGTCGCCGGGGTACAGGTCGTGCAGGAACCACAGACTGCGCTGACTGAACGTCAGTGGCGTCCGCGTTGATTCGGGCGGTACCTTCGGGTCCGGCGCCAGTGCATCAGTTGTGGCCGCAAGCGCAGCGCGTGACAAGGCCGCCGCCAGTGCGTCGGGAAAAAGTCCTTGCAGGTACTGCGCCAGGCCCGCAATGGTCGGCGTATCGAACAGCGCTGCCAGCGGTACTCCCGCATCGAGCCAGCGCTGCAAACGGGTGATGAGCTGCACGGCGGTGATGGAGTCGCCGCCCAGCTCGAAGAAATCATCCTCGACGCCAAGGGCTTCCAGGCCGGTCACTTCCGTCCACAGGTCCGCGATGGCCTGCTCCGCTGCCGACCGGGGCGCCACCGGCTTCGCGGCCAGCTGCGGTCGATCCGTGCCCGGCGCCGGCAGCGCTTCGCGATCCAGCTTGTCGCCAGGACCCAGCGGCAGCTCTGCCAGGAACGCCCAGCTTTGCGGCACGAGGTGCTCCGGCACGCGAGCGTCGAGCCAGCGACGCAGGTCGGTGACGGTCGGCGGCAACGCGCTCGCGGGTTTGACAGCGAGTTGCGCCAGCAACTTCCGGTGCAGGCGAGTGCCACCGGCGACGCTGCTCCGGTGCCGCGTCACGGCCGTTCGCTCGATGGCGCCGTCTTCGCCGACCAGTGTTGCCGTCACGGCGTAGTCGGGGAACCGCGCATCCGACTGCAGGCTGCTTGCCCATCGCAAGTGCAGGCGGTCACCACGGCGCACGGGAAGCGGCTCGTCCTCGAGGGGCAGGTAAACGGGCAGCCAGGCGCGTTGCTCACGGAAATAGTCCACGGTCTGCCCAGCGCCGGCGTCCACCACCGTCCACAGCAGGCAGCCATCGAGCAGGCCGTCCCGGGTCACCCGGAGTTCCGCCTCGCCCGCGTGCGTCGTCGGCAGCTCGCCGCTAAAATCCAGGACCTCAAATTCCGCCGAAGCCGTCAGCAGATCGTCGCTTCCGACGTTGCGCACACACAGCCGCAGATCGAAAGGCTGGCCAACCGACGCGAACAGCCGTCGCGCGTAGTCCGCCGCCAGCGGACCGAAACGCGGCCCGGCCCGCACCGCCGCTGGCAGTTCAAGCGCGGCAATCCGGGTGACACAGCGCGCCGGCACCGGCACGCAACCGGCGGCGAAATGGCGGCGGGCCGAGTTCCAGATCGAGTTGATCCCGTCGGCACTGCCAATGTTGCCGATGATGCCCTGCGTGCAGACGTCCACCGCTTGCGGCAGGTCGAGATCGGCGATGTCCCCGTGCAATACCGTGATGCGGTCCTGCATCCCCAGGCGGCGCACCAGCTCCGATGCACCCCGTGCGGCGGCTTCGAGCACTTCCACGGCGTAGACGTGCGCGGCTCCAGCTTCTACGCACAGGCGGGCCAGTACGGCGTCCTCGCCCGTACCGATATCCAGTACCACCTTGCCCGGCACTGCCGCAGCAAATGCGGCGCGATACGCCGCGAGGCGCACGGGTTCCGTGTTCATCAGGCCGTACAACCACTCGTCATAGATGCCGTAGGCGCCGAGCGAGGGCCAGAATTCCAGCGCGCCGGATCGTGACAACGCCGGAACCGAGCTTTCACCGGCCACCACCCAGGCGGTGAGCCGCTGGTTGCCGGCGGCATCCGGGCGCAAGCCGACGGCGGCATCGCGCACGCCGGGGTGATCGCGCAAGGCCGCCTCGATATCGCCCGGTTCGATGCGGTAACCGCGGAATTTCAGCTGGGCATCCACGCGGCCCAGATACTCCAGCGATCCGTCAGCGAGTTGTCGAACGCGATCGCCGCTGCGATAGCCGCGCACGATGCCGCCGCCCGGCACCGCGATCTCACTGAAGCGGGACGCCTGCTCCGGTGCCGCGACGTACCCGGGCGTCACGCACGCGCCACCCACCCAGAGTTCACCGGCCGTACCGGCCGGCACCGGCAGGCCGACGGCATCGAGCACCAGCAACTCGCGCCCGGCCAGGGGCTGGCCCAGGTTGCGCGCGCCCTCCTCGGTGGCATCACCGTCGCCGTACACCCGCAGGGCAACCTGCCCGGCCGTCTCGGTAACGGCATAGGTGTTGATGAGCCGGGCCTTGTGGCCGCGCGCCAGCCAACCCGCAATATCGTCGGGACGAATGGCCTCACCGCTCAAGGCGAGGTAGCGCAACCGGCTGCCCGCGACGCTCGAGTGAAAGCGCGCGTCGTGCAGTACGCGCCGGAAGGCCGATGGCGTCTGACTGAACACCGTCACCCGCTCCTCGGCGATGAGCTCGCCAAGCGCGGCGGGATCCTGGCGAATGGTCTCCGGCACGATGACGATGGAGCCCCCGTGCAACAAGGCACCCCACACTTCCCACACCGAAAAGCCGAAGGACGCGGAATGGAACCAGGTCCACACATCACCCGGTCCGAATTCGAGTGCCGCCGTCAGCGGTGGAAACAGGCCGATCAGGTTGCCGTGCGTGATCGGCACACCCTTCGGCGTGCCGGTGGAGCCGGACGTGAACAGCACATAGCACCACTGGGCCAGATCGATCGGCACCTCCGGATTCGCGGCACTGGCAGCCGCGATGGCGGACTGGTCGCGGTCTAAGTCCACCACCGGTCCGGCGTGATCCGCAAACTGAGCAAGAAACACGGTGCGGCTGACGAGCACACGGGGATCGACCGCCGCGCGCATGCGCCGCAGCCGGTCCGCAGGCCACTGCGGGTCGAGCGGCACGTACGCACCGCCCGCTTTCAACACGGCGAGGATCGCCACCAGTAGATCGGGACCTCGATCCAGGCACAGGCCCACGGGCACGTTGCGGGTCACACCGAGCGCCATCAGTCGATGCGCCAGGCGGTTTGCCGCCGAATTGACATCCCGGTAGCTGAGCCGCCATTCGCCGTACACCACCAGCGGGGCGCGCGGCTGCGCGGCCGCCAGCGCTTCAAATCGCCGGGGAAGCGTGCACCTCTCTAGCGACGCAGCGGCGGCCGGCACCGGGTGACGGTGTGAGCGCTGGTCACTCACGCGGGAAGAGTCCGCGCCGATTTCCCGGCCGTGAGGCCCAGCACCGGCGGATTGCGCACATAGTCCGCGTAAAACTCCGGTGACTCGACGGCCGGATCCAGCTGCAGCGGATGCCAGTTGATGTCGACGAGGCCGGCGGCCGAAAGGGCGCGGGCGTAGGTCGCGCGGCTGTACCAGTACGTGTCGAAGCGGATGATCTGGCGGCCGGAGACCAGCCCGTAGGTGATCCGGCTGCCCTCACACCGGGGCACAACGGCCTGCTTGTCGAAGCCGTAGGGCGCGTAGCCCGCGTAGTCGGCCGGTTGCTGATCCGGGTTCTCGACCAGCGCCACCAGACGGCCGCCCGGCGCGAGTGCGTTGCAAAGGCGCTGGCACATCCGTTCCAGCACCTCGATATCAGCCGCGTAGTGCAGCAGGTACGACGCCAGCACCACGTCGAAACCGGCCCCGCAAAGCAGGTCGGGCAGATTTTCAGCGGCGCAGCACACGTACTGTATGCCGCGGGGCTGCGCCCGCTCCTGCTCGCGGGCGAGCTCGATCATGGCCGGTGACACGTCGATGCCCGTGACGCGCGCGGCACCCGCGGCCAGCAACCGACGGGCGTGAAAGCCGTCGCCGCAACCGGCGTCGAGGATGGCAAGACCCCGGCAGTCGCCGAGCAGCTGCGAAAGCGTCCAGGTCTCGATGGCGGCCCGCACCGGCGATGCCTTAGTGCGCTGGTAGTCCTTCGCGATGGCGTCGTAGGCGGCGGGCGGGGTCACCGGATTCCTCCCCCCATCAGCGTCGGCGTCGGCGACCGGCAGCCCAGTTATTCAACAAGGCGCCGCACTCGTCCGCGAGAACGCCACCGCTGATCACCATGCCGCGGGGCACGGCGCCACGGAGTTCGCGACCGGTCACCGCCTGCATCGCGTCCAGGCCAATACCGAACCAGACGCGTTCGATGCCGGCGTAGTGGCTGGCGGCCAGGCACATTGCACAAGGCTCCACGGTGACAAAGAGTTCGCAGCCGTCCAGCGTGGCGGTGCGCGTGTGTCGGCAGGCCTCCCGCAAGGCCAGCATCTCGGCGTGCGCGGTGGCGTCGGGGCCGGCAATCACGGCGGTGTGGGCTGTGGCGATCACCCGGCCCTCCTGAACAACGCAGGCACCGACCGGCGGCTCGCCCGCCAGTTGCCCGCGCTGCGCGGCGGCCAGAGCCTCGCGCATGGCCCCCTCCGGATTGACCAGGACCGGACTGACCAGGGCCGGGCTGGCGAGGACCGGAGCGGTCGACGTCTTATCGGCCGGGGGACTCGTCTTCACCCTGGTAGATCGCCCCGCTGGTACAGGTCTCGTGGACGATGACCTTGGCCAGCTCGGGCAAGGACGGTTTCAGCCGCTGCCAGATCCAGCGGGCAACCACCTCGCTGGTGGGATTCTCGAGCCCCGGCACCTCATTTAAGTAGTGATGGTCGAGCACGTCGTAGATCGGGGCGAAGCGCCGCTTGATCTCGCCGAAGTCCATGATCCAGCCCGTGTGCGGGTCCACGGGACCCCGGACGTAGATTGCGCCACGCCAGGAGTGGCCGTGCAGCCGGGCGCACTTGTGGCCGGGCGGCACGTTCGGCAGCCGATGGGCCGCCTCGAAGATGAACTCCTTGAAGATTTCCATATATTTAGGGTGTCGCCCCCCTTGGGGCATCAGATGGTCCTTGAATGGGCCGAAAGGGGGACTTGTACTTTTGCTGCAACTGTGGGAGCGGACGGGCATTTTGCACCAGTGCACCCGGAGTCGCCAGCAGGGAAAACCGGCGCCGGTTTGTGCCCCCGACGGGTGGCCAGTAACATGCCGCGCTTTTCCCCCCACCGAGTGGAGTTACCCCTCATGGCCAGCGACAACCGCTACGGCACCATCAGCATCGTGGGTGGCACCGGTGCGCTGGGCGGCGGGCTGGCCCGCCGCTGGGCCAAGGCCGGATTTCCGGTCGTGATCGGCTCACGCACGCCCGACAAGGCGGCGGCCGCCGCGGCCGGATTGTGCGCGGCTTTCCCCGGCGCCAGCGTTAAGGGGCTCGGCAATCTGGAAGCCGCCCGGGCCGGCAACGTCGTCGTTCTGACCGTACCGTTCGCGCAGCAGCGCGCAACGCTGGAAAGTATCCAGCCTGCCCTCGCCGGCAAGATTCTCGTGGACACCACCGTGCCGCTGGTACCGCCCAAAGTCGCCCGCGTACAGTTGCCGAAGGAAGGCGCCGCTGCCCTGATCGCCCAGCAGATTGCCGGGGACGGCGTGTCGGTGGTCGCCGCGTTTCACAACGTGGCTGCGGATTCACTGCACGCGGACGAGGTGCTGGACTGCGACGTGCTGGTGACAGGCAACAAGGCGGAATCGCGGGAAGTTGTTGTCGAGTTGGCGCGTGCCGCCGGCCTGCGGGCCTGGCACGCCGGCTCTTTGGAGAACGCCGCGGCCGCCGAGGCGCTGACCTCCGTGCTGATATTCATGAACAAGCGCTACGGTGGAGTGCACACGGGCCTGCGCATTACCGGGATCCCGGACGACGCGGCCTGATGCCGGGAGCTGGCCCCGTGGGGCGACAAGCAACGTGAACGAATTGCGCTTCATCCGCATTGCGGGCGTGCCGCTCATTGAACCCGGCGCCGACCTCGCTCGCCTGATTGCCACAGCGCTGCGGGCCGCCGGCGAAATTCCCGCCGCCGGCGACGTGGTGGCCATTGCGCAGAAGATCGTCTCCAAGGCCGAGGGCAGGATCGTCAGCCTCGACACGGTGACACCGTCCGCCCGGGCAAAGGACATTGCCACACAGGCGAACAAGGATCCGCGCGTCGTGGAGTTGATACTCCGCGAATCGAGGGCCGTGATCCGCGTGTCGCCCGGCGTAATTATCACCGAGCACAACACCGGCGTGATTCTCGCCAACGCGGGCATCGACCGCTCTAACCTGCCGGGCAGCGACGACGCGGCGCTGCTGCTGCCGCTGGACCCGGACGCGTCGGCTGCCGGCCTTCGCGAGTCATTAGAGAAGGACTTCGGCGTCAGCCTCGGCGTGCTGGTGACCGACAGCATCGGCCGGCCCTGGCGGCTCGGCACAGTCGGCACGGCGATCGGTTGCGCCGGCGTGCTGGCCCTTGACGATCTGCGCGGACAGACCGACCTCTTCGGCCGTCAACTGCAGGTCAGCGAAGTGGCGGTGGCCGACAGCCTGTCCGCCGCTGCCGTGCTGCTGATGGGTGAGGCGGCGGAAGGCACGCCGCTGGTGCTCATCCGCGGCGGCACCCGTCGCGATGATCTCGGCCAGACGGCCCGCACGGCCCTGCGACCTGCCGGCCTGGACCTGTTCCGGTGAGCAGCGCCGCTCACCGGAACGAAGGCCGAAAAGCCGCCCGTTACGTTGTGCTCTCAGGCGGCGTGGGCGGCGCGAAGTTTGCGCTCGGCCTGTCGCGCGTGTTGCGTCCCGAACAACTGACCATCATTGCCAACACCAGCGACGATTTCAGTCATCTTGGTCTTGCGATCTCGCCGGATCTCGACACGCTGATGTACACGCTGGCAGGTGTCGTAAACGAAGACAGCGGCTGGGGTTGCCGCGACGAGACCTGGTCGTGCATGACCGGTCTGGCGGCACTCGGCGCCGAAACCTGGTTCCGCCTCGGTGACCGGGATCTCGCGACGCACCTGGAACGCACGCGCCTGCTCGCCAGCGGCCAGACCCTGACGCAGGTCACGCGCCACCTGTGCGCGCAACTCGGTGTCGCCGTGAATCTGCTACCTATGAGCGACGCGCCGATCCGCACGATCCTCGATACGGACGCCGGCCTACTGGAGTTTCAGGACTACTTCGTCCGGCGCCACGCAGAACCGCGGGTGACCGCCATCCGCTACGAGGGCGCATTGCGTGCGCCACCGGCGGCGGCCCTGGCCAGCCTGCTGACGGAACCGGATCTCGCGGCCATCTTCATTGCGCCGTCGAACCCCTGGCTCTCCATCGACCCGATCCTTGCCATTCCGTCTCTGGCTGCAGCGCTGCGTTCGAGCACGGCGCCGGTCATCGCCATTGCGCCGATCGTGGGCGGCCAGGCGCTAAAGGGCCCGACGGCCAAGATCATGACCGAACTCGGCCTGCCGGTGTCGGCCGGCGCCGTCGCCGGTCACTATCGCCCCCTGCTCGATGGTTTCATTCTTGACGACGCCGACAGTGCCGACGCCGACGCGCTGATCGCGGACGGCCTTGCCGTAGGCGCCACTCACACCGTTATGAAAACAATCGACGACCGTATTCGCCTCGCCGAATTCGCGCTCGGCTTCGCGGCACCGCGCTGAATCATGCCTGCCGCCTGGGCGCTGGTGCCGATCAAGCCCTTCGCGGTCGCCAAGACACGATTGGAAGGGCTGCTGACGCGAGCGCAGTGCGCGCGTCTCGCCGAGGAGATGGCGCGGGACGTGCTGCGCGCACTTTCGGCGGCGCCGGATATCAGCGGCATTGCCATTCTCAGCAACGAGCCGCGGCTTGCTGCACTGGCGGAAGCGGCCACGGCCCGCGTGTACACCGAACACGCTGGCGAGGACTACCGCACCGCCTTGAGCCGAATCGCCGGAGGCCTTGCGGCCCATGGCGCCCGCCACCTGCTGGTCGTGCCGGCCGACTTGCCCACCCTGTCGTCCAGCGATATCCAGCTGCTGCTGGAGGGCCACCCCGGGGGTGTCACAGTCTGCCCCGCGGCCGCAGACGGCGGCACCAATGCCCTCCTGATGAGCCCCCCTGGCGTCATTCCCTTCCTGTACGGGCCGGACAGCGCCAGCCGCCACCTGGCCGCCGCGGCGGATGCTGGCGTCGACTCGCGGACAGCCTGGCTGCCGGCGTTTGCGCGGGACGTGGACAGCCCGGATGATGTGAGCTGGCTCATCGGCCAGCGGATCGCGTGTGCGACGCTGGCCTGGTTGAAGGCCAGTGGCATTACCGGGCGACTAAAGAACCAGTGAATCCTGACCGTTCGTTGACCGACCATCCGGAACTCGCCGAGGCGCGACGGCGTGGCTCGGCACCGTTGCCCGACCTGCTGGCGGCGGCGGCGGCCATGCGGGACGCCGCGCACGGCAACGTTGTGACCTATTCGCGAAAAGTCTTTATTCCGCTCACCGAACTTTGTCGCGACGTGTGCCACTACTGCACCTACGCGAAGACGCCACGTCGGCTGGCCACCGCCTATCTCTCGCCCGAGCAGGTGCTCGCCGTCGCCCGTGCCGGGAAGGAGGCCGGCTGCCATGAGGCACTGTTTACCCTTGGCGACAAACCCGAACTCCGTTACCGCGTGGCGCGCGAGGCCCTTTCGAAACTCGGTTACGCCTCCACCGTGGATTACCTGCACGCGATGGCCGCGCTGGTGCGCAAGGAAACGGGCCTGCTGCCGCATCTGAATCCGGGCGTGCTCACGCTGGACGATTACCACCGGCTGCGGGCTGTGGCGCCATCGATGGGCATCATGCTGGAATCGGCGTCGGCCCGGCTCACGAAACGCGGCGGTCCGCACTTCGGGTCACCGGACAAGGACCCGGCTGTGCGCCTGGCCTCGATACGGGCCGCGGGCGAAGCGCGCGTGCCGCTGACCACCGGGTTGCTGATCGGCATTGGCGAAACGCGCGACGAGCGCCTGCTGGCGTTGCTCCTGCTCCGCGATCTGCACCGCGAGTTCGGCCACCTGCAGGAACTGATCATCCAGAACTTCGTGCCGAAGCCCGGCACCGCGATGTCCGGTGCACCCGCACCGGCGTTCGACGAGTTGCTGTGGACGATCGCGATGGCCCGTCACCTGTTCGGGCCGGACATGAGCATCCAGGTGCCGCCCAATCTGAACGCCGGCCGACTCAACGAGCTGCTGGGTGCGGGCATCAACGACTGGGGAGGCGTCTCCCCCGTCACGCCAGATCACGTCAATCCCGAGTCACCGTGGCCCGAACTCGATCTGCTGGCCCGGCAAACCGCGGCAGCGGGGAAAGTGCTGACGCCGCGCCTCACGGTGTACCCCCGGTACATCGAGCAACGCAGCGCGTGGCTACACCCCGAACTGGCAGCGAACGTCCTTCGGCACGCAGATGCCTCGGGCCTTGCGCGTCCGGACAGCTGGTCGCCCGGTGCGGGCCTCGCGCCGCCGAAAGCTGCAGGAGCACCCGTAGGAGCGCCTTCAGGCGCGACACACAACAAGTCGCGCCTGAACGCGCGCCTACAGCCCGACACAGAAGACGACATCGCTCAGCTCTTCTCCCTGCGCGGCGCCGACTTCCACCGGTTGGCCGCCCACGCCAACGAACTGCGCCAGCAAACCTGCGGCGATGACATCACGTACGTGGTAAACCGCAACATCAACTACACCAACCTGTGCACCTACAAGTGCACGTTCTGTGCCTTCTCCAAGGGCAAGACCGACGAGGACCTGCGCGGCGCGCCCTACGTGCTAAACATGGAGGAAATCTCCCGGCGCACCGAGGAGGCCTGGCGCCGGGGCGCGACCGAAGTCTGCCTGCAGGGTGGCATCCACCCGGCCTTCACCGGCCAGACCTATTTGGACGTGCTGCACGCGGTGAAAGACGCGGCGCCGGATATCCACGTGCACGCCTTCTCGCCCCTGGAAGTGACCCAGGGCGCCAAAACGCTGGGGATCACGCTGGAAGCGTTCCTGAAGCAGTTGAAGACCGCGGGCCTCGGTACGTTGCCCGGTACCGCCGCCGAGATTCTGGACGACGAAGTGCGGCGGCTGATCTGCCCGGACAAGGTGAACACGGTCGAGTGGCTCGGCGTGATGCGCACCGCCCACAAGCTCGGGTTGCGTACGACGTCCACGATCATGTTCGGCCATCTCGAGACGCCCCGGCACTGGGCGCGGCACCTGCTGGCGATCCGCAATCTCCAGATAGAAACCGGCGGCTTCACCGAATTCGTGCCCCTGCCCTTCGTACACATGGAAGCCCCAATGTACCGGCGCGGGCTCGCCCGTCCCGGCCCGACCTGGCGCGAGACGGTACTGATGCACGCCATAGCGCGGCTCGTTCTCGGCCCGGTGCTGAAGAACATCCAGGTGAGCTGGGTGAAGCTGGGCGAAGAAGGCGCAGCCCGCATGCTGAATGCTGGCGCCAATGACCTCGGCGGCACGCTGATGAACGAAAGTATTTCGCGCGCCGCCGGCGCGAGCTTCGGCCAGGAACTGCCGCCGGAGCGGATGGACGCTCTGATCGAGAGCATCGGGCGCCGCCCGGTGCACCGGACGACGCTGTACGCAACGCCACCGGACGAGCGCGTAACGGCGGGTTACGAAGCAGCGCCGCTTGCAGCTTTGCAGTTTCAGTCGGCCCGGGAGTACCGGGCGAAAGGGTAAATAAAGGAGCAGGTCGGCAGTAAAGGGACGTCAGACGCTGGTCAACTCCACCCTCAGGAAATCGTTTTCGGCTTGATTGCGGACATTGTGCTGGTCACCCCCGCCGAGTCGACTGCAACGAGAGCGAAGTACCACGTTCCCGGCGTCAGGCTCTCCACCAGGTAACGGGTCAGCCCGGGGTTGCTCAACCGGATAGTGTTGTCCAGCGCACCAGGCCTCGTGCCGAAGCGGATCTCGTATCCGGCGAGGTTCGTCAATACGGAGCCATCGGTGCGCTGCGTCGGTGGCAGCCAGGAAATCGTCGCGGTGCCCGACGGGACGATGGTTACTAGTCCCGACGGACCCGGTGGAGTGCCGAGATAGGTGCGCATGCGCATCCAGTCTGCCGTAGTGACCCGGCCAGTGCCGTCTAAGTCGGCGGCGGCCGCTGTGGCGCTCGATCCGGCGGGCTTACTGAGGACGGAGTACAGGATTGCTATGTCGGCCGAATTGGTCATCCCACTATTATTCAGATCCGCATCGCAGAAGTTGCCGTACCCGTCACGGTCGGCGTCGAGCTGACTCGGGTTGCCCTGGTTGATGCAGTTGTCAGCTGAGTCTGGTATGCCGTCCCCGTCGGCATCGGTTGGAGTCGCCACGATACTGGGGTAGACAGTGCCGGCGCCAGCAAGAAGCAAAGTGCCCATGAAGAATCTTAAGTTTACCCGCAGCCACGCTGCGAGATCTGCTGGCATCCATGCCGTCATTACAATTTCCCTAAGAAGAACCCAAAAGTGCTTGTTTGTTCGATAGATTGAACCCGGCGTCGCGGCCGAGCCCGTGCGTGTAGCTCGACGCCCCAACCCGGCGGCATGTTATCGATCAAGCCATAACATCACCTGAACGAAGCATCGCTGCGCGGCGACGTGACCGCCGGGCGATGAACGTCAGACACGTCCGCGTATGCACCAATCAGCGCAGAGCGAGTGATGAAAAGTTACGACGACATTCGACTGGTGAGACAGGACGGAACAAAGCCCAACTCGAGTCAGGCGGAGATTCAATCAAGGCCCTGCAAAAACGCGGCCAGGTGCTGCTTCCAGACCACCGCCTTGGTGTGAGTACCGTGGCCCACGGTGTCTTCACTCCGAGGGATCAAGATGGAACGTCCCCGCGACACCCGCTTGATCTCGCGCTCGAGTATCCCGAGCTCCGGCGGATTGATCAGGTCGTCGGAGAAATTGATCGCGAGCAGCGGCGCCTGGATTTTCTCCAGAGCGGGCCCCGGGTCGTAGTCACGGGACGCGTCCACGGCGTAGAGCAGGTTGTTGGCGTCGATGCCCCGGAGCATGCCACTGGTGCCCTGCTCGAGGTACGCATCGGCCGCCGCGAGCGTCGGCGCTGAAGCC